>JBGPSI010000004.1:0-75210 GCA_041490045.1 Bradyrhizobium sp.
ATCTCGAGATTCCGGGTTCGCTACTGCGCAGCGCCCCGGAATGACGGCGATACCAACCAACCGAAAGAGCATCCCATGTCCTTCTACGACGCGACCGTGCCCGCCTTCCTGCAGATCCTCGGCAGCCTCACTGGGCTACTCACCAAGGCCGAGGCGCACTGCAAGGCAAAAAACATACAGCCCGAGGTGCTGCTCTCTGCGCGGCTTTATCCGGACATGCTGCCGTTCAGCCGCCAGATCCAGCTCGCCTGCGATTTCGCCGGAAAAAGCTGCGCGCGGCTCACGCACAGCGAGGTGCCGACCACGCCCGACACCGAAAAGAGCTTCGATGAATTGAAGCAGCGGCTCGCCAGGACCATCGACTATGTGAAGACGTTCAAGCCGGCGCAGTTCGACGGCGCCGATGCGCGCGAGGTGACGTTCCCGGTGGGGCCGACCAACATGACGCTGAAGGGCCAGCAGTTCGCCAGCGGCTACGCCTTCCCGAATTTCTACTTCCACGCCGCCATCGCCCACGGCATCCTGCGCCATAACGGCGTGGAGGTCGGAAAGCGGGATTTTCTCGGGGTGAGCTAATAAACTACGGTCATTCCGGGGCTCGCGAGCGAGAGCCCGGAATCCATAACCACAGTCCGGGGTTATGGATTCCGGGCCTGCGCAAAGAGGCGCATCCCGGAATGACGACAGTAAACAATAGAGCAAAGCGGCAGAGTCCGCCGCGCCGGTCGCGCCCTGACGGTGCTGTTCAGCCGCAAGGGCACCGGTTAGGAGATCGCCTGTGCTGTGCCGCTCCTGATTGCGAATGAATCTTCCTTCGTCAACCCGCATACGCTGCCTGTTGACGTAAGTCACATGGCCGGAATCTTGCGGGCCTAGACTGCATTTTTTGAATGGCTGGCGGCTTGCCACGGCCTTCCGCAGTGCACACTTTCTCTATACCTGTTAGCCGGACCCGCCTCACCTCCCAGCCTCCACAATTACCCGAAAGAAAAAAATGAGCACGTCGTCCAAACTCTTCGAGCCCTATAAACTTGGCCCGATCACGCTCCCTAACAGACTGGTGATGGCGCCGCTGACGCGCAACCGCGCGGTCGCGGGGCTGGTGCCGAGCCCGCTCGCGGTCGAATATTACGCGCAGCGCGCCTCCGCCGGCCTCCTGATCACCGAGGCGAGCCAGATCTCGCAACAGGGCCAGGGCTATCAGGACACGCCCGGCATCTATTCGAAAGAACAGGTCGCCGGCTGGCGCAAGGTGACGGACCGCGTGCACGAGCGCGGCGGGCGCATCTTCATCCAGCTCTGGCATGTCGGCCGCATCTCGCACATCTCGCTGCAGCCGAATAGCGGCGCGCCGGTTGCGCCATCGGCGATCCGCGCCAAGGGCAAGACGTTTGTCAATAACGGCTTCGCCGATGTATCGGAGCCGCGCGCGCTGACGCCGGAGGAAATTCCGGGGATCGTCGAAGGCTTCAGGCGCGGTACGGCGAACGCGCTGGAAGCGGGCTTCGACGGCGTCGAGATCCATGGCGCCAACGGCTATCTGCTCGATCAGTTCGCCAAGGACGGCGCCAACAAGCGCACCGACGCCTATGGCGGATCGATCGAGAACCGCGCGAGGCTGATGCTCGAGGTTGCCAAGGTGGTTTCAGCGGAAGCCGGCGCAGAGCGCACCGGCATCCGCATTTCGCCGGTGACGCCGGCCAACGATATCTCCGATTCTAATCCGCAGCCGCTGTTCGACTACATCGTCGATCACCTCAACGCCCTGAAACTCGTCTACCTCCACGTCATCGAAGGCGCCACCGGCGGCCCGCGCGACATCGCGCCGTTCGATTACGCCTCCTTGCGCAAGCGCTTTGCGGGCGCCTACATGGCCAACAACGGCTATGATTTCGAACTCGCCGGCAAGGTACTCGCGGCGGGCGAGGCCGACCTGATCGCGTTCGGAAAACTGTTCATTTCGAATCCCGATCTGGTCGAACGCTTCAAGCGCGGCGCGCCCCTCAATGCGCCGGACAAGGCGACGTTCTATGGCGGCGGCGCCAAGGGATACACGGATTATCCGACGCTGAGTGCCGCGCTGGATCCGGCGGAGTAAGGACGCCGCTGCCCAAACCGTCATTCCGGGGCGCGCGTTAGCGCGAACCCGGAATCTGGCGCCGACAATTTCGGGATTCCGGGTTCGACGCTTCGCGTCGTCCCGGAATGACGCTTCAAAAGCACGATGACCGGCGGTTGCAGGCCCTCTCCTTTGTTCTAATGTGCCGGCATGAGCCAGCACTCTGCCGAGGAAACCGTTCGCCGCGCCACCGCCGCCTTCAATGCCGGCAGCCGCGACGAGGCACGCAAACTATGCGAGCAAGGCTTGGCCGGCCACCCCGGCGATCCCATGCTCAGCCATCTCCTGGCGGCGGTGCTGTTTTCGCAAGGCGAGATCGAGTCCGCCCGCTGCCATGTCGAGACCAGCCTGGCAAAACGGCCGGGCAATGCGGCAGCTCATCTGCTTGCCGCACGCATCGCCCGCGCAGCCAAGGATTTTGACGCAGCGCTATTCCACCTTGATCGCGCGATCGCGATGGCGCCGCAACGGGAGGGATTCCTGGAAAAGGCGCGCACGCTCGACCAGGCAAGTCTATACCAGGCAAGCCTGCGGACTGCCACGCGCGAGGCATGGCAGGCGATCCTGAAAATCGTGCCGCAGAACATCGAGGCCGCGGCGCGGCTCGGGCGGCTGGCCTGGGAGGACGGCGACCGCGCGCTCGCCGTATCCCTGCTGGAACGCGCGGTGGCGGGCGATGCCCCCGCGTCGGCATGGTTCGATCTCGGCCTGGTCCGGCAGGATTTGCGTGACTACGACAAAGCCGCCAGCGCCTACCGCGCGGCGCTGGAGAAAAAGCCGGACCACGCCGAAGCCGCGCTCAATCTCGGCACCGTGCTGCAGGAATACGGCGACCTCGACGGCGCGATGCGCGCTTACGCGGCGGCCTATCGGCTGCGCCCAACCATGTTCGGCACCATCGCGATGGCGCTGACCTCGGCCCCGCACGGCCGGCTGTGGCTGGACGAAGCCGCGCTGCGCCGCGCGCTAGGCGGTTGAACCTTTTTGTTTGAGCATGATCTTGCCCGAAAACCGGCATCCACTTTTCGGGATCATGCTCGACCTCTTCGCGCGCGAAAGCGTTTGCGATAGACGCCGGGCGTGGCAAGCACTTCGGAAACCGTCTTCGAGTATGCTGTCTTGTGCGCCTCATCAAAGCTCTCGAAGACGAGTTCGGGCGCGGCGCGCGGCACGGCAAAGCATTGCGCCACCGGCGTACCCTTCGGCAGCACGCCGGAAAAATCAGGCTGCGTCCACAGCGCCGGGAAATTGATGCCGCCATCGTAAAAGCGATCAGCATCCACCAGTCCCGAAATCAGGCGAAACGGCAGCTCGTCCCGGTTCACCGGGTGGGTGGCGAACAGCGACCAGCCGGGCTCGAGCTCGATGGTCCAGAAACTGTTGAATTTTAGCGCGGCCTGGCCTCCTCGCGCGAACGGCGCTTCCGCAAACTGGGCGGGGACATGAAAGCTCAGGGGAGCCCGCGGATGTCCTGAGGTCGCCGGCTCCGGAACGTCCCATTCCCATGAAAATGCGCCGCGCTGGACGACGACGTCGCAGGGCAGCAGGATCAACACGCCATAAGCCATGGCGTCGACAAAGGGCGGGCATTGCTTGACGGTGCGGATCTCGCGGCCGTGGATGTCCGAATGCGCTTTCGCCGGCATCGCGCGCAGCCAGTCCGGCAAGCCGCCTCGCGCCGGCACCGGCCGCGGCAGATGCTCCGACAATGCCGGATCGCAACGAAAGATCATGCGCATAGCGGAGGCTCCTGAGGCGGACGGCCAATTATTATATCGTCATTCCGGGATGCGCCACTTGGCGCAGGCCCGAACGACAATAGCAAAAGGCCGGGATTGCTCCCGGCCTTCGCTGTTTTCGTTACGCTGACCTCAGTTCGAGGCGCGCTTCGGCGGGGAGGCCGGCCACGACTTGATCAGGGTGTCGTAGTCGACGGTCTCGCCCTTCGGCTTCTCGTTGGCGAGCTTGCGCTGGGGCGCGATGTTGCCGTCCTTGGCGGACTTCGCGAACCAGTACTCGGCAGTTTCCTTCTTGTTGAGCTTCGGTCCGCAGGCGCCCTGGACGCCGGATTTCTCCAGACGTTCCATCACCGAATCCTGGGCGGCGGCGAGCGAGTCCATCGCGGCCTGCGGCGTCTTCGCACCGGACGACGCATCGCCGATGTTCTGCCACCACAATTGCGCGAGCTTCGGATAATCCGGCACGTTGTTGCCGGTCGGGGTCCACTGCACGCGCGCCGGCGAGCGGTAGAACTCGATCAAGCCGCCGAGCTTCGGCGCGCGCTCGGTGAACGACTTGTCCCAGATGTCGGATTCACGGATGAAGGTGAGACCGACATGGCTCTTCTTCAGCGACACCGACTTGGAGACGATGAACTGCAGATAGAGCCAGGCCGCCTTGCGGCGGTCGACCGGGGTGGACTTCAGGAGCGTCGCCGAACCCACGTCCTGGTAGCCGAGCTTCATGCCGTCTTTCCAGTAGGAACCGTGCGGCGACGGAGCCATGCGCCATTTCGGCGTACCGTCCGCATTCATCACGGGCAGACCGGGCTTCACCATGTCGGCGGTAAAGGCGGTGTACCAGAAGATCTGCTGGGCGATATTGCCCTGCGAGGGCACCGGACCGGATTCGGAGAAGGTCATGCCTTGCGCCTGCGGCGGGGCATATTTCTTCATCCAGTCGAGATACTTCACGATCGAATAGACCGCCGCCGGGCCGTTGACGTCGCCGCCACGCTCGACGGAAGAGCCGACCGGACGGCAGCCTTCCATGCGGATGCCCCATTCGTCGACGGGCAAGCCGTTCGGCAGGCCCTTGTCGCCGTTGCCGGCCATCGACAGCCACGCGTCGGTGAAGCGCCAGCCGAGCGAGGGATCCTTCTTGCCGTAATCCATGTGGCCATAGATCCGGGTGCCGTTGATTTCCTTGATATCGTTGGTGAAGAAATCGGCGATATCCTCATAGGCCGACCAGTTCACGGGGACGCCGAGGTCGTAGCCGTATTTGGCCTTGAACTTGGCCTTGTAGTCGGGATTGGAGAACCAGTCGTAGCGGAACCAATAGAGGTTCGCGAACTGCTGGTCGGGCAGCTGGTAGAGATGCCCGTTCGGTGCCGTGGTGAACGACTTGCCGATGAAGTCGTTGACGTCGAGCTGGGGATCGGTGACGTCCTTGCCCTCGCCGGCCATCCAGTCCGTCAGGTCGACCGCCTGGCCGTAGCGGAAATGGGTGCCGATGAAGTCCGAATCGTTGATCCAGCCGTCATAGACGTTCTTGCCCGACTGCATCTGGGTCTGGATCTTCTCGACGACGTCCCCCTCCTGGATGATGTCGTGCTTGACCTTGATGCCGGTGATTTCCTCGAAGGCCTTGGCCAGCGTCTTCGATTCATATTCGTGCACCGTCAGCGTCTCGGAGACGACGTTGATCTCCATTCCCTTGTAGGGGGCAGCGGCCTTGATGAACCACTGCATCTCCTTCATCTGGTCGTCCTTGGACAGGGTCGACGGCTGGAATTCGCTGTCGATCCACTTCTTGGCGGCGGCTTCGTCGGCAAACGCAGGGGCAGTGATCGCAGCCGAAGCCGCCATCAGCGCGACTGCGCTCGTCATCATCAAGACGCGGGTCCTGATCAAGGGCCCCTTGCTCTTCTCTAGGCGTCGCATGTTGTTTCCTCCGTTGCAGCGACAAACACAATCAGGCCCGGGTTGATCCCGGATCTGCTCTTTTTCGCCTTGCTCAGACGGTGCGGAAAATCGCAACGGCCGAGACGAGCGAAATCACGGTGGCGAGCCACAGGCTCGACAATTCAATGCCCTCTTCCCCGACCGGAAGCGTCACAATCGTGTCGGTGCCGACGAGGCCGATCCACAACAGGTGAATGACGGCGGCCATGATCAGCGAAATGAACAGCCGGTCGCCGCGCGTGGTCGGAATCCGCAGGATTCCGACGCGCTCAGCTTCCGGATAGGCGATCGCAAGCCAGGTCATGACCGCGAGCGTGCATGCCAGCAGCGCGAAGAAGATCGCGGTCGGCAGCGTCCAGGCCATCCATGCGATGTTTTCCATGCGGCCCTCCCCTCACACCCTGCCGAGCGCGAAGCCGCGCGCGATGTAATTGCGGACGAACCAGATCACCAGCGCGCCGGGAATGATGGTCAGCACGCCGGCCGCGGCCAGCAGTCCCCAATCCATGCCAGCGGCGGAGACGGTGCGGGTCATGACGGCCGCGATCGGCTTGGCGTTGACCGAGGTCAGCGTGCGCGCCAGCAGCAACTCGACCCAGGAGAACATGAAGCAGAAAAACGCCGCGACGCCGATGCCGCTGGCGATCAGGGGCACCAGGATCCTGATGAAGAAACGCGGGAACGAATAGCCGTCGAGGAACGCGGTCTCGTCGATCTCGCGCGGCACGCCGGAGACAAAACCTTCCAGGATCCATACCGCCAGCGGCACGTTGAAGATGCAGTGCGCAAGCGCCACCGCCCAGGGCGTATCGAACAGGTTGATCGCCGAATAGAGATTGAAGAACGGCAGCGCGTAGACCGCCGCCGGCGCCATCCGGTTCGACAGCAGCCAGAAGAACAGATGCTTGTCACCGAGGAAACGGTAGCGCGAAAACGCGTAGGCCGCCGGCAACGCCACCGAGATCGAGATCACCGTATTGATGACGACATATTTCAGCGAGTTGATGTAGCCGGAATACCAGCTCTCGTCGGTGAAGATCAGCACGTAATTGGCGATGGTCGGCCGGTGCGGCCAAAGCGTCATGGTCGAGACGATCTCCTCGTTGGTCTTGAAGCTCATGTTGACCAGCCAGTAGATCGGCAGCAACAGGAAGATCAGGAACAGCACAAGGATGATGCGGCGGCCGGGAATCGAATGCATCATGCGACTCCCTTTTTCTTGACGACGACCCGCCGCTCGGCGCCGGCGTTGGTCATGACGGTGTAGAATATCCAACACACGATGATGATGATCAGATTGTAGACCAGCGACAACGCCGCGGCCTTGCCGAGATCGAATTGGCCGAGCGCGATCTTGACCAGTTCGATCGAAATGAACGTCGTCGAATTGCCGGGGCCGCCGCCGGTGACCACGAACGGTTCGGTGTAAATCATAAAACTGTCCATGAAGCGCAGCAGCACGGCGATCAGGAGCACGCGATGCATCTTCGGCAACTGGATCGCGGTGAATACCGCCCAGCGCGAGGCGCCGTCGATCTGCGCGGCCTGATAATAGGCATCGGGAATCGACTTCAGTCCGGCGTAGCACAACAGCGCCACGAGAGAGGTCCAGTGCCAGACGTCCATCACGATGACGGTGGCCCAGGCGTCGAACTCGTTGGACACGTAATTGTAGTTGATCCCGATATTGTTCAGGACATAGCCGAGCAGGCCGATGTCGGGCCGCCCGAAAATCTGCCAGATGGTGCCGACCACATTCCATGGAATCAACAGCGGCAAGGCGAGGATCACGAGGCAGGCGGCGACGCTCCAGCCCTGGCGCGGCATCGACAGCGCGACCACGATGCCGAGCGGAACCTCGATCGCGAGGATCACGGCGGAAAAGAACAGGTTGCGCCCGAGCGACGCCAGAAACCGGCTGCCCAGATCGGTCGAGGGATCGAGCAATTCCTTGAACCAGCCGACGCCGTTCCAGAAGAAATGATTCTGGCCGAAGGTGTCCTGCAACGAATAGTTCACCACCGTCATCAGCGGCAGCACGGCAGAGAACGCCACCACCAGGAATACCGGCAGCACCAGGAACCAGGCTTTCTGGTTGACGGTCTTGTCCATTACGTCCCCTCGACCAGAAGGCTGTCGGCGTAGACGTGAACGTGCGACGGATCGAACACCAATCCCGCCTGGTTGTCCGGAACCGAAAATCCCGCCGGTACCCGGGCGGCGAATTTCACGTCGCCGACGCGAACGCGTGCGAAACGGATGCGGCCGAGATCGTCGATCCGCTCGATATTGGCCGCCAGCAGGCCGGAGCCGGGCGGCGCGACGTCGACGAATTCCGGGCGCACGCCGATCTCGATCTTCGCTCCCGGTGGCAGGCCGTCATAGTTGCGGTCGAGCCGGATGGTGTGGCCGTCGATCCGCGCCTCGCGGCCGCGCACCTCGGCGGGCACGATGTTCATGCCGGGCGAGCCGATGAAATAGCCGACAAAGGTGTGCGCGGGTTTGTCGAAGAGTTCGGCCGGCGTGCCGCTCTGCACCACCCTGCCGTCATGCATCACGACCACGGTATCGGCGAAGGTCAGCGCCTCGGTCTGGTCATGGGTGACATAGATCATGGTGAGATCGAGCGCGCGGTGCAGCGCCTTGAGCTTCGAGCGCAACTGCCATTTCAGCTCGGGATCGATCACGGTCAGCGGCTCGTCGAACAGCACGGCGGCGACGTCGGAGCGCACCAGCCCGCGGCCGAGCGAGATCTTCTGTTTGGCGTCGGCGGTCAGCCGCGTCGCCTTGCGGTCGAGATACGGCGTGAGGTCGAGCAGGCCCGCGATCTCCGCGACCCGCGCGTCGATCTCCGGCTTGGGCACGCCGCGGTTCTTCAGGGGGAATGCCAGATTCTGTCCGACCGTCATGGTGTCGTAGATCACCGGAAACTGGAACACTTGCGCGATGTTGCGCTTCTGGGTTGACAGCGGTGTGATGTCCGCGCCGTCGAACAGGATTTTTCCGCGCGACGGCGTCACGATCCCGGAGATGAGGTTAAGCAGCGTGGTCTTGCCGCAGCCCGACGGCCCCAAAAGCGCATAGGCCCCGCCCTGCCGCCAGGTCATCGTCACCGGCTTCAGCGCAAAGGATTCGGGCGGCGCATCGTTGCCGCCGTAGGAATGCGCGAGATCGACGAGGTCAATGCGGGCCATGCGGCATCTCCCTCACATCGCGCCCGGCGCGGCGACCAGGCGCCCGGCCGCATCGAACACGAACACATTGTTGGGATCGAGCGTGGCATCGAGCACATGCCCGGGCGGAAACTCGTGCACGCCGTGCAGCACCGCGACCCAGTTGGAGGCATCGCGACTGAGATGCACGAAGCTTTCGGAACCGGTGATTTCGGTCACCGTCACGGTGGCGTGGAAGGCGTGGCGGCCGGCCGCGCCGTTGGCGACCTCGAGCTGATGGGCGCGGAAGCCGACCCGATAGGTGCCGTCGCCGAGGCCGGCATAGAGTCCCGATGCCGGCGCCTGCACGCCGCCCGCATACTGCACGGAGCCGTTCTTCTTTTCGATCCCGACGATGTTGAGCGGCGGATCGGAAAACACCTGAGCTACGCGCAACGTATCGGGATGGCGATAGACCCTCGAGGTATCGCCGGCCTGCAGCACCTCGCCTTCCCACATGCAGACGGTGCGGCCGCCGAGCAAGAGCGCCTCGGACGGTTCGGTGGTGGCGTAGACGAAGATCGCGCCGGAGGCCTCGAAGATGCGCGGCAATTCGGTGCGCAGTTCCTCGCGCAGCTTGTAATCGAGATTGGCGAGCGGTTCGTCGAGCAGCACCAGATCGGCGCCCTTCACCAGTGCGCGTGCGATCGCGGTGCGCTGCTGCTGGCCGCCGGACAATTGCAGCGGCATGCGCTTGAGATAGGGCTCGAGCTTCAGGAGCCGTGCCGCCTCCTGGACGCGCTTGTCGATTTCCTCGCGCGGCCGGCGCTGCACCCGTAAGGGCGAGGCGATATTCTCATAGACCGTCAGCGAGGGATAGTTGATGAACTGCTGGTAGACCATCGCCACCGAGCGCTGGCGCACGTCGATGCCGGTGACGTCCTTGCCGTCGACCAGCACGCGGCCGGAGGTCGGCGCATCGAGGCCGGCAAGCAGCCGCATGATCGAGGTCTTGCCCGACAGCGTCGGGCCGAGCAGCACGCTCAGCGTGCCGCGCTCGAGCGTCAGCGAGACGTCGCGAATGGCGGGCAAGCCATCGATCGATCGCGTGACATGCTCAAGCGTAACGCTCATGTCCGCCCTCCTGCTTCACGCAAGGGACTTGCCAGGGAGACACGATGGGCTGCTATCCAGTCGTCGAGCGCCGCGATCTCGGCAGGCGACAGCCGCAATCCAAGTTTGGATCGCCGCCATACGATGTCCTCGGCGGTCAACGCCCACTCCGACGCCATCAGGTACCGGACTTCGCTCTCCGTCAAGGTGGCGCCGAAGGATTGACCGAGATCGGCCGGCGATTTCGCATCGCCGAGCCATTTTGCCGCGCGGGTGCCGTAAGCATGCGCCAGCCGGTTGGCATGGGCGGGGGTGAGGAACGGATAATTGCGAACCAACTCCGCCGTCAGCGCCGGGATTGCCGAGACGTCCATGTCGCCGCCGGGCAGCGGCGCCTTCGCGGTCCAGCCCCCGCGCGCCTTGACGTCGCGGGGCGTGGAACTGCGCAAGTAAGGCGACAGCCGCTCCAGTGCCTCCTCGGCGAGGCGGCGATAGGTAGTGATCTTGCCGCCATAGATCGACAGCAGTGGCGCGCCGCCGGGGGTGTCGAGCTCAAACACGTAATCGCGGGTGGCGGCCTTGGCCTCGCTGGCGCCGTCGTCATAGAGCGGACGCACGCCGGAATAGGTCCAGACCACGTCTTCCGGCTTGACCGGCTTTGCCAGATATTCGCTGACGGAATCGCAGAGATATTTTATCTCTTCGGTTGAGGCCTTCACCTTGGCCGGGTCGCCCTCGTAGTCGCGGTCCGTGGTGCCGATGAGAGTAAAGTCGTCCTGATAGGGAATCGCGAACACGATCCGGCCATCGGAGTTCTGGAACATGTAGGCGCGGTCGTTCTCGTACAGTTTTCGCACCACGATGTGCGAGCCCTGCACCAGCCGCACCTTGGCCCGCGCGTTGACGCCGGCGCCCGACGCCAGCACCTGCTCGACCCAGGGACCGCCGGCATTGACCAGCACGCGGGCTTTGATGGCCGAGCGTTCGCGGGTCAGCGTGTTTTCGACCGTGACGTGCCAGATGCCGTCGGCCTGCCGGATCTCGACCGCCCGCGAACGGGTGCGGATGTCGGCGCCGCGATCGGCCGCGTCACGCGCGGTGAGAATGACGAGGCGGGCGTCATCGACGAAACAGTCGGAATATTCGAAGCCGCGCTTGAAGCGATTCGGCACCAGGGGTTTTCCGACCTCGTCCCTGGTGAGGTCAACCGACCGGGTCGGCGGCAGCAGCACCCGGCCGCCGATATGGTCGTAAAGAAACAGGCCGAGCCGCAGCAGCCAGGCCGGACGCAGGCCGGCATGGTGCGGCAACACGAATCGCAGGGGCCGGATGATGTGGGGCGCGATCTGCCAGAGGATTTCGCGCTCGATCAGCGCCTCGCGCACCAAACGAAACTCATAATATTCGAGGTAGCGCAGCCCGCCATGCACGAGCTTGGTCGACCAGGACGACGTTCCGCTCGCCAAGTCATTCATTTCACATAGGAAAACTGAATTGCCCCGGCCGACCGCGTCGCGCGCGATGCCGCAGCCGTTAACGCCGCCCCCAATGATCGCGAGGTCGAAAATTCGGTCCAAAGACGCTTCCCCGGCGTTCGCCTATTCACTTTGGCGATTTGGCTTTCGATTTTGAATAAATCACAACCAAATGTGAAAGCAAGCGAAAAGCGGGAACTGGGGCGTTCGTCGGTTACTTCATCCTTCGAGACGCGGCCAAGAGGCCGCTCCTCAGGATGAGCTCTTCCGCATCGCCCGTCTGGATGAGTTTGTTAGACCCTCATGGTGAGGAGCGCGTCTTCGCGCGTCTCGAACCATGAGGCCGACGATAAGCGGTCATGATTCAAGTAGGCCGGCCCGCGCCCTAACGCAGCCGCGTGACGGTCGACGGAATCTCCGGCCCGGTGTCATCGATATCGCTCGAGGTCTTCGGCATCGCCTCGATCACCTCGATGCCGCGGGTGTGGCAGATGTTGGCGAGGCCGGCCGGCAGCGCCGCGTCGGTGACGAAAGTCTGGATCTGGCTGATATGGGCGATGCGGACCGGGGCGCTGCGCCGCAGTTTTGTGCTATCGGAGACCAGCATCACCTTGCGGGCGTTGGCGATGATGGCTTGGGCCGCCTGCACCTCGCGATAGTCAAAATCCAGCAGCGCGCCCTCCTCATCGATCGCCGACGCGCCGATGATGGCGTAATCGACCTTGAACTGGCCGATCAGGCTGATCGCGGTCGAGCCGATCACCGCGCCGTCGGCGCGGCGCACCGCACCGCCGGCCACGATCACCTCGATGCGCGGATGTCTGTAAAGCAGCATCGCGACATTGAGGTTGTTGGTGATGACCAGCAAATCCTCATGCGAAGTGAGGGCGCTGGCAACTTCTTCCGTCGTGGTGCCGATATTGATGAACAGCGAGCAGCCGTTCGGGATCAGCGCCGCCGCGGCCGCACCGATCGCCTTCTTCTCCTCGGCGGCGACGAAGCGGCGGGCCTCATAGGCGAGGTTCTCGACGCCGGAGGCGATGATGGCGCCGCCGTGGATGCGGGTGAGCGAGCGGTGATCGCAGAGATCGTTGAGATCCTTGCGGATGGTCTGCGCCGAGACCTCGAACCGCCTCGCGAGGTCGTCCACCATCACCCGGCCGAAGGCGCGGGCGATGTTGAGGATTTCGGATTGGCGGTGGGTCAGTCCGGTCACGGCGGCACCTCGGGCAAGGACACGCCCCATGCTGCGGCGGTTCCGGCGTCCGGTCAACGCGGGAGTAGCGGCCCCAATGGCCCCCCGGCGCCGAAAGGTGAATCCTGGTTAAATCAGCCCCGTCTCACCGGGGAGCGCCTTTGCAGGGAAAGGCTTCCTTCAGGCTGTAGAGCAGCGCAAGTCCGAGCGGCATGAGGGCTGCGTCGCCGCCCCGCTTGCGTGCCCAATGCATGAGAATGTCGTTCGCCCGGTCGAAGGTCAGGACGGGAGGATCGCCACCGAGGCAAAACAATCTGCCTTCCAGCGACATGTTGTAGGCGACGAGCCCGTCCTTGATCCCCTCGAAATAGGGCTTGTTGAAGCTGAAATCCTTCTCGCTCTTCGGATGCTGATATTGCTCGATCGTTACCGTCTGTGCGTTGGCGCCAGCGGCGAGCCATCCACCCAGGAATATGGCCGTCGATGCAACGATCACGACGGATTGGCGGTGGGTCAGTCCGGTCACGGGCGGCACCTCGGGCGAAGCAGCGCCCATGGTGCGGCGGTTCCGGCGTCCGGTCAACGCGCCAGAATCGGCTTCCTTTTGCCCAAGCAAAGACGTGGATGGCCGGGACGGGTGCGCGCAGACGCGCTTCGCGCTTTTTGCCCGGCCATGACGACGACGCAAGACCGAAACGAAACTATGCCGCCAGCAGCTTGTCGAATTCGGCGGGCTCCAGGGTTTTTCCCTCGCCGTCGGTGACGACGACCTGCCATCCCTCGCTGGCCCAGACGCGCGCCTTGGCGATCGCGATCAGAACGCTGCTCCGTTCGCACTTGACTGTCTCATTCTCTCTCATTGCGACGATCTGATAGGCCAATTCACCGACTCCCCGATACGAAACGCCTCGGCTGCAGTTAGGCCTGCCGCTTTGACTGCAATTCGCCGGCAAGGTGACGATTTGGCGGCACGTCCCCATTAAAGCGCTGCGCCGGCCGACGGTTCGCGACGAAGAATCGGGAGGAGCTTCGGGCGGTCAGACTATCAACACAATTCACAGCGCATTGGCCGCTTCGATAGAGACACACGCATCGGCTGTGCTTAAAGTTCCCGAGGCGAGTCTTGGACAGAATCAGTCTAGGATCTCATGCAGTTCAGTGGGAATGACATGACACATCCTTCGCTTCTCAATCCGTTCCACGCGAATCAGGAGCCGGCGAAAGGCTTCACCCGACGGGCGGCACCGGCCACACGGACCACCCCCGTCTGCTCCAACTGTCAATCGGATGACATCATCGGTCACGCGACCGTGCAGTGGAGCAACGAATCGCAGGAATGGGAACTGGCCAGCACCTTTGCCCAACCGGCGCATTGTAATTACTGCAATGGCCGGTGCGAGATCATGTGGCTGCCGCGCAACTAAAATTGTCAGGCGCGATCTGATCCGGAACACCTCGGCGCGAGTTTCCGGGATTGCGTTACTCGGGATTGCGGGATTGGCTTGCGACGCCGCGCGCCCGGCTGTCGCAAGCAATCAGGTGAAACTATCCTGTGTTTCGAGGACCGGCTTTTTGCCGCGGCCTGGGCTCTCCTTCAGATCCAGGAGGACAACCCCATCCGCGACCACCTCGATGATTTCCTTCCGCTCCAGTTTCGCGAAGGTCCGGGTCAGGGTTTCGGGCGCCATGCCGAGATGGGCCGCGATATCCCGGCGCGACATCGGCAAGGAGACGAACCTGTCGGCGCGTCGCGGCAGGCGCCTGCGCCAGCTCGCGAGGAACGCGGTCAGCTGCTCCTCCGGCACGCCCCGGCCGAGAAACAGCATCTGGTCCTGGGAGCGCTTCAGCTCCTCCGCCGCGGCATCGATCATCAACCGCGACATCGCGCGGCTGGCCTGAACGAATTCCAAAAGCTCGCATCGCGCAAACCGGCTGGCGGAAACGGCGCCGATGGCGTCGACCGAAACACCATGGCGTTCGCCGCGCGGCCATTCCAGCAACTCGCCGGGCAGCGCAAACCGCAGCACGTGATGCCGGCCATCGGCGAGCTTCTTGTAGACGCGCACGACGCCCTGCGACAAACCATAGACCTCGCCGGCGATTTCGCCTTCAGCGATAATCCGCTGGCCGGAGCGAAAGCGGACGGGCGTCGCAAGCCGCTGCAATTTTCGCAGCTCGCGGGAATTGAGGGCTACGTTGCCGAAGAGATCAGGGAAGTCAGCCCGAGCCATTGCAGTTCAATCTCTTGGTACTTCAATTTCTTGCACCGGCGATGCAAATCATCGAAAAACAATCGCGCTTGAAAGCATGCTTGCGTAACTGAAAGCATGGTTGCGGCCGCCATTGAATGCGGTCGCTCGTCGCACGCGCTCACAGCAGGTAAAATACTTGCCCGCAACTGCACGCGATCAGGGTTTCGTGGCGAGAGGCTGAAGGTCTCTCTTCGGAGAATCCGGCCGGATACCCTTCTACCCTGAATGCAACGTTCGCGGTGTCGGCTCCGTCATTCTCGGACACGCGCGCATTGCCGGCGGCACCGCAACTGGGGCACAGAATATCGAGTTCGAATCGCTTGCGCGTGGGCATGCCTGTTATCGCCCGTCTATCGGACGGTCGGGGCGCTGCGCGCCTTCTCGTGGAAGCCGGCTTGAACATTCGTGCAGCCCGGATAGTGCGCTCGTGCGTTACTGGCGTACCAGATACCAACAATCCCCATCAGTGCCATTGCCAAGCCAATTCCGTATTGCCATCGCCGAAACATTATCGCCGCTGGTGAGAGGCGTTAGCGGCTTCCTTACGCACAGGCAAAAAGACTCGCTCTAAATTGGAAACATTCTAATTCCCGAACTCCGCAGTGACCGTCGGAGAACCGACTTATGGGTCAAAAAAGGGATCCTGCCCACGCACGTTCGCTCATTCCAGCAGCTGCCGAGCGGATTGCTTCGTCACTTCCGCCTTCGCTCGTCGGCCACAGGCGCGGCGCGCTATCAAGAACAAGCGAGGATGCTTTACGCCACCAGCCTGAAATCGCCGCGGGCGAGCTGGAGCGCTGCGCGCTCGGCCTCCCGCGCATTGCGAAACAGCCGGCCTTCCAGCGCATTGAAGCGGTGGGTGGCGGCGAAGAAACGATAACCGCCGGAATCGCGCACGACGATTCCCGCCGGCTGCGAAGAGACTTCGATGATATAGGTGTCGGACATTTTCCTGGCGCCCTTGTGCCCCGGTAAGGCCTGATAACCGCGCCGCCGGGGAAAGGTTCCCGTGCAGGGATATCGGTCTGCCAGGCTGGAAAAAATTATCCGGAAAAAATCAAGCGCCTGGCTGAACCAACTGGCGCCCCTGCTGGCCGAGCCACACCGCCAGCGCGAGGGCGCCGAGATCGGGCAATCCCAAGAGCAGCAACGAGAGCGGCAACAGGCCGAAATCGGTTGTCGGCTGCTTCACCAGGACCACTCCGAGGAAGTGCCCCGCCACGGCCCACAGCGCGAGCTTCCACGGCACGTCCTTGCTGAAATAGCCCGCGGCCACCGCCCATAGCAACAACAGCGGAATGCCCCAGTGCCAATATGCAGGAAAGTCCCAGGCCTCGCGAATGCCGGCCCGGCCGGTCAGCAGCGGGATCGAAAACAGCGTCCAGATTGCGAAGCCCGCGAACGCCGTCAGCGAACGGATGGTCCAGGCCTGTGTCAAAGGTCGTTCCCCGCCGGATCAAAACTCGAAAATATCGCTTCCGCGTCGCGCCAGAACATGCAGCTCCGCCAGCGTACCCCGGACGGCGGTGCAGCGGCCACACTCTATCTTGGTGTCTTCAGGGGCGTTCGCGAAGTCGGCCATCTTGATCGACAGGCTGCCGCACTCGCAGCAGACGACCTTGAAGCCCGACCGTTCCCTGATGTCCTGCTGCGCTGAATTCATCGTGCGACGCCCCGTCAGCCTCAGACGATATGGCGGGAATTCTAAAATTCGGGCCGCGGCATCGGGCGGAATCGAACGTTCGCGTTAGGGAGATTTAAACCGATCGGTTGACCGCTTCCGCGCGGCAGCGGCGGCGCCATGACTGACATCGTCAAGCCGATATCGGCGGCTCGCCGTGCTGGATTGCCTGCGGAAGGCCGTGGTCGTCGATCGAGACATAGGTAAAATTGCCGTCGGTCACCAGGATCGAATTCAATTCCTTGCGGCGCAGCACCCAGGCCTCCAGATGCACGGTGACCGAGGTCCTGCCGATCTTGACCAGATTGGCATGCACGGAAACGAGATCGCCGACATAGACCGGTTTGCGGAAATTCATGGCTTCGATCGCCACGGTGACGGTGCGCGACTTTGCGATCTTGGAAGCAAAAATTCCGCCGCCGATGTCCATCTGGCTCAGGAGCCAGCCGCCGAAGATGTCGCCATTGGCGTTGGTATCGGCGGGCATCGCCAGCGTGCGGGTGCAGAGATCGCCCTGCGGCTCCTCGCAGGTCACCAGCGGCGCGTGAACGGCCTGGGTGTCGGTCATGTCTGTGGCCCCCCGCGCTGTCGAATCGAAAATGACTATTTGAAACTATCCCAGCCGGCATCCGGCGTGAACCTGCCGCCGAATTTCGCGGCGAGCGCGCGCAGCGCCTCGACCACCTTTTCCGGACCCCGGCTTCGCGCATAGTTTAGCGGCCCGCCGCGGAACGGCGCATAGCCGGTGCCGAAAATCATCGCGCCGTCGACCGTGTCGGCGTCGTCGACGATGCCTTCGCGCAAACAGGCGACGCAGACGTTGGACATCGGCAGGATCAGCCGGTCGATCATTTCCGGCGTCGGCTGCGCCGCATTGGGCGAGGCCGGCGCCTTGTCGGCCTTGCCGTCCTTCCAGACATAGAAGCCCTTACCTGTCTTGCGGCCGAGTTCGCCGTGGGCGACCTTGTCGCGCAGCCAGGCCGGCGTCGGCGGCAGCAAATCGCCGAATTTCGAGCGCAGCATGTCGCCGACATCGAGGCAGATATCGAGGCCGACCTGGTCGGCGAGTTCGATCGGGCCCATCGGCACGCCGAATTTCTCCGCCGCCGCATCGATGGCTGATTTGTCGATGTTCTCGTCCAGCATCAGCATCGCCTCCAGCATGTAGGGCGTCAGCGCGCGGTTGACGACGAAGCCCGGCGAACTCTTGACCGGCAGCGGCAGCCGGTCGATGGCGCCGACAAAGGCCAGCGCCTCCTTCACCATGTCGGGATCGCTGCCGTCATGGCTGACGACCTCGACCAGTTGAAGCCGCGAAACGGGATTGAAGAAGTGCAGCCCGACCAGCCGCTCGGGCTTCTGCAAGGTGGTACGCAGATCCTGCAGCGGGATGCTTGAGGTATTGGTCGCAAGTATCGCGCCCGGCTTCATTTTCGGCTCGAGCCCGGCATAGACTTTCTGCTTCAGCTCGAGCTTTTCCGGCACCGCCTCGATGACCAAATCGGCGTTGCGGACGCCCTCGCCGTCCATATCGGGCACCAAGCGGTCCAGCGCGTCGCGCACATCGGTGCGCTTGCGCATGATCTTGCCGAACAGGTCCGACGCCCGCTTCATGGCTCCGGCGATCGGCTCCGGCTTCATGTCGGCCAGCGTCACCCGCATGCCCTGACTGGCGCACCAGGCCGCGATGTCGCCGCCCATCGCGCCGGCGCCGATGACGTGGACATGGCCGACCTTGTTGCCGTGGCCTGCGAGCTTCTTCATCTGCTCGCGCAGGAAGAACACCCGGATCAGGTTCTGCGCCGTCGGCGTCACCATCAGATTGGCGAACGAGGTCTTTTCGGCCGCCAGCATCGCCGCCTTGTCGCCGCCGTGCTTTTCCCAGAGATCGATCAGCGCGTAGGGCGCGGGATAATGTTCATGCGGCGCGGCCTTTTCGGCTTCGGCCCGCATCCGGTTTGCAAGGAAGCCGCGCACCGGCGTGAAGTTCAGAAACGCGTTGAGGAGACCTGGCCTGGCGCGCTTCAGATGGCCGAACAGCGCGTCCTTCACGGCATTGCGGACATGGCGCTCCTGCGCCACGCCGTCGACCAGTCCGAGCGACTTTGCCCGCCGCGCGTCGATGGTCTTGCCGGTCAGCATCAATGTCATCGCCTGCATCGGATTGACCAGTCGCGTGAAGCGCGCGGTGCCGCCGAGCCCTGGATGCAGACCGAGCATCACCTCCGGAAAACCGAAGCGGGCGCCGTCGATCGCAATCCGCGACTGGCAGGCGAGCGCGACTTCGAGGCCGCCGCCGAGGCAGAAGCCGTGGATTACCGCGACGCTCGGAACTTTCAGATTTTCGAGGCGGTCGATCACCGCATGCGCACGGCCGATGGCGGTCTCGACGGCGCGGGGATCGGTCGCGCCGCGGAATTCGTTGACGTCGGCGCCGGCGATGAAGCCGGACTTTTTTGCCGAGCGGATGACGAGGCCGGCCGGGCGCTGGCTTTCCAGCGCGGCCAGCACGGTATCGAACTCCTCGATGACGTCGGCCGACAGCGTATTGGCGCTGGCACCTTCGCGGTCGAACAACAGCCAGGCGATGCCATCGGCGTCGCGGGTGAGCTTGAAGTTGCGATAGGGACCGTTCTCCTCGGGCTTCGGCCCGAGTTCGAGCACGCGGTCGGCGAGCACGTTCAAGACCTTCGAATCCATCATCACACCGTCTCGATCAGCATCGCGCCGCCCTGCCCGCCGCCGATGCATTCGGTGGCGATGCCGCGCTTGGTGCCCAGCCGCTTCATGGCATTGACGAGATGCAGCACGATGCGGTTGCCGCTGCAGCCGACGGGATGGCCGAGGCTGATGGCGCCGCCGTCGACATTGAGTTTCGCTCGGTCGATCTCACCCGCGGCGCCGTCGAGCCCCAGAATCTCGCGGCAGAATGTGTCGTCGTTCCAGGCGGCCAGACACCCCAGCACCTGCGTCGCGAACGCCTCGTTCAATTCCCAGGTCTCGATATCGCCAAGCGCCAATTTATGGCGCTTCAGAAGCTCGGTCGCCGACAGCACTGGACCGAGGCCCATGATCGAGGGATCGAGCGCCGACCACTGGCTGTCGACGATCTGGGCTTTTGGCGTCAGACCGTGTTTCTGGACCGCCTCTTCGGAGGCCAGGATGGTCCAGGACGCGCCGTCGGTGATCTGGGAGGAATTGCCGGCGGTGACCTGGCCCCACGGCCGCTCGAACACGGGGTTCAGTCTTGCCAGCGTCTCGGGCGTCGAGTCCGGCCGCACGCCGTCGTCGTGATCGTAGAATTTGCCGTCGCGGGCGAAGGCGGTCGCGACCTCGCCCTTGAGCCACCCTTGCGCCTGCGCTTTGGCCAGCCGCTTGTGGCTTTCGGCGGCATAAGCGTCCGACTGGACGCGCGTAATGCCGAAGAGATGGCCGACCACTTCGGCGGTCTGGCCCATATTGAGATCGGTGATGGGATCGGTAAGCCCGCGCTCCAGGCCAATGATCGGCTTGAAAAAAGCGGGCCGCGCTTTTGCCAGTGCAGCTAACCTGGCCAGAATGCCCTTGGCGCCGGCAAGGCCGGCAAACCAGCGTACGCCGGCCTGCGGCCAAACCAGCGGCGCGTAGCTCAGCGCTTCGGCGCCGCCGGCGAGGATCAGGTCCGAGATGCCTTCGCGGATATAGCGGTAGCCGGTGTCGATCGACTGCATGCCGGAGCCGCAATTGATCTGCACGGTGAACGCCACCATGGCCTCGCCCATGCCGAGCCGTAACGCCGCGACGCGCGCCGGGTTCATCTCGTCGGCAATGACGTTGACGCAGCCGAGGATGACCTGGTCGAAGGCGGTCGGCGCGAAGGGTTGCCGGGCGAGCAGCGGCCGGCCGCATTGCACGGCGAGATCGACTGGGGTGAACGGGCCCGGCCCGCTACGCGCTTTCAGGAACGGCGTCCGGCTGCCGTCGATGATAAAAACCGGTCGCGCCATCAGCTTGCCGCCCTCTGCTCGCCGAGCTCCTGAAAGAACTGATGCACATCGGCCGGCTTCTTGTAAATCGGCGACAGCGCCTCCGGCGCGAAGTCGTCGACTTCGATGACTTTCGCAACCGCTTCATGCGCCGCCGCAAGCCGATCGGCTTCGGCTTGCGTGATGACGCCCTTCTTCACCGCTTCCTTCAGGTCGTGGATGCGGGCGGCGCGCAATCGTTTGGCGATATCCTCGGCGCCGGTGACCAGCAGGAACGCCTTTTCCAGCCGGGCGACGCCGCCATCGTCATCGACATGCGACAGATCCGGCGTCAGGCGGTCGCGCGCTGCCGACGGCTCCAGCACCAGTTGCGCGCATTGATGGATCACGCGGTCGGAGGGCCCGAGCACGCGGGCGCCGAACGGCTGGACCACGAATTTCAGCAGGCTAGCTACAAAGCGGTTGGGCAGATTGGCCAGGATTTCGGCGAAGCGGTTCTCGATTGTGCGAAAACCGCTCGCCATGCACCATTCCAGCGCGGCGAAATCGGCCGCCTGCCGGCCCTCGTCCTGCCAGCGTTTCAGCGCGGCGGACAAGAGATACAGTTCGGACAGGATATCGCCGAACCGCGCCGACAGCATCTCCTTGCGCTTGAGCGCTCCGCCCAGCGTCAGGAGCGCCATGTCGGCGCAGAGCGCGAAGGCCGACGAATGGCGCGAGAGCTGACGATAGAACCGCGTCGCATCGCCCGCGTCGGGCGCCGGCGCGAAGGCGCCGCCGGTCCAGCTGCGGCCCCAGGCCCGGAACAGCGTGGTGAAGCTGTGACCGATATGTTTCCAGAACGCTTTGTCGAAGGCGTCCAGACCTTTAGCGCGGTCTTGCTCACCCAGCGCGTTCATCTCATCCAGAAGATAAGGATGAGCCCGGATCGCGCCCTGCCCGAACACGATGAGATTGCGGGTGAGGATGTTGGCGCCTTCCACCGTGATGCCGACCGGCACCGAGCGATAGAGGTTGCCCATGTAGTTCTGCGGCCCGTCGATCACGGCCTTGCCGCCATGGATGTCCATGGAATCGTCGATCGCGACCCGCATTCGCTCGGTCGCCTGCAGCTTCATGATACCGGAAATGACCGCGGGATGATGGCCCTGGTTGAGGGCGGCGCAGGTCAGCCGCCGCGCCGCGTCGAGCAGGTAGGCGGTCCCGGCGATCCGCGCCAGCGGCTCCTCGATGCCTTCGAACTTGCCGATCGGCACGTTGAACTGCTCGCGGATCCGGGCATAGGCGCCGGTGGTGCGCGCGGCAAAGGCCGCGCCCGCGGCCGACAATGACGGCAGCGAGATGCCGCGGCCGGCGGCGAGCGCCGTCATCAGCATCTTCCAGCCCTGGCCGATCCGTTCTTGCCCGCCGATGATGTAGTCCATGGGGATGAAGACATCGCGGCCCCAGTTCGGGCCGTTCTGGAAAACCTGCATCGCCGGCAGATGGCGGTGGCCGATCTTGACGCCCGCGAGATGCGTCGGGATCAGCGCCACGGTGATGCCGAGTTCATCTTTCGAACCCACGAGATGATCGGGATCGAAGGCCTTGAAAGCCAAGCCCAAGAGCGTCGCGACCGGACCGAGCGTGATGTAACGCTTGTGCCAGTTGAGACGTAGGCCCAGCACTTCGCGGCCTTCGAAAGTGCCCTTGCAGATGATGCCGCTGTCGATCATCGAGGCGGCGTCGGAGCCGGCTTCCGGGCTGGTCAGCCCGAAGCAGGGAATCTCGCGGCCGTCGGCCAGGCGCGGCAGCCATTGCTGCTGCTGGTCCTTCGTGCCGAACCGCATCAGGAGTTCGCCGGGACCGAGCGAATTCGGTACCATCACGGTGACGGCAGCCGTCAGCGAACGCGAGGAAAGCTTTCGTACCACTTCCGAATGGGCATAGGGCGAGAAGCCGAGCCCGCCATACTCCTTCGGAATGATCATGCCGAAGAACTTCTTCTGCTTGATGAAGTCCCAGGCTTCGGGCGGCAGGTCGCGCCATTCCCAATTGATCTTCCAGTCGTCGAGCATGGCGCAGAGCTCGTCGACCGGGCCGGCGAGGAAGGCCTGCTCTTCCGCCGTCAGGGTCGCGGGCGGATAGCCAAGCAGCTTCGACCAGTCCGGATTGCCGGTGAAAAGATCGGCGTCCCACCAGACATCGCCCGCTTCCAGCGCCTCGCGTTCGGTATCCGACATCGCCGGCAGCACGCCGTGGGCCCAGGAAAAGATCGGCTTGGTGATGATATCGCGGCGAAAGGAAAAACTGCTCATGGCGATCTCCTCATGGTCGGGTGCGGCACGACCCGGCCGGCCCGCCTATGCCAGAAGATGGTTCAGTCTAGCGGAAAGCATGGGATTTCGGTGAACACTTCGCACTGAAAATAAAGCGAAATTGATCCAAGGCGCGGGGCCGGACGATAACGATGAAAACGCGCTTCGGTTCCGCGAAACGCAGCCGCTTACCTCGCCCCGCCTGCCTGCGGGGAGAGGTCGGATCGCCTCGGCGATGCGAAGCATCGTCCGGTGCGATCCGGGTGAGGGGGACCCTCCACGAGTCTAGCCTGCCGAGAGAGCCCCTCACCCCGCCAAGAGCGGGGCGATGGAGAAGAAAATCAATCCGGCCGAACCATCTCGAACATGTTCTCCGGCCTGATCTCGAAATAGTCGCCCCGCCGGCCGGCGCGCACGATGGGCCGCGCCAGCGCGGTCTGGTAGACGCCATCCTTGATCATGGCCTTGTCGATATGGACGGCGACGACCTCGCCGAGGGTGAGCCAGGCCTGCACCTTCCTGCCGTCGGCGCCCTGCAACTGGATGATCTGTGTCAGCTTGCATTCGAATGAAACCGGGCTTTCCCCGACCCGGGGCACGTTGACGAGTTTTCCGGGCACCGCCGTCAGTCCGGCGATCTTGAATTCGCTGACGTCGTGGGCGACATGCGCCGCGGTCGCGTTCATCTGCTTCGCAAGGTCCATGGTCGCGAGATTCCAGACGAATTCGCCGGTCTCCTGGATGTTGGCGACGCTGTCCTTCCAGGAGGTCGAGGAAAAGCCGATGATGGGCGGGGTGTAGCAGAAACCGTTGAAGAAGCTGTAGGGCGCCAGATTGATGTTGCCCCTGGCATCCCGCGACGAAATCCAGCCGATCGGCCGCGGGGCGATGATGGCGTTGAAGGGGTCGTGCCTGAGGCCGTGGCCGTTTTTCGGCTCGTAATAATGCAGGTCTTTCGGGCTCGATGCGTCCACGCGGTATTCCTCGCAAATTGAACCGGGACTCTAGCCGTCATAGCGGGGAGCGCAAGCGACGACACAATCCATCTTTCGTGATGCGGCCCGATGGATTGCTTCGCTGCCGCTCGCAATGACGATGGGGTTATTTGCCAGCCGCCTTGCCGCGCGAGGTCAGTCCGGCCAGGACAAAATCGACCATCTGGTCCAGCGACGGCCCCGGCTTGCTGGCGGCTTGCGCGATCATCTGCGGATGGAAGAACCGCATCATCGCGGTGCAGGTGCACATCGCCGCCAAGGCTACGTCGGGGGCGTCGAATTCGCCTGACGCGGCACCCTCGGCGATGACCTGGGCAATCGTCTCGGTCAGCCGCTGCATGTGGGCGACGCAGACCTCCCAGCTCTCCTCCATCGCGATCTCGACCATCTCATGCAGCTTGGAATCGCCGACATAGCGTTCCGAGTTCATGCGATGGATGGTCACGACGAGCTCGCGCAGGCGGACGGCCGCAGGTCCGGGCTTGGCCGCGATGGCCTGGGCGGCATCTTCGACCCCGCCCATCAAGGTGCGCGCGACGCCCTCGTGGATCGCCTTTTTCGAATCGAAAAAGCGATAGACGTTCGCCGGGCTCATGCGCAGCACCTTGGCGATGTCGGCGACCGTGGTCTTCTGGTAGCCGATTTCGCGAAACAGGCGCTCCGCCACCACGAGAATCCGATCCCGGGTGTCGTGTTCGATATGTTCGGAAACCAGCGTCATGTCGGTACTCAATTCAGTGCGTACAATCTTCAATTATTCCGCAGCCTCAGCAAGCGGAAATGCGGGCTCGGCTTCGCCGCGATGCTGCGGTGCAAGATCAACGTCCTTGCTAGGTCCACTTTCCTCGAGGCTCTTGCGGAACCAGAGGGCGTAGAGGCCCGGCAGGTACAGCAAGGTCAGGAAGGTTGCAACAAACAAGCCGCCCATGATGGTGATCGCCATCGGGCCCCAGAACGCCGAGCGCGACAGCGGGATCATCGCCAGGATCGCGGCCAGCGCGGTGAGCACCACGGGCCGGGCGCGCCGGACGGTGGCCTCGACGATGGCTTCCCGGCGGGACAGGCCCTGGGACACGTCGGTTTCGATCTGGTCGACCAGGATCACCGCGTTGCGCATGATCATGCCGGCCAGCGCGATCAGGCCGAGCAATGCCACGAAACCGAACGGCTGGTTGGCGAGGTTCAGCCCCAGCGATGCCCCGACGATGCCAAGCGGCGCCGTCAGGAACACCAGCAAGAGGCGCGAGAAGCTCTGCAGCTGGATCATCAGCAGCGTCAGCATGACCACGACCATCAGCGGAAACAGCACGAAGATCGACGCGTTGCCCTTGGCCGACTCCTCGAACGCGCCGCCCGCCTCGATCCGGTAGGCCGGCTCGAGATGATCGCGGATGTCCTGCAGCTTGGGCCAGATCTGGTTGGTCACGTCGGGCGCCTGCACGCCGTCGACGACGTCGCCGCGCACCGTGATCGCCATGTCGCGGTTGCGCCGCCACATGATCGGCTCCTCATGGGCATATTCGATCTTGGCGATCTGCGTCAGCGGCACCGCGACCCCGTTGCGCGAGGTGATGGTGAGATCGCCGACATGGGCGAGATCGAGCCGCTCGGACGGCACCGCGCGCGCCACCACGCCGACCTTCTCGATGCCGTCGCGGATCGTGGTCACCGGCGCACCCGAAATCAGCATGGAGAGCGCCTGCGAGACGTCCTGCGGGGTCAGGCCGAGCGCGCGGGCGCGGTCCTGATCGACCACGAGCTTCAGATAGGGTGACTGCTCGTTCCAGTCGAGTTGCGGATCCTTGACCTTGTCGTTCTGCCTGACCACGTCGCGCACCTTGTAGGCGATGTCGCGCACCTTGGCCGGGTCGGGACCGATCACGCGGAACTGGACGGGAAAGCCGACCGGCGGGCCGAAGTTGAAGCGATCGACCCGCACGCGGGCTTCCGTCAGCGCGCCATCGTCGACGGCCCTCTCGATGCGCGCCTTGATCCGCTCGCGGGCCTCGACGTTTTTGGCGACGATGACGATCTCGGCGAACGCCTCGTTCGGCAGTTGCGGGCTGAGCCCCAGCCAGAAGCGCGGCGAACCCTGGCCGACATAGGCCGTGTAGGTCGAGATGTCCTTGTCGTCCTTCAACAACGCTTCAGCCTTCTTCACCGACTTTTCGGTGACGCCGAACGCCGTGCCCTCGGGCAGGCGCAGCTGCAGGAACAGCTCGGGCCGCTCCGACAGCGGGAAAAACTGCTGCTGGACGTGGCCGAAGCCCACGATCGAGAGCGCAAACACGCCGACCGTCGCCAGCACCACCTTGATACGGTTCTCGACGCACCAGGCGATCATGCCGCGCAGAATCCGGTAGACGCGGGTCTCATAGACCGCGTGCGGGTCGTGGTCATGGTGCAGCGTGATGTTCGGCAGCAGCTTGACGCCGATATAGGGCGTGAAGATCACCGCGACGAACCAGGACGCCACCAGCGCGATCGCCACGATCCAGAAGATGCCGCCGGCGTATTCGCCGACCGCCGAATTGGCAAACCCGATCGGCAGGAAGCCGGCCGCCGTCACCAGCGTTCCCGTCAGCATCGGAAACGCGGTGGATTCCCAGGCAAAGGACGCAGCCCGGACGCGGTCCCAGCCCTGCTCCATCTTCACCACCATCATCTCGACCGCGATGATGGCGTCATCGACCAATAGCCCGAGCGCGATGATCAGCGCGCCGAGCGTGATCCGGTGCAGATCGAGCGACATCGCATTCATGACGATGAAGACGATCGCCAGCACCAGCGGCACCGACAATGCGACCACAATCCCGGTGCGCCAGCCCAAGGCGACGAAAGAGACAAACAGAACGATCGCGAGTGCCTCGACAAAGGAATGCACGAACTCGCTGACGGCGTGTTCGACCACCTCGGGCTGGTCCGCGATCAATTCGACATTGATGCCCTGCGGCACCGCCTTCATGAATTCGGCGGTTGCGCCAGCGACGTCCTTGCCGAGTTCCAGAATGTTGGCGCCCTTGGCGGTGACGACGCCGATGCCGAGCGCGGGCTTGCCTTCCTGACGCACCGTGAAGGTCGGCGGATCGACATAGCCGTGGGTGACGGTGGCGATATCGCCGAGGCGGAACACCCGGCCATTGCTTTCGACCGGCGTTTCCGCAACCGCCTTGACGCCGTCGAGCGCGCCGGTGACGCGCAGCGGCACGCGTTGCGAGGACGTCTCGACCGTGCCGGCGGGCACGACGTTGTTCTGCTTGGCGAGCGAATCGAACAGCGCCTGCGGCGTGATCCCGAGCGTCGCCAGCTTCGCATGGGAGAATTCGACGTAGATCTTTTCGTCCTGGGTGCCGTAGAGATCGACCTTCGTCACTCCGGGCACCTTCAACAGCCGCTGGCGCATGCCTTCGGCGGCTTTTTTCAGTTGCGCGTAATCGGCGCCGTCGCTCGTCATCATGTAGAGAATGGAATCGACATCGGAGAATTCGTCGTTGACGACGGGACCGAGCAGATTGGCAGGCAGCTGCGGCTGCACGTCGGCGAGCTTCTTGCGCAGCAGATAAAACAGATACGGCACGTCCTTGGGCGGCGTCGAATCCTTGAACGTGACCTGCATTGCCGTGAACGCCAGCTTCGAATAGGTCTGCACCTTTTCGAAATACGGCAGTTCCTGCAGCTTCTTCTCGATGGGGTCGGCGACCTGCGTCTGCATTTCCTGGGCGGTAGCGCCCGGCCAGATCGCCGAGACGTTCACCACCTTGACGGTGAAGAAGGGATCCTCGGCGCGGCCGAGCTTCTCATAGGAGAAGAAGCCGGCGAAGCCGAGGGCTACGACGAGAAACAGGATCAATGCGGGGTGGCTGACCGCCCAGGCCGAAAGATTGAAGTGCTTCATCGCGCCCTCCTCGAATGAACGGGAATCAATTCGGATTAAAACGACAATGACGAGACGACCCGGACCTTCTGGGCCGGATCGAGTTTCTGCACGCCAAGCGCCACCACCCTGGCGCCTTCGTCGACGCCGCCCGTGATGACGACGTCGTTGCTCTCATAGGATTTGACCGCGACCGGCTTCAGCGACACGTCGCCCTTGTCATCGACGACGTAGAAGGAGGGATCGCCGCCTTCGCTGAACAGCGCCGACAGCGGCAGCCGTGCCACCCGCGTGGTCGCGGGATCGGCAAGCGTCAGCGTCGCGGTCATGCCGAGCGAAACGTCGTCGCCGGCGTCGGGCAGCGAAAATTTTGCCAGATAGGTGCGGGTCGCGGGATCCGCATTGGGCGCGATCTCGCGCAGTTTTGCGACGTATTTCTTGTCGGGTTCCGACCATAGGGAGACGCTGGCTGTGCCCTCCTTGGCGCGGCCGAGCAGGGTTTCGGGGATGGCGACCACGGCTTCCTTTTCCGCAACGCGCGCGACGCGAATGGCGGTCTGGCCCGCCGTCACGACCTGGCCGGGATCGACCAAAGTCGCGGTAACGACGCCGCGGCTGTCGGCGGCGATGGTTGCGTAGGACAGCGAATTGTTGGTGAGTTCGACCGAGCGCTGGGCGCGATTGAGACGCGCGCGCGCTTCGTCGGCGGTGGCGCGCGCCTGATCCATCTGCGCGTCGGTCGCCCAGCCCTTGACGCGCAATTCCTTGGCACGGGTTTCGGAAGCGGCGGCCTGCGCCAGCACGCCGGTGGCGGCGCGCAATTCGGCCTCGGCCTGCTCGGCCTGCAGCTTCAGATCGATCTCATCGAGGGTGGCGAGCGGCTGACCGACATCGACGGTCTGGCCGACCTCGACCAGGCGTTTTGCCACTTTGCCTGGGACCCGAAAGCCCATGTCGGTCTCGATCCGGGGCTTGATGGTGCCGACAAAGCTGCGCTCCGGCGATTCGGCCTCATAATGCACGGTGGCCACCAAGACCGGGCGCGACGGGGTGGCCTTCTCGGCGACCTTGTCGTTGCAGCCGGCCAGCGCGACCGCCACAAGCGCCAGCGCTGCGCCCGCTAATAGCCTGGAATAGCTAGACAAAATGGATTGGACCAGCATGACGGCTTCCCTCGCTTTACCTGCGAATGAGTGTCGATTGTTTAGTGACGAATGTCAATAATCGTCATTGATCATGATTCCGTGAACCGCGGCGGTGGTTAAGGGGTCACGAATTTCGCGCGGTGGTACCGCGCCACGCCGCATCGCTTTGTCCACCTGGCGGTGGAGGGAAGAAGGGCGCGCGCCCGAACGCTCGTCGGCGCACGCCGCCGCGCTCACGTCCGCCATTACCTGGCAGGCGCGCTTCGCGCCATGCCCACCACGATCTGGGGAAATTTGGTTGGTCAAAAAACGGTGGGCACGCTTCGCTTTGCCCGCCCTGCGAAGCCATCACTTCGCTGCGGCGAACTCCGCCTTGGTCTCGTGGCCACCGAGGAAGACCAGAAGCCCGCCGATCAGCGGCAGCACCGCGAGCACCAACAGGCCGGTCGAGGTTGAGCCGGTGGCTTCCTTGACCCAGCCGATCAGATACGGCCCGCCGAAGCCCGCGAGGTTGCCGATCGAATTGATCAGCGCGATCGCGCCGGCCGCCGCCGTGCCCGAGAGCCACGCGGTCGGCAGCGTCCAGAACACCGCGAAGGTGCCGAAGATGCCGATCGCGGCGACGATCAGCGCGACCATGGTGACATAAGGGTTATCCATGTAACCGCAGACCGCGAGCGCCAGCGCGGTCAAGAGCAGCGGGAGGCCTACATGCATCACGCGCTCGCGGGTGGCATCGGAATGCCGCGCCCAAAGGATCATCGCGACGGTGCCGAAGAGATAAGGCACCGCCGTGACAAAACCGGTCTGCGCGTTGGTAAAGCCGAACGCTTTTACGATCTGCGGCAGCCAGAACTGCATGCCGTAGAGGGCCGCGACGAAGCCGAAATAGATCAGGCTCAGCGTGATCACCCTGGGCGAGGCCAGCGCCTGCCCCAGCGTCAGATGCTGCGCGGCCTTCTTGGCGGCAATTTCGCTCTCGAGCCTGGAGGACAGCCAGGCCTTCTGCTCGGCCGTCAGCCAATCGGCCTTGGCCGGCCGGTCGGTGAGATAGAACCAGGTGACGATGCCGAGCAGCACCGAGGGGATGCCCTCGATGATGAACAGCCATTGCCAGCCTCTTAGCCCCATCGCGCCGTCGAGCCCGAGCAAAAGTCCCGAGACCGGTGCGCCGATGACCGAGGAAACCGGGACGGCGATGGCAAAGGCGGCGAGAAAGCGCGCGCGGTATTCCGCCGGATACCAGTAAGTCAGATAAAGAATGATGCCCGGGAAAAATCCGGCTTCCGCCACGCCGAGCAGGAAGCGCAGCCCGTAAAAGCTCCAGACCCCGCTGACCAGCGCCATCAATCCGGAGATGATGCCCCAGGTCACCATGATGCGCGCGATCCAGCGGCTGGCCCCGAATTTCTCTAGCGCCAGATTGCTCGGCACCTCGAACAGGAAATAGCCGATGAAGAAGATGCCGGCGCCCCAGGCGAACACGGTCGGCGAGAATTTCAGTTCCGCGTTCATGGTCAGCGCGGCGAAGCCGAGATTGACGCGGTCGAGATAGGAAAAGAAATAGGCCAGCACCAGGAACGGAATGAGGCGCCGCGAGATCGCGCGGATGGTGGAGGTTTCGAGCTCGCTCATGGCGGCGCCGGGCGCGGCAAAGGTGGTGGTGGTCGTCATCAGTTTTTTCCCCGAGTTTCTTCTTGGTAGCGGCAGGTTTGCGGGCGGAGTCTTAGCATCCCGGCGAGGAGGCGACCTAGCGGGATTCACCGGGATTGCGATGCAGTCGCGGCATGGCCGCTTGCCCGAAAGACAGGCCCCGGGGCGCTGCTGCCGCCGTCTGCGCAAAACCTGCACAAGAATCCGCGAATCCTGAGCGGGTTGGGCAAACGCGCTGCCAACCGGCTGGGCATGGTCGGGCCATGGCGAAGATCATCCTCTTTCCAGTGCACCGGCCACGGCTGCCGCAGCGGCTGCTGCGGTACGGCTGGTGGCTGGAGACGCTGCCGGCCCGATCGAAAATCATCGCGCTGCCGAGACGCTATGCGCGCAAATCCAGGTCCTCACTCAAAGCGAGACACCTCATCCTCGTCACGCCAGGGAAATAATCCATGTCGCTTGCGACCGCGTCCGATTTCGAACCTGCCCCCACCCCCGCCCCGCTGGTGCTCACCCCGTTCCTGCTCGCCGCCGCCGGCGTCGCGCTGGCCGACTGGCTGTTCTATGGCTGGGACGTCGGCATTTCGCTCGCGCTGTTTCTCGCCCTGCTCGGCATTGCCGGCGTCGCCGGCAATCGCGTGCATGCGACGCGCAAGACCATGATCGTCATGGCCGTGATATTCGTCGCCGGACTTGCCGCCCTGGTCGAGGACGTCAGCCTGCTGTCGGTGATGGTGGGCCTGCTGATAACGGCACTGTTCGTCATCGTGCTGACGGCGGAGGAAACAGCGTCCTGGCAGCGGCGGCTCCTCGAGGCAGCGACGACGCCCCTGCGCGGTCCCTTTCAATTGGCCGGCGATGTGTTCCGCACGCTCACGCGGATCAAAGGCCAGGTGCCGGGGTGGCTGAAGATCGGCTCTCTTATCGCCTGGATCATTCCGTTGACGGCGTTTGCCGTCTTTCTCGGCTTGTTCGCGTCGGCCAACCCGCTGATCGAATACCGCCTGGAAAAGATCGACTTCAGTGTCCTCCTCGATCTCCTTAGTTCGCTCCGGATCGCATTCTGGGGCATCATCCTCTGCGCGATCTGGCCCCTGATGCTGCGGCGCGTCCGGCGCAAGACGGCCCGGGAATCCGGAGCCCGCCCCGGCATTGCACTCCGCTCCTCCGAGGCCTCCGATCACGGTGATCTCTTTGGCGTGCAGGCGATCTGGCGCTCGCTGATCCTGTTCAACGCGCTGTTCGCGCTGCAGGGCGGGCTCGATCTCGTCTATCTCTGGGGCGGAGCGACGCTACCCGATGGCATGAGCCACGCCGAATACGCCCATCGCGGGGCCTATCCGCTGATTATCACCGCGCTGCTCGCCGCGGCGTTTGTGCTGCTTGCGATGCGGCCCGGGGGACCGGCTGAGCAATCCCGGCTGATCCGTCCGCTGGTGCTGGCATGGATCGGGCAGAACGTGCTTCTCGTCGTCTCCTCGATCTTCCGGCTTAATCTCTATGTCGCCGCCTTCTCGCTGACCTATCTGCGGCTCGCGGCCTTCATCTGGATGGGACTGGTGGCGGCAGGCCTGCTCTTGATCCTGATCCAGATCATGTTGCGCAAGCCCGTCTCCTGGCTGGTCACCGCCAATGCCGCCACACTGGCGCTGGTGCTGTACGGCTGCTGTTTCATCAATGCGCCGCGGATCATCGCCGCCTATAACGTGGCGCATTGCCGGGAAGCCGGCGGTGCCGGACCTTCGCTCGATTTGAACTACCTACGCTCGCTCGGTCCGCAGGCCTTGCCCGCGCTCGAGCCGCGTCTGCCGCAGATCCCCGCACTGCAGCCGACGATCTCCGATCTTCGGTCCGATCGAAACGCCTGTCCGAACGCGCAACAGCGTCTGGAAAACTGGCGCGCCTGGGGTTTTCGGACATGGCGCCTGCAGCGATATTTGGCTAACAATCCCTCCACACCGCCCGTTCCCGTCGAAAGCGGCAAAGGCTAGCGCGACCATGGCTCATTCGATTCTCGTCGTCGACGACGACCCGCATATCCGTGACGTCGTGCGCTTTGCGTTTGAAAAGACGGGGATGACGATTTCGATCGCGCCCGACGGCAAGGAGGCGCTGCGCCAGTTCGACCGCAACGTCCATGACCTCGTCGTACTCGACATCGGCATGCCTGAAATGGATGGCCTCGAAGTCTGCCGCCAGATCAGGAAGACGGCGGATACGCCGATCCTGTTCCTGTCCGCCCGCGACGAGGAGATCGACCGCATCCTCGGCCTCGAGATCGGCGGCGACGACTACGTGACAAAGCCGTTCAGTCCGCGCGAACTGGTCGCGCGGGTCAATGCGATCCTGCGGCGAACCCGCAACGCGCCTACCCCGCCGGAAAGCAAGACGATGAGCCGCAGCGGGCTCGCGATCGACACCGACGCGCACACCGCGACATTCGCGGACACGCCGGTTTCGCTGACCGCGCTTGAATTCTCGATCCTGCGGACGCTGCTGGCGCGGCCGGGATTCGTCTTCACCCGCGAGCTGATCCTTGATGCCGCCTATGCCGGCAACATCCATGTTGCGGACCGCACCATCGACAGCCACATCCGGAACATCCGCGCCAAGATGGCCGCTGCGGGGTGCGATTCCGTGATCGAGACCGTCCACGGTGTCGGCTTCAAGCTGGGACGCTGCGAGGCGTCGCGTTGAGCGACGCCACCGGATCAATGTCCTCGCGGCAGAAGTGGCGGCCAAGCCTCAGCCTCGTGGTGTTTCTGGTGCTGGTCAGCGTGCTGCTGCTGCCGCTGTTCAGCCTGTATTTTTTGAAACTCTACCAGAACCAGCTGATCCAGCAGACCGAGTCCGAACTGATCGCGCAGAGTGCCGCGCTCGCCGCCGTCTTCAAGCGCGAGGTCGAAACCGCAATTCCCCGGGACGTTGCACTGGGGACCACGCCTCCCCCTGCCGCGCCAAAGCCAGCGGCCGAACCGTATCACCCGATCTGGCCGAAGCTGGAGCTAGCCAAGGAAAGCGTGCTGCCGACGCGGCCGCCGGCGCATACCGCCGCCGTACCGGCAGATGCCGCCTTCGTCGCGCTCGGTGCGCGCATGATGCCCGATCTGCTGGCCACCCAGAACCTGACGCTCGCGGGATTTCGGCTGCTCGACCCCAACGGCACCGTCATCGCCGGCCGCGAGGAAACCGGGATGTCGCTTGCGCATCTGGAGGAAGTATCCGAGGCCCTGCAGGGACGTTTCAGCAGCACCCTGCGCGTGCGCATTTCCAAGCACGACCAGCCCTCGCTCTATTCCATGAGCCGCGGCACCGGCATTCGCGTGTTCACCGCGATGCCGGTGATCGTGCGCGGCCAGGTCGCGGGCGTCGTCTATGCCTCGCGCACGCCCAGCAATGTGTTCCGCTATCTGTACGACCAGCGCGCCAAGGTCGCGCTCGCGATGCTGTTCATGATCGTGCCGACGTTGCTGATCGGCTTCCTGTTTCACCGCACGATCACCGCACCGATGCGGGAGCTGATCGAGCGCAGCAATCTGATCGGCAAGGGCGATCGCGAGGCGCTGGCCCCGCTGAAGCGCCGCGGCACCAGCGAATTTGCACGGCTGTCGCAGAGTTTCCTCGACATGGCGCGCCGGCTGGATACGCGCTCCAATTTCATCTCGACCTTCGCCACCCACGTGTCGCATGAGTTGAAATCGCCGCTGACCTCGATCCAGGGCGCCGCCGAGCTGTTGCGCGACGACGCCGATGCGCCATCGATGGACGACGACGACCGGCGCAAGTTCCTCAACAACATCATCGCCGACGCCGACCGGCTGGCGAAGATATCCGGCCGCCTGCGCGATTTCGCCCGCGCCGAAAATCCGGTCGCGCTCGGCGCCGTCAAACTGTCCGACGCCATCGTCGGCCTGCGTTCGGCGTTCGCTTCGCTCGACATCCGCGCCGCCGGCGAGCTGGATATTCCGATGCGTATATCGCAGGAAAATGCCACGATCATCTTTTCCAATCTCGCCGACAACGCGATGCGCCACGGTAGCTCGGCGCTGGACCTGACCGCCGAGCGGCAGGGAGATTTGCTGAAAATCACCGTCCGTGATGACGGCGAAGGCGTTTCGCCCAACAACCGGGCGCAGATCTTCGACAGTTTTTTCACTACGCGCCGCGACAGTGGCGGCACCGGCATGGGGCTCGCCATCGTGCGCGCCATGCTCGACGCCCATGGCGGCACCATCCGTCTCACCGATTCCGGAACCGGCACCGCGTTCGAGCTGACGATCCCGCTAGCTGAAGCTCCGCCATCATGACGATCGCCCGCGTCGGCCTGTGCGCCGCGATTATCGTTGGCGGCCTCGCTCTGCGCGCCCTCGGGCTCCGCCTGGGATTGCCGGCCTTCGTCGTCAAATATGGCGGCTCTGCGCTGTGGGGCGCGATGATGTTCTTTCTGGTGGCGCTCGCCGCCTCGCACCTGTCGCGGCACGGCATCGCTCTGATCTCGGCCGCGATCGCCATCATCGTGGAACTGTTTCGGCTGGTCCATACGCCCGCGCTCGACACTTTTCGGCTTACGCTGGCGGGTGCGCTCCTGCTCGGCCGCATCTTCTCGCCATGGGACATCGCGGCCTATGGCGTGGGGATTGTATTGGCGATGGGGGTCGATCGTTTCGCAGGCCAACTCTCTCCCAACAATGGGCGCGTCAGCCTTCCATCAAATCGCTAACGCGCCTCTTCGCCCGCGGCGGCTTTTCGGCCTTCATCGCGTGGCTGGCGGCGTCCTCGGCAATACGGATGATTTCCTTCATGCGGGCGGTGATCTTTTCCAGGATCGATTTGTCGGTGGTGCTCATGTCGCCTCCGAAATCCGGCTCCTGAACCAACCCATCCGAAGGCGGCCGGTTCCGCCGCGCCCCATCATTCCGCAAGCTGGAACCGCTCGAACCGGTGCAGTTCCTCTTCGATGCGGCGTTTCAGCTCCTTGCGCGCGCCCTTTTTCACGCCCGCGCCGACCCAGTTCCATTTCTGCAGCAGCAGTTTGCGGTGCTTGCGGTCGATCTTGAGATCGAGCGCGGCGACGATGTCCTCGCCGGCCACAACCGGCAGCGCGAAATAGCCGAATACCCGCTTCTCCCGGGGCACATAGGCCTCGAAACGGTGCTCGTAATCGAAGAACAGATGCGTGCGCTTGCGCTGGATGACGAGGGGATCGAACGGCGAGAGGATGTGGACCAGTTCGGACACTACGTCGCCGGCATTCTCCAGCGTCGCGGATTCCGCCCAGTGCTCCTGCTTGCCCGCGCCTTCGAGCGCGACCGGCATGAGCTCGCCGCGGCGGACCCGCGCTTCGATCAGGCGTCGGACCGCTGCCTTGCTCGGCGCGTCCAGATGGCAGATCGAATCGAGACTGACGACGCCTTGCGCGCGAAGCGCGCGGTCGAGCAGATAGGCGGCGGCCTCCCGCGCCGACGCCGGCTTCGGCGGCTTGTCCCAACCAAAGTGCCGCGTCATCAGCTCATAGGTCTTGAGCATGCCGTTGCGCTCGCTGATGGTGAGCTCGCCGGTATAGAAGGCCAGTTGCAGCGCCCGCTTCGAGGGCTTGCGGCTCGCCCACAGATGCTCCTTGTCGACCAGCACGTCGTCGTCGATGTCGCGGATGGTCAGCGCGCCGCCCTGCCGGATCAGCCGCATCACCTTGCGCAGGTCGGCCGGCTTGACCGACGAAAGCCATTTGTGGCCTTCGCGCTTGTGGCGCTTCATCGCCGGGATGAAGAAACGGAGATCCTTCGTCGGCACATACGATAGCGCGTGGGTCCAGTATTCGAACACGCTCTTGTCGACGCTCTGGGCCTGGCGCAGATCCGCGCGGCGATAGTCGGGAATCCGGCTCCACAGGATATGGTGGTGGCTGCGCTCGATGACGTTGATGGTGTCGATCTGCACGTAGCCGAGGTGATCGACCACGGCTGCTGTCGCGGCCGGCCCGTCGCCGAACGGCGCGCGCGTCTCTAACCGCTGGGCGCGCAGCCAGATCCGGCGAGCCTGGGCTTTGGGCAGGGAATAGGATTTATCGCCGCGGGACATCGCGCGCCAATCTAGCCGGATTCGCTGGGCTTGAAAGCCGCGTCAGCGTCCACCGGCCGGCAGCTCGAGCTTGTAGATGTCCTTTCCGATGGCAAAGGCGGTGACGCCGCCGTCGGCGCGTCTCACGAACCTGATCTTGTTGGTCGAAAGCCCCATGTCCTGCGGCGTCCAGGTCTCGCCGCCGTCGCTCGTGCCGTAGCCGCCGGTCGACCCGCCGACCCAGCCCCGCTCCTCGTCGAGGAAGGCGATACCGTAGGGAATCCAGTTGGCGTCACGGGTGACGGTCAGCCGCCGCCAGTGTTCGCCGCCATCCTCGGTTTTCACCACATAGCCGCGGGCTTCGCCCGCCGGGGCCCGATAGGAGATGATGGTGGCATAGCCGACCTTCGCGCTCGGAAAAGCCAGCTTCCAGTTGTTGTCGCCGGCGCGGTCGCTGTCGAACACCGCGCGCCATGATTTTCCGCCATCGGTGGTCTTCAGGATTCGCGCATGGGCCTTGTCCTCCTCGGCCTCGCTGGCGCCGGCGATAAAGCCGGTATCGGCATCGACGAAATGAATATCGAGGATCATGCCGGTGACACCGCTCATGTCGCGGGCGCGAAAGCTGCGGCCCTCGTCGAAGGATTCGAGCAGGCCGGCCGGGCCGCCGACCCGTCCGCCCGCGCGCACCGCCAGAACCTTGCCGTCGACCTTGAGCACGTCGATGGCGCAGACGCCCACGATCTGGCGGCCGGCGACCGGCCTGACCGCCGTCCAGTGCACCCCGCTGTCATGCGACACGTACAATGGCTGGCGGTCGGTCACGCCTGGAAAATAGCCGGGACCGATATTGCCGAGAAAGCCGGTCTGGGCGTCGGAAAATTCCAGCGCCCGGATGTAGGTGCCCTGCTTGGTCCAGATCGCGGTCCAGGCGTCGCCGCCGTCATCGGTGCGATAGATGCGGCCGGTGCCGTTGCCATACCAGCCGGTCAGGGCGTCGGCGAAGGCGATCGCGTCCTGCTTGTTGTTCAGCGTGTAGGGCGCGGTCGGCAGTCTTATCCAGTGCTCATCGGCGCAGGCAGGCGCCGCCACAGCCAGCGTCAGGCCGACCACGAGAACTGCCCGGCCAAGCCGGCGCACCTTCATCAAAATTCTCAAGTTCACGCAATCTGCAGGCTGTCTGGGCCGCCAACATAGCGGCGATGACCTTCCGGAAAAAGCCGCGCCACCCGAAGGGCGGCACGGCATCTTAAGACATGACATTGTCGACTGCATCATGCTCATCTTCTGCGCCTTCATGTAAAGCATGCAGGCGCCGCGCATGTTGCCCTTGCTCATCGGCGGCTTACCGCTTCGGCTGCGGGCCGATACTCCCGGTCGCGACGTCGGCCTCGCAGGAGGCCTTGCCGCGATCGGCGGCCTGGCATTTGTAGACGTTGCCGGTCATCCGGTCGATCAGCCACACATTGTCGTCGTTCGGACTATCCATGCCGATGAATCTGGAGCCGACCGCCGTAATCAGCGTCGACAGCAGGATCGCCGCCGCAATCATGGCTGCACCCACCAATACCGGCATCGAGCCTGCCGAGCGATCCGGCATGACCGGGCGCGACCCTTGATACTCGCCATATCTCTTCGGTGATTGAAACAAGGCCCTGTTGCTTCGCTGTTTTTTGTTTTTGCTGTGTTTTGCTTTTCTTCGCGGCCGTCCATCCTAGTAACGCATCTGGCCGATTTGTTGTCCGCACCTCGGCGCTGGAGCGACTTTGCGACCGAGGAGGCCGCGTTTTCAGATCAATTCGATACGCGCACGATGGCCGGGAGCGGCAGCCAGACGCTTGTCTCGGGTGAGCAGCGGAGCGTCGAGCACCTCGGCCAGGGCGACGTACATGGCGTCATAGGCCGTGAGATTGTTCCGCAAATCCCAGACGCGCTGCAAGAGGAAATCGTGCGGATATCGATGCAACGGGAGGTCCGCGAGATCATCGAGCGCCATTCGGCCGCGCTCGGCATCGATCTCGCCATTTGCGGCATACCGGCGAACCACCTGCGCAACTTCGACGTCGAGCAAATGGGGCGCGTGCAATGTCTGAGAGGGCTCGAACAGCTGCTTCTCTACCGCCCCTGCGGCTGGCGTGCGAAGAAGCGCTTCCAGCACGGCCGAAGCATCGACGACAATCATTGGCGATCGCGTTCGGCGCGGATGGCCTGCGCCGGCGTCACCGAAGGCGTCATCCCGGGACGCCGCTCCAGACGGGCCCGCAGCTCATCAAGCGTCGGCCGCTCGGCCACCTGACGGATCTCGCTGAGCAGGTAGTCGGATAGCGACATGCCCGCCAGCGCCGCACGCGACTTTAGCCGTCGATGCAGCGCATCCGGCACATTGCGAATTTGGATCATCGTTGACATGTGTATCACATTAACACATGTGTATCACATGTCAACGACCACACAGCAAATTGCCCGCTATTGCCCCTACGGCGCAACGGCAGTTCGAATAATCGGCTCCCATAACCCCCGAAAAGGAAAATCGGGTGCTACGAGCCGCCATACCTCTCCCGTCTCGACGTCTTCGAACCATCGTCCGCCGAAGATCGTGTCTTTCCCATAACGCGGATCAACGCTGCACTCGCGAGCAGCGCCCCCCAAGACTTGAGCTTCAATATACCCCACGAACCGATTGTATTCTCCCGGGGATTTGAAGCCGTGAATTTCCTCCCAATCACCCATGACGACTCCCGATCACCTCACTTCCCCGATTATAACCGCTAATGCGAAAAAGGCGGCCCGCGAGGGCCGCCTTTTGTTGGCGAGGTGTTGCGGTCAAGAAGCGGAACTCTACCTCCGTCCGAACAGCCCTCCCATCATGCCACCGAAGAACGCACCGGGTCCGCCGGCGCCGCGATAGTGCCGCCCACCTCCGCCGCCGTGATGGCGGGAGTGGCGCGAGGACTCGTCGTCGCCGTCATCACGGTGCGGGCGGAGCCGTCGAACTTGGTGGCGTGGCGTGTGTCCGCCTGCCCGCGCATTAGGCCCGGGCCTGGCGGCCCAAACCGGCTTTTCAAGGCCGCAAAACCGTAAAACGCGGCCATCAGCACCTACGACACCATGTGACCCAAATCACATCCCTGGCATTGAACCGGTCGTAGCGTCCGTGCATCAAAACGCCATCAGGCGCGAGCCACGAGGATCAAGGCCATGACCAGCTTTCACAGACTTACCGCTACTGCGGCGATTACGCTGACTGCCGCGCTGTCGATGACGGCGGGCATCGCGCTGGCCGGCGACAACTATGTCTCGGCGAACCAGATCGTCAACGCGCTGCAGCCGAAGCCGCTGACGCGCAGCCTCTCGGGAGCGCCGCAGGCCGATCCTGCCGTCAAGGCCAAGGAGGAGGGTTTCGTCGCCACGCTGCATAACCGGAAGACCCGCTCCCTCTCGCTCGGCGAGCGCGAGGAAATCGCGGAGATCGCATCCACCAAGCCGAAGATCGATCTCGACATCCAGTTCGACTACAATTCCGCCGAGATCAGCAAGGCTTCGCTGCCTTCGGTGCAGGAACTCGGCAAGGCGCTTTCGAACGCGAGCCTCAAGGGTTCGACCTTCGTCGTCGCCGGTCACACCGATGCGATCGGCAGCGAGGCCTACAACCAGGACCTCTCCGAGCGCCGCGCCGATACCATCAAGCGCTATTTGACCGCGAAGTACGGCATCAACGGCACCGATCTCGTTACCGTCGGCTATGGCAAGAGCAAGCCGAAGGATCCGAACGCGCCGATGGACCCGATCAACCGCCGCGTCGAGGTCGTCAACATGGACACCAAGACCGCGTCGAAGTGAGGCATGCAACGCCGGGGTCTTGCCGGGATCGCGGATCCCTCCCGAGGCCGGCCGTGCGCATTCAAGGTTTCCATCGTGCTTATATCCAGCTCTGGAACAGCATCAGCCGGTTGAACGTGGCCATCGACGTTCCGACAAAGGCGACCGTGACCGGCAGCATCGCGGCAAAGCCTGCGAACGTGACCGCGACAAAGGCCCACAACAGCCAGCGCGGACTGCTGCCGCGCCTCAACACATAGACCAGCGCGAGAGAAGCCAGCGTCGCCGCCGGCAGATAATAATAGATGAAACCGAGCGTCCGCGGCAGCAAAGCCCAGGCGAGCCAGGTCCCGAAATAAAACGACAGGATCAGGAAGGCATCATAGCGGCGCGCCACGATCCAGTCGCGCAGGCAGAGGCCGAGCGCCGGCAGCGCCGGCCACAGCAGCAGCGGATTGCCGAGGAACACCACGGCCGCGATCCTGTCGTCACCGGTCTTGTCGAAGAGATACCAGACCGGCCGCACCAGAAACGGCCAGCTCGGCCACGAACTCATATAGGTGTGCCCCGCGATCGCGGTCGTGGTGTTATCGCTGAAGATCCGGCGCTGCGCCTCCCAGATGTCGGCAAGCGACAGCCCATAGAGCGGGACGAAGGTCGAAAGATAGACGATCGCCGGGACGAGCACGAAGCACGCGGCGAAATGATGAAATCTGAACCCCGGCCACAGGTCCGGCCGGTACCAGTCGACAGCGTTGCCGTCGCCGAACTGCGTGCGCCAGCTTTGCATCAGGCGGATCACGGCCACGATGACGATCGGGACGGCAAGCGCGAACAATCCGCTCCATTTGCACGCGGCCGAAAGGCCGAAGCCGAGGCCGGCGAGCGCGAACCAAGAATGCGGGCGCGTTTTGCGGAAGCCCCGCATGAACGCCGCGATCGCGAACAGACTGAAGGCCAGTGCGAAAATATCCAGCATCGCGATCCGCGACTGCACGAACAGCATCTGGTTGAAAAAGGCGAGCAAGGCCGAGGCAATGGCCGGCCCTTGCGCCGCGAACAGGGCGAGGCCGCAGAGATACATCGCCATGATCGCAAGCGATCCGAACAACACGCCCGGATAGCGCCAGCCGAGCGGCTCATCTCCGAAGACGCGGATCGACAGCGCGATCAGCTGTTTTGCCAGCGGCGGATGCATCGGATTGAGCATCGGCTGCGGCATCACCGGCTCCAGCATCTGGCGCGCGGCCGGCACGTAATGCACTTCGTCGAAATAGAATTTTTCCGGCGTAGTGACGCCGACCAGGAGGGCAAAATGCGTGGCGAGAAACAGGATGACGGCGATGATGGCGGTCCACGCCGTCGAAATATCGGGAACAGAGGGTGATTCGCGCACGAAGTTCACAGATCGATGGCGTTGCAAGCCAATCGAGTGTGGGCGGGCAAGATCTTTATGTCCATTGCTTTGAACGCAATTGGAATTCGCCGTCACTAATCATCGGGTTCATCAGGCGCGCCTTGTGGCAAATCTGCAACATTCCCTATGTGCGCGATCCGGTACGGTGACGGGATCAATCAATCGGCAGTGAAATGAATTTGCGTTACGGCCTTCTCCATATCTCCGCGCTTTGCCTTGCGGCGGTGCTGGCGGGAAGTCCCGCTCATGCGCAGACGCGCGTCGGCGAAGCGGCCGTCATCCAGAATGAAGTCGTCCGCGTCGCGGGATCGGCGATCAGCCGGATCAACGTCGGCGACGGCGTCAACCGCGACGAAATCGTGCGCACCGGCCTCGACAGCGCCGCGCGGCTTGTGATGGCCGACAGCACCAATCTGTCGCTCGGCCCGAGCGCGTCGATCAAGCTCGATCGCACCGTATTTGACGACGAACATACCTATCGCGACATTGCGGTCAGGCTGACGACCGGGGCGTTTCGCTTCGTCACCGGACATTCGGAAAAAGCCGCCTACAAGATCGTCACGCCGCTCGCGACCGTCGGCGTGCGCGGCACCGTGCTCGACATTCTGTCCCAGCGCAGCAAGACCACCGTGGTGCTGCAGGAAGGCGCCTCGCGCGTCTGCACCCTGACCTTTCAGTGCATCGAGCTGACGCAGCCCGGCGACACCGCGATCATCACCCTGACAGGCGGCAAGGCCACGATTCACAAGACCAACCACTCATCCTGGAATTTCGCCGCGAACTGCGCGGCGGCGGCCGGACTTTGCACCGTGACCCAATATGCCGATGCCACCCCCGCGGTGACACCGCCCGTGGACGACGGTAGCGATCCCACCGGCATGCTGTGCGGGCGGTGACGATGGCAAAATTCACCCGTCATGTTGTCCTGTCGGCGGCGCTCGCGACGATCTCGCTCATGCTGGTGCAGGCACAAACCGTCCCGGCATCCGCGCAAACGCCGACACCTACGCCTACCTATTCTCCAAGCCCCACACCCTCACCTTCGGCGAGCCCGACGCCCTCGCCTTCGCCGTCTGCGAGTCCGTCCCCGACACCGACCGGCGCTGGGTCCAGCGGCGGATCGGTCGGCGATCTCGGCAACCAGCGCTTCAACCAGATGATCACCAACCGGGTGCTCGGCACGGTGCTGCTCGGCGTCAACGAGCAGATCAACTGCAGCGACTGCATCAGCGCATTCGGCTCGGCGGGATCGTTCTCGGCCGGCATCCACGGCCGCAAGGAGATCACGCCGAATTTGTCGCTGCTGGCGGGCATCGCCTATACCCAATACAGCGAGGGCGGCTACAGCGTCACCAGCGCGCCGATCGGCGCGTTCGCGCTGCGCTACGATTTCACCGACTGGGGATCCTCCCGGCCGTTCTTCGACATCGGCGCCGTCCTGACGCCGTGGGAGAAGGTGCGCTATCGCCGCAGCTACATGACGAGTCTCGGCGCGGTGACCGTCGACGGCCAGACTGATGCCGCCAATTACGGCGCCTACGGCCGCGCCGGCTGGATCAGCCGGCTTTCGCCGCGCGACGAAGTAGCGGCGTCCGTCGAAGTCTGGCAGTTGTGGCAGCGGGTCAGCGGCTATGCGGACCAGGCGTCGGCATTCAATCCGTTCGACGCGACGATAGCGACCGGCACCGATCGAACCAGCCTGGTCAAGATCGGCGGCCAGTGGACGCATCTGTTCGGCAATATCGAGGGCAACATCAACGGCGGATGGGTGCAGTCCTTCGCGACCCATTCCGGCATCGTCGCCGCCGTGACCGGCGACGGCACGGTGGTGCCGACGATCGGCAACCAGGGCTGGTTCGAATATGGCGGCCGGCTCGGCTTCCGCCTCGCCAAGGGCTGGGTCGCCGACCTCTTCGCCAACGGCACCCTGGGCCCGCAGCCGGTCGGCAACACCATCCACGGGGGCGTCGGATTGCGTGTGAACTACTAGCGCAACCCGTCCTGCGACCTTACGCCGCCGACTTGCCCTCATAGGCTCGCTTCAGCCCGGCGATGTCGAGCTTGACCATCTGCAGCATGGCCTGCATTGCCCGCTGCGCGCCGGCCTTGTCGGGACCGCCGAGATATTGCACCAGCGCGGTCGGCACGATCTGCCAGGACACGCCGTAACGATCCTTCAGCCAGCCGCAGCGTTCGGCCTGACCGCCGTCGGCCAGCAGCGCGTCCCACAAGCGATCGACCTCGGCCTGATCGGCGCAGTCGATCTTGAAGGAGACCGCATGGGTGTATTCGAACCGTCTGCCGCCGTTCAGCGCCATGAAGCGCTGGCCGGCCAGCGTGAACTCCACCACCAGCACCGAGCCGGCCTTGCCGGCCGGGCCGTCGACCGTGTTTTTCTGCACCTTCTCGATCCGCGAATCCGGCAGCAGCGAAACGTAGAAATTCGCGGCCTCCTCGGCCTCGCCGTCGAACCACAGGCAGGGTGAAATTTTTGACATCGGTATACTCCGTTGCGCGCGTTTCGATCAGGCGGCGGCCGTTTGCGCCGCTGAAGCGGCCGCAACGTCCATCCACATCACTTCCCAGATGTGGCCATCGGGATCCTCGAAACTGCGGCCATACATGAAGCCGTAATCCTGCTTCGGGCCCGGGTCGATCACGCCACCTGCCGCCTGGGCGTGGCCTACCATATCGTCGACGGCGGCGCGGCTGTCGGCGGAGATGCAGATCAAGACCTCGCTCGAAGTCCTGGCGTCGGCGATCTTCTTCGGCGTGAACTGGCGGAATTTTTCCGGCGTCAGCAGCATGACGTAAATGGTGTCGGAAAACACCATGCAGGAGGCGGTTTCGTCGCTGAATTGCGCGTTCTTCTCCGCGCCGATCGCCTGATAAAAGGCGGTCGCGCGGGCGAGATCGCTGACCGGCAGATTGATGAAGATCATTTTAGCCATTGAGAGCTCCTTTTGGCGCGTTATGGCCGAAGGACGAACGGGCAAGCGACAATCCGACACCAGATTCAAATTTTTTTAGTGACGCGAATCGAGCCGATTTCGTTATGGCCGGGCTTGACCCGGCCATTGCGTCCGAATGAATAGCCGCGCGAAGTTACGTCGCGGTCGGCGCCGGCATGGTGAGGAAGGCGCGGGTGACGTGCCAGAACAATTGCCGGTTGATCGCCAGCGTGACCGAATGCGCGGTGCCCGGCAGGATCACGAACTGGCGGTCACCGTTCGGCAGCAAATTGAAGAATTCCTCGAGATCGGCGACGGTGGCGATCCCGTCATATTCGCCGCGCACCAGCAGTACCGGCGACAGCACCTTCTCCGGCTTCACCACCGGCAGGTTGGCGGTCATGTCGAGATAGGTGCCGGTCGGCACCTGGTCGCCGAACTGCATCTCCGCATCCGCCAGCGCCTCGACGGCAGCGGCTTCGCTGGTGCCGGGCTTGTCGCGGGTGGCGATCGAGCGGATCATGTCGCGGTCACGCTTGCGCATGTTGTGCGAGCGATAGTAGGTGAGCTGCTCGGCGCGCTTTGTCAGGGTCGGCGACCCCTCGCCCTTGTAGGTAAAGGCGGCGAATACCAGCCGGTCGGCGCGCTCGGGCTGCGCCATCGCATAGGCGCCGGCGCGCAGCGCGCCGGAGGACTCGCCGAGGAAGTGGAACTTTGGCCGGCCGGTTTCGCGAGTCACGACTTCAGCCGCCGCCTTCAGATCCTCGACCCCGCTGGCGATGTCGGCATTGCCCGACGTGCGCCCCGACTTGCCATAGTTCTCGTGATCCATGGTCCAGCAGTCGAAGCCGTAGCGGGCGAATTCGTTCATGACCGAATATTCGCCGTAGCCGGGCACATTGAGATCGAATACCCGGGAGGAGACCGATGAACCGTGCACGAAGAAGATCACCGGCCGAGGCGGCTCGCCGGCTTTCGGCGCGCCCAGCCGCTTGCGATACATCCACAAGGGTACGTCGCCCTTCTTGGCCCAATATTCGCTGCTCCAGATTTCGCCGCCGTCCACGGTGGCGGCGACCGCATCCTGCGCCGCCAAGACGCCGGCGAGGCCACCGGCCACGAGACCAAGGCCCGCGCCCTTGATGACCGCGCGTCGCGGCAAGTCGTGATCGAGCTTCGCCATGCTTCTCTCCCTTTTATCTTTTTTATCTTTCGTCATTCCGGGGCGCACGCGAAGCGAGCCAACCCGGAATCTCGAGATCCCGGGTTCGCACTGGCGCGCGCCCCGGGATGACTAGCGTCATTTCGTCTCCGCGGGATCGCGGTGCACGGGATCGACCCACAGCACCGTCTCGGGTTTCTCCACCGGCTCGATGTCGAGATTGACCGCGACCGCCTGGCCGTCGCTGCGCACCAGCACGCATTCCAGCACTTCGTCACGGCTGGCATTGATCTCCTGGTGCGGCACATAGGGCGGAACGAAGATGAAATCCCCGGGACCCGCTTCCGCGGTGAATTGCAGATGCTCGCCCCAGCGCATCCGCGCTTTGCCCTTCACGACGTAGATGATGCTTTCGAGGTGACCGTGATGATGCGCGCCGGTCTTGGCGTCGGGCTTGATGGTCACGGTGCCCGCCCACAATTTCTGCGCGCCGGCGCGCGCAAAGTTGATCGCGGCCTTGCGGTCCATGCCTGGCGTCGAGGGCACGTTGGGATCGAGCTGGTTGCCGGGAATGACGCGAACGCCGTCGTGCTTCCAGCGCTCCGCATCGCCGTGATCGTGGGAATGATCGGAATGGATGTGATCGTGAGTCATCGCGTCTCGCCTTTTTTTCGGAAATTCGTCCTGCGAACGGTACCGAAAACCCCGCGCGCAATCCAGCGTTAAGGGAACTTTTCGCGCGCCCGTGACTTGTCTCTGTGAAGCAAAGGCAAAGGAGAAATGTAATGGGTAGCACGGCAGACAAGGTTAAGGGCGCCACCAATGAGGCGATCGGCAAGGCCAAGCAGGGCGTCGGCGAGGCCGTCGGTTCCGACCGCCTTGAGGGCGAAGGCGTGATCCAGGAAATCAAGGGCAAGGGCCAGAAGGCCGTCGGCGATGCCAAGGAAGCCACCAAGGACGCCGTCAACAAGGCGGCCGCCGCGGCGAACAAGAATCTCTGATCGGCGCGTGTCGATTAAAATGCAAGCGACCGGCCCTATGGGGCCGGTCTTTTGTTTTCTGGCGCTTTCGTCCACCCTCCTCGTCACGCTTGGCCTTGTGCCGGGCATCCACGCCTTTGCCGAGCGAGCGAAAGATGGCCGGGACAAGCCCGGCCATGACGAAATGGCTTTCCTGCCTACTTCACCGCCAGCAGTTCGACGTCGAACATCAGCGTCGCGTTCGGCGGGATCACGCCGCCCGCGCCGCGGGCGCCGTAGCCGAGCGCGGGCGGAATGATCAGGGTGCGCTTGCCGCCGACCTTCATGGTGGCGACGCCTTCGTCCCAGCCGGCGATCACCCGGCGCTGCCCGATCGGAAACTCGAACGGCTCGTTGCGGTCGACGGAGGAGTCGAACTTCTTGCCCTTCTTGCCGTCTTCGTAAAGCCAGCCGGTGTAATGCATGACGCAGATCTGGCCGGGTTTCGGCGATGCGCCTGACCCGACGGTGGTATCGGTAATCTGCAAGCCTGAGGGTGTGGTCATGGTTTTTCCTGCGGTCTGGGCCGCTGCTATGGTCGGTACACACGCCAATGGCACGGCGGCTATCGTCATCGCAATCGCCGCCAGCATCGGGATTCTTGCACGCTTGAGACGTCGCATCTTTGGGCACCTTCCGTTTTGGCTATCGGAAGCGTGTCTAGCGCAACAAGGCCGGCGTTGAAAGCCCGTGGGCGCACAAGCGTCATTCCGGGATGGTGCGTCAGCACCGAACCCGGAATGACTGAAAATCAAGCCGCCCTGGAAACGCGGTCCGTCACTGAAATCACTTCTTCGGTGATGACGGAGAATTTCGCCAACAGCACCGGACCGAAATTGGTCGAGATCGCGACGTCGGCGGCGTCGCGGCCGCGCGCCATGACGATGCGGCCGATCCGCGGGTGGTTGTGGCGCGCATCGAAAGTGTACCAGCGGCCGTCCAGATAGACCTCGAACCAGGCGCTGAAATCCATCGGCGCGGGATCGACCGGCACGCCGATATCGCCGAGATAGCCGGTGCAGTAGCGCGCGGGGATATTCATGCAGCGGCACAGCGTCACCGCGAGATGCGCGAAGTCGCGGCAGACGCCGATGCGCTCCGCATGGCCTTCGGACGCGGTGCGATCGCTGCGCGCATGGTGATAGCCGAAGCTGATCCGGTCGTGCGCGTAATCGCAGATCGCCTGCACGCGCTGCCAGCCGGGTGCGATGCCTGCAAACAGCGACCAGGCGAGGTTCGACAATTTCTCGGTGTCGCAATAGCGGCTGCCCAGGAGATAGATCAGCACGTCATCGGGCAACTCGCCGACTTCGAGCTGCCGCGCATCGGGCACGACCGGATCCGGCAGGCCGCTATCCCTGATCAGGAACTCGTTGCGGATTTCGATCAGCCCGGGCGGCGCGACAATGCGCGTGCAGGTATTGCCGAACATGTCGACATAGTCGCCCGAGGCAACGTCCGGCGAAAACCGGATCCTGTGCTCGCTCACGAGATCGCCAAGACGCGCCGGCTCGATGCTGAGCATCAGGACCATCGGGGTCTCCTGGAAGCACTGAAAGGCGATGTCGTAGCCGGCACGGATTTCCACGTCGCGTCTCCTCGAGAACTATCAAATTATTTCGGGATAAGCCGGGTCGGCGGTGTTCGTTCCAGCTAAAGTCCTGAGCCCGATGCGGAAATTTCAGGCAACGGGCGCCCCCTGATGCTAGTCGTCCGCGCGCATGATTGGTTCAAGCGCTCACCATGCACGCTCGAGGCCCAGGCGAAGTCTCAGGTCTTGACGGGCGTTGTGTAGATTTCCGAACCGGCCTCGTCGACCACCACGACGGAGCGGGGCTCATTGTCGCCGCCGAGATCCATGGCGATCTGGCGTGCGATCAGGTCGGCTGTTATCTTCGCGTCGTGCTCGGTCTCGCAATCGAGTCCGACCGGATCCTCGAGCCGCACGCCGTCGGCAATATCAAAATGAAAAATCGGCATTGTCCTCATCCTCCGGGAGGTCAATGCCCGGAGGGGAAGCACGTTCCAGATTGAACGCGTTGTTAAAACCGGAACGAAAGATCGCGCGAAGGTTCCATCAATCCTCGCGCACGACCTGGTTCAATAGCCCAGCGCACAGCCGTCCTTGCGCGGATCGGAACCGCCTGTCAGCGTGCCTTTTTCCCAGTCGATCCAGATCGCCTGGCCGCCGCCGAGCGGGCCGACCACGCTCGTGGTCTGATGCCCAAGCTTCTTCAGGCCCTCGACGATCGCCGCGGGCACGCCGTCCTCGAGCTGATAGACGCCCTCGTAATGCAGGCCGCGCGGCATATCGATGGCTTCCTGCACGTCGCAGCCATAATCGAGCATGTTGGTCAGCACGTGCACCTGGCCGACCGGTTGGTACTGCCCGCCCATCACCCCGAACGGCATCACCGCGCGGCCATTTTTGGTCGCAAGGCTCGGAATGATCGTGTGCAGCGGCCGCTTGCCCGGCGCGATGCAGTTGGGATGGCCGGGCTGAACGCGGAAGCCGCCGCCGCGGTTTTGCAGCAGCACGCCGGTCTTGTTGGAGACGATGGCCGAGCCGAAGGAATGCGCGATCGAATTGATGAACGAACAGACGTTGCGGTCCTTGTCCACCACGGTGATGTAGACGGTCGAGGGATTCATCGGCGGCGCCACGTTCGGCAGATCGCGCAAGCCGTCCATCCGGATCTTGCCGGCGTGCTCGTCGGCGAATTCCGGCGTCAAGATTCTCGCCACATCGACATTGACGTAGGCGGGATCGCCGATGTGCTGCTCGCGCATCATGTAGGCGGCCCTCGCCGCTTCGGCTTCGAGATGGAACCGCTCGACGCTCATCGCCAGAAACCTGGTGAGATCGAAGCGCGAGAGGATGTTGAGCATCACCAGCATGGTAATGCCCGGACCGTTCGGCGGACACTGCCAGACATCATGGCCTTTATAGAGAGTGCCGATCGGATTGGTGGTCTCGGTGGTATGGCCTTCGAAATCGTCAAGCGTATGCAGGCCGCCGATTCCGCGCAGGGTTTCGACCATGTCCTCGGCGATGGCGCCCTTGTAGAAGGCGTCACGGCCGCCTCTCGCAATCGCCCGCAGCGTCTTGCCGAGCTCGGGCTGCCGGATCACGTCGCCGGCGACGGCGGGCTTGCCGTGCGGCAGCAGATAGCGCTCGGTGTTGGTGCCCTTCTTCAGTTTTTCGAACTGGTTCTTCCAGTCGAAGGCGATGCGGGGCGCGACGACATAGCCCTCTTCCGCGGCCTTGATCGCCGGCTGCAGCAGGGTATCGAGCCCGAGCTTGCCGTGATCGCGCAGGATGGTGGCCCAGGCATCGATCGCGCCGGGAATGGAGACAGCGTGCGCCGAAGTCAGCGGAATCGCATGCATGTTGCGTTCGAGGTACCATTCCGCCGTCGCGGCCTTCGGCGCGCGGCCCGAGCCGTTATAGGCGACGATCTTGCCCTCGCCCTTCGGCTGAACCAGCGCGAAGCAATCGCCGCCGATACCGGTGGATTGCGGCTCGATCACGCCGAGCAGCGCACATGCCGCCACCGCGGCATCGGCCGCGGTGCCACCGGCGCGCATCACCTCGATGGCCGTCAGCGCGGCAAGCGGATGCGACGTCGCCACCATCCCATTCTGGGCGTGGACCGTCGACCGGCCGGCGAGATGGAAATTCCTCATGCCAAATTGCTCACTTTTGCCGCTGTTTTCCGCATTATCCCGCCGGTATCGGCGCGCGCCTACATGGCACATTCCGACGGTTCTGGGCAATGGCGGGGAGAGATGGGCGCCATGTTTCTCAACGCCGTCCCGGCGCTCGCCGGAACGGTGTTGTATCTGTTGATCGCATTCCCGCCCACCTGATAAAGCACCGGCATGACGTACCAGGTCGCTGCCTTCTATCAGTTCGCCGCGCTGCCGGATTTCCGGGAGCTGCGCGAGCCATTACGCGTGCTCTGCGCCGGCCTTGGGCTGAAAGGCAGCGTGCTGCTCGCCCATGAAGGCATCAACGGCACGCTGGCGGGCGAGGCCGGGGCCATCGGCGAACTGGTCGGCCAATTGCGCGGCGGCGGGCTGTTTGACGGCCGGCTCGACCGTCTCGAATTGAAATTCTCGCAGGCCAAAGCGATGCCGTTTCAGCGCCTGAAAATCCGGCTGAAAAAGGAGATCGTCACCCTTGGCGCTGCCGAGGCCGATCCGACCCGTCAGGTCGGAACCTATGTCGACCCCGCCGACTGGAACGACCTGATCGCGGCGCCCGGCACGCTCCTGATCGATACCCGCAATGCGTTCGAGGTCGCGATGGGAACCTTCGCCGGCGCCGTCGATCCCGGTATCAGGAGATTCGGGCAATTCAAGGATTTCGCCGCGCGCCATCTCGACCCGGAAAAGCACCGGCGGATCGCGATGTTCTGCACCGGCGGGATTCGCTGCGAAAAGGCCTCGAGCTATCTGATGTCGCGCGGCTTCGCCGAGGTCTACCATCTCAAGGGCGGCATCCTGAAGTATCTGGAAGGCGTGCCGGAAGCCGATAGCCGCTGGCGCGGCGAATGTTTTGTGTTTGACGAGCGCGTCGCGCTCGGCCACGGGTTGCGGGAGCGGCAAATGGAACGGCAATCCGATGAGTGACGACAAGACGCTCGGCAACCGTATCGATGCGCTCGAGGCGAAGCTGATGTTTCAGGACGAGACCATCGAGACGCTGAACAAGACCATTACCGAGCAATGGCTGAAGATCGATGCGCTGACGCGGCAGGTCTTGAGCCTGAGCGAACGCCTGCAGGAAGCGGAGGCCAACGCGCCGGGCCCCGCGAACGAACGGCCGCCGCATTACTGATGATCGTCATGCGGCCTTGTGCCGGCCATGACGAAAAGTCCATCCTTCAATTCGCGGCGGACAAGACCTCAAGCTTCTGCGCCGCCGATTTTGCCATCACCAGTTGATCGCGCCCGTGATCTTTCGCGGCATAGAGCGCGTGGTCGGCGGCCTCGACCAGCGAGGCATGGCCGGCCGAGCGTTCGACGCCCGGGCGGCAGACCGCTCCGCCGATGCTCGCGGTGACTATTCGCGACGGGAAGTTCAGCTTGTGAGCGATGCCGATATCCCGGATCTCGCGAAGTACCCTTTCGCCGATCCGCGCGCATCCCGCCGCATCCGTGTTGGGCAGCAGCATGACAAACTCTTCGCCGCCGTATCTCGCCGCGAGATCCGTGGTGCGCTTGGCCTCCCCAGCCAGGACACCGGCGACGGCACGCAGGCACTCGTCGCCGGCCGGGTGGCCGTACTCGTCGTTGTAGGCCTTGAAATGATCGAGATCGATCATCAGCAGCGACAGACTGGTGCGCTCGCGATAGGCCCTCCCCCACTCCTCGAGCAGGCGTTCGTCGAAGCGCCGGCGATTGGCGAGGCCCGTGAGACCGTCCACCGTCGCCAGCGTCTCGAGCCTTCCTTCCAGGGTCTTTTGCTGCGTTACATCGCGCGTAATGGCGACGACGCCGTCGATCTCGCCGCTGTTTCGCGTCACGCGCAGGGTGGATTCGACCCAGATCTCCGATTTTTCCCGATGCCGCGTGCGATAGGTGATGCGGGTTTCTTCGGTCTCCCCGCGCTTCAGCGCGGCGATGATTTCCTGGACGCGGGGCAGATCGGTCGGGTTGACGCCCGCCAGGGCGGGCGTTCCGACCAGTTGATCGGGCCGCCAGCCCACGATGCGAACGGAGGACGGCGAAGCATAGTAAATCTGCTCGTCCAGCCCGATGCGGGTCACCATGTCGCTGGAGCCTTCCGCCACCACGCGGAAATTGGCCTCCTTCGAGGCAAGTGCCGCCGTCATCTGCTGTCCTCGCAGCAATTGCCGGACAAGGTAGAACCCCATGACGGCAATGAGCATGACCAGGCCGAGAACGACCGTCATGCGGGCAATCGTGGCGTGACGCCACGGCGCCAGTACCTCGTCCTGCGTCCTGGTGACCAGAACGACAAAGGGGTAGCGGCTACTTTGCTGGTGAAAGCCGATGCGCTGCAAGCCATCCAGAAAGGATCTGAGATAGTGCACGCCCGATACTCCGCCGGCGCGAGCGGCCTTGAAAAACGGCCCCCCCGACACGTCGCGTCCAACACTGGCGGTAGTGTCCGGGACGCGCGCCAGCATGATTCCGTCGGTGGAAACCAATGAGATGGTGCCGCTCTCACCGATGTCGAACTGGCCGTAGAACTCCGAAAAATACTCGGCGCCGATGCTCGCAATGACGATCCCGGCGAAGCTGCCGTCGGGATGGTTGAAGCGCCGCGAGAGGGTCACGACCCATTCGCCGCTCATGCTGCTCTTGACCGGGCGCCCGATGAAGACGCCCCGGTCGGTCGATTGCTGGTGGTGGCGGAAATATTCGCGATCGCTGAGGTTTTTCCCCATCACGCCGGACGACGCAAGCCAGTCGCCGTGTTCGTCGACAATGCCGAGCCCGCTGACGCGTTTGGAGGCCGCCTTGCGCGCCACCAGAATGTCCTGAAGTTTCGAAAGCGTCGCGTGGTCCGTTCCATCCGTTTCGAGCCGGCTGACCGCGCCAAGGATGCTGGTGTCCAGCAACTCGAAGCTGTCTTCGGCGTGCTGCGTGAGCGAACGCGCCAGATTGGCCTGATCGACTTCCGCAACCTTCAAGGCGGCTTCGCGCGCACTCCACTCGCGCGCCGCGCTGAGCCCGAGAATCGCGACGCAAACCAGTGCGACGAAGCTCGCCGCCCGAAAAGGGAGGCGCGCAAGGCCGATCTTGAGAGGAGCCGCATCCATTTCGCAGGGGTTCTCCGAACGGCGGAAACTCCCACGCACATCTTATTTATCTCTGAAGTGAAATCGGCGAAGAGCGGTATTCTACGGTCATTTCCGTAGTATTACGGGCATCCGGCCACGTATCCATTCGCCGGTATGGTGTGCAAAGAATTACGCAAATTTGCGCGGGGTGTCGCACAACGGTCTGCGAAGGCATGACTCGTCTATCAGACGCGATCGGCTCAGGCTTCACAGCCCGATCGCGAACCATGTTGCCAGCGCGACGGCCGTCACCACGACGGCGCACCACACCACAGGCGTTACCTGTTTCGAACTTCCGCTGCGCGGGGAATCGTTGGCGGCGTGATTGAATTCCTGATTCATCCGGGCGCCTCCAGGGCAACGCCGTTTGCGCTGCCGTTCACTGAATTATCGAAACACCGACAGCACCTTGTCCCACAGCGAGGTGTTTTCGCTGTCGGCCCTTGAAGGCGACGGCTGCGTCGCGCTGACCGGATCGGACGCCGGAAAACTGTCGATCAGTCCGGCTTCCAGCCGCGCATGGATATCGCGGTCCGCCGCAGCGGCTTCACTGGGATCGGCGGCATGCCTGTCGTGCGGCGCGGGATCGAACTTCTCAGCCATGTCGAGCCTCCATTGTTCCCGGGATAACGCGTCCGCCATCCGGACGTTCCGGCCGGCAGTTGCGTAAAATGCACGGAAGCGTGCAAAAGCTGGTTTGTGGATCCTTTGCCGTATGAACGTTATCGCGCAGACAGATTTGCCGACTTGGGCTCGACTGGAGCCAGCGGTGAGATTGCATCCTCATCGCCAAAGGCAAACCCGCGGGGCGCTCCAAAAGCAAATTCCGACCCCAGCCCGTTTGGAATTTCCAATTTGGGGCGACCGCCGGACCCGCTGCGCCAGCTTGGAGGACTGTGCGTTCAAGGTCCGATTGCTTCGCCATCCCCCCGAAAACGCGACGTTTTGCCCCCGATAAGCTGATTGCAGCGCCCGCGGCCCCGGCCCCCCGCGGGTCGGGGGCAGATCGCAGCTTGGCCAAGTCCGCATTCTCAAGTATCAGGAGCGAGTATCCCGCCCCTCGATCACTCCTTGCGGAAGTAAGCGCTTGACCCAAATTCAGCTTAGAAAACCCTTCCTCGAAGTGCTCTCCGGCCGCCGTCAGCCGGTGCCGCCGATCTGGATGATGCGGCAGGCCGGCCGCTATCTACCGGAATACCGCGAGGTGCGCGCCAAGGCGGGGGGCTTTCTCGACCTGTGCTTCACGCCGGAACTCGCCGCCGAAGTCACGCTGCAGCCGATCCGCCGCTTCAATTTCGACGCCGCGATCATCTTCTCCGACATTCTGGTCATTCCCTACGCGCTCGGGCGCTCGGTGCGCTTCGAGGTCGGCGAGGGCCCGCGGCTCGAGCCGCTGGACACGCCGGAGAAGGTCGAAACGCTGGCGCCGCAGGCCGACTTCGGCAAACTCGAGCCGGTGTATGAAGCGCTGCGCCGGGTGCGCCGCGAACTCGATACGAAGATCGCGCTGATCGGCTTCTGCGGCGCGCCATGGACGGTAGCGACCTATATGGTGGCAGGGCAAGGCACGCCGGATCAGGCGCCGGCGCGGATGATGGCCTATCGCCATCCGCAGGCGTTCGCCAAAATCATCGACGTGCTGGTGGAGAACTCCGTTCAGTACCTGCTGTCGCAACTTGCGGCCGGCGCCGACGTGCTGCAGATCTTCGACACTTGGGCCGGCGTGCTGCCGCCGCGCGAATTTGCGCGCTGGTCGGTCGAGCCGACCCGCCGCATCGTCGCAGGCGTGCGGGCGAAAGTGCCGGATGCGAAGATCATCGGCTTTCCGCGAGGCGCCGGCGCACTGTTGCCGGGATATGTGGAGGCGACCGGCGTCGACGCCGTCAGCATCGACTGGGCCGCCGAACCTTCGCTGATCCGCGAGCGCGTACAAACCAAAGTCGCGGTGCAGGGCAATCTCGATCCGCTGGTGCTGATCGCAGGCGGCGCCGCGCTCGATTCCGCGGTCGACGACGTGCTGGCGAACTATGCAAAAGGCCGGCTGATCTTCAATCTCGGCCACGGTATCCAGCCGGAAACCCCGATCGCGCATGTCGAGCAAATGCTGAAGCGGGTGCGGGCGTACAAAGGCTGAGGCACTACACCGGACGGCTGCGTTCGATGATATCGGCCGCGCCCTTGGCCAGCAGTTCGAGCCCGACTGCGCGGCCAAGTTCGCGCGGACGGTCGGCAGGGCCGGAACGCGAGGCCTCGATGAACAGGCCGCCGGCTTCGTCGAGCACCGTGGCGGTCAGCGACATCTGCGCGCCCTCGATCGAGGAAAATCCCGCGATCGGCGAATTGCAATGGCCATTGAGCACCCACAGCACCTCGCGCTCGGCGTCGGCGCTTCTGTGCGCGGCGGCGTCGTCGATGGCGGAGAGAATGCGGCGCGTCTGCCAGTCCTGCGCGGCACATTCCACCGCAACAATGCCCTGGCCAACCGCCGGCAGCATTTCCGCAATCGAGAATTCGTAGGCGATGCGGCTCGCGAGGCCGACGCGCTGCAACCCCGAACGCGCCATGATCAGCGCGTCGGCCGGCCCGACCGCGCCGCCGCCGGGAAGCCGCTGCATCTCCGCATTGTCCAGCTTGCGGACGCGGGTGTCGGCGGCGCCGCGATAGTGAATCACCTCGACTTGCGGAAACAGCCGCCGCGCATAGGCCGCCCGCCGCACCGCGTTGGTGCCGATCTTGAAGCCCTGGCCGCGCGTCCGCCTGAGATCGTCGATCGAAACACCGGCGCGCAGCACCAGGACGTCACCGGGCGGATCGCGCGACAGCGTCGCGCCGATCACGAGGCCCGGGGTGTCCTCATTGCCCGGCATGTCCTTCAGCGAATGCATCGCAGCCTGCAACTCGCCGGAAACGACTGCCCTGCGGATTTCGGCGACGAAGGCGCCGCCCTTGCCGCCATGCGGCAGCAGCTTGCCGGTCTGGTCGGAATCGCCCGTGGTCTCGAATTTGACAATCTCGACGTCGAGGCCGGGAACGGCCGCCGTGAGCCGCCGTGCAATTTCCTCGGTCTGCGCCAGCGCCATGACGCTCTTGCGCGTGCCGATCCTGAAACGAATTGCCGCCATTCACGTTCCCTTCGACGCCGCGCTACCGCGCATCCTGCAAAATCATGTCGGAGGCCTTCTCCGCGATCATGATGGTGGGCGCGTTGGTATTGCCCGACATCAGGTCCGGCATGATCGAGGCATCGACCACGCGCAGACCCTCGATGCCGTGAACCCGCAGGCGCTGGTCGACCACCGCCAGCGGATCGCTGCCCATCCGGCAGGTCGATGTCGGATGATAGACCGTGCTGCCGGTACGGCGGCAATACGCCAGCAAATCCTCGTCGCTGACAACATTCGCTCCGGGATCGACCTCTTCGAGCGTATAGGGCCTCAGCGCCGGCGCGGCCAGGATCTTGCGCAGTATCCTGATGCCATCGATGAAGGCGGCGCGGTCGGTTTCGGTCGCAAGATAGTTGATGCGGATCTCCGGCGGCACCGACGGATCGGCGCTCCTGATGCGCAGCGAGCCGCGGCTTTCGGGACGCAGCTGGCAGACGGAAGCGCTGAAACCCGAAAACGTATGCAGCTTCTCGCCCATCTTGTCGGTCGAGAACGGCAGGAAGTGGATCTGGATATCCGGCGTCGCCAGCCGCGGACTGGTCTTGAAGAACGCGCCCGACGTGCCGGCAGCGATCGTCAGCGGCCCCTTACGAAGGGCCGCGTATTGCAGGCCGGCCATGACACGGCGGAGCGGATGATTGACGACATCATTGAGCGTGACGCGCTGCGCGCATCGCGTGATCAGCCGTACCTGCATGTGATCCTGCAGATCGTTGCCGACGCCGGGCGCGTCGAGCACAATATCGATTCCGTGCTGCTTCAACAGCTCCGCCGGCCCGATGCCGGAGAGCTGCAGCAATTGCGGCGAGTTATACGCGCCGCTGGAGACCAGGATTTCCTTGCGCGCCCGCGCGGTGCGCAGATTGCCTTCCTGGCGATATTCCACAGCCCGCGCGCGGCGCCCTTCGAATACAATGCGCTGCGCCAAGGCCGACGTTTCGACGCGCAGGTTGCTGCGGCCCTTCGCCGGCCGCAGATAGGAAAAGGCGGTGCTCGCCCGCCGCCCGCGCCGGGTCGTGGTCTGGAAGAAGCCGGCGCCCTCCTGGCTCGCGCCGTTGAAGTCGGGATTGGTGGGTATGCCGGTTTCCGCCGCGGCGACGACGAAGGCTTCCGACAGCGGATCGGCGTGGCGCCAGTCCGACACCGGCAGCGGGCCGCCGGCGCCGTGATATTCGTCGGCGCCGCGCTGCTGGTTCTCGGCCTTCTTGAAATAAGGCAGCACGTCCTCATAACCCCAGCCGGCATTGCCGCGCTGGCGCCAGCGATCGTAATCCTCGTGCTGGCCGCGGACGTATAACAGGCCGTTGATCGAACTCGATCCCCCCAACACCTTGCCGCGCGGCTGAAACACCTGCCGGCCGTTCAGGCCCGGCTCGGGCTCGGTCTGGTACATCCAGTTGACGGTCTTCTCCTTGAATAGCTTGCCATAGCCGAGCGGCACGTGGATCCAGAGGTTGGTGTCCTTCGGACCGGCTTCGAGCAGCAGTACCGAATGCTTGCCGTCCGCGCTGAGACGATTGGCGAGCACGCAACCGGCCGACCCCGCACCGACGACGACGTAGTCGAATTCCAGAACTTCGGCGGATCGGTTGGCCGCGGAGTGCGTTTTGTCGTTCATTCTGATTTGGCCCGGTCTCGACGCTGGCTTCAAAAAAACACTGCCAGACAGGCGATTGAGCTTATCCAGCCAACGCTGTCAACTTGGCGATGGTGTTCATGTTGCGGGCGGTGCCGTCCGCTGCCGCCGGGATCCGGAGCTTCGATTTGCCAATTCCGTCGCGGTAATGAACGTAAACCTCCCGCTTGCCGAGCCGGACCTCCTCGCCGGACTGACCGGTGATTTCCGCCAGGCAGGTGGCGGGCGGCGGCTTATCCAGGAAGATCGCCACCGTGCGGTTGGGCGCGGCTTCCGGAAACGGGTTGGCCTTCAGGACGGCGGCAAGCTCGGCGGTGGTTCGGACCAGCACCCCGATGGGCTTGCCGGCATAGGCCTTCAGGCCGGCCTCGAGAGCCGCCTTGATCCGTGCCTCGGGTTTTGCGCTCCTGAAGATCACATTGCCGCTGGCAATGAAGGTCCGGACCTCTGCAAATCCGGCGGCCTCACATATCGCCTTCAGTTCGCGCATCGGGAGCTTGCCGGTCCCGCCGACGTTGACCGCTCGCAAAAACACGACGAAGGTCTTCAATTCAGGCCTCGCCAAGGGCGCGCCGACCGCGCTCGGATCACCTCGCCGACGCCGATCGCTCGGCTGGCTTGCCGAAAACCCGCCGGCAGCCTTCGCTCAGGCTGGCCCGTTGCTTGCGCATGCAGGCGGTAATGCGCTCCACGCTCGGAATTTCCGACGCACAGAGCCGAAAAACGTCGCCGGTGCAAAGCCGGCGCTGATCGTCTTCCGTGAAGGCGTGACCCATCGCCGGCACCATTGCCAGGCAAAAACCAAAACCCGCTGCGATCCTCAGATGACGAACGGCGAACAGATCAATTGACATAGTGCCCCCCGGCTTGACCGACGTTGCGGTCGTCCACCAGACGGTTAGCCGCCTTGGAATGATTCGCTATCGTATCGATGCGAATGCCGATGCTTCAAGATTCTCAATCGTCATTGCACCGAAATTTTGTATCGGCACTTGCAGCCACCTTTCCCGGCATGGAACCAACGGGCTCCCGCGCCTTGCGCCGGTCGTGATAATGAGAGAAAGAATGACACCTCGGCCTATCGGTCGCGAACACGACAGCATATGAAACCGCTATTCGCCATTCTGCTCTCATTGGCTCTGCTTTTCAGCGGCCTGGCTGCCGCAGAATCGTCACCTGCCGGAGCGATTTCCGAGTTTCGCCTGAAGCACGGCGAAGGACGTGTCGTCATGGACGCCACGCTCAACCGGATTGCGCTGGAACAGGCGATGGCGATGGCCGCGAGAGACAGGCTCGACCACGACGTCCTCGGAGCTTTCGGTGGGCGGATCGCACCTTCGCGGGCCGGACGGGCCGCGGAAAACATCGCCTATGGCTACGACAGTTTCGAAAAGACGCTCGATCAATGGATCTCGTCAAGCGAACATCGAAAAAACCTCTTGCTCCCCAACGCGTCTCGCGTCGGCGTCGCCAGCGCAAGAAGCGCCACCACTCATCGCACCTATTGGGCAATGGAGATCGCAGGCGACTATGAACCGCCGAGGGTGGCTGCAGGCAAGAGGACGCCGACCGCGGCCGAGAAGAAAGTGGTTGCCGCAACGCGGAAAACGACGGCACAACCTTGCCGGCTCAAACTCCTCGGTCTCTGCTTTTGATCGAACCGGTGTGCGGAGCATCATTCAACCCCTTTGGCCTATAGCCCCTTGATCGTACCCGCCTCGATCAGGAGCCGGTTGAAGCGGCGCGCCTCGGCGCCACCGGCGCAGCCGTAGAACACCCCGTCGCAGCGTTGCAGGATCTTCTTCTGCTCCGAGAAGCTCGGCCCCAGCGGCACGCCAGCGGCCTCCTGAATGACCAACGGCAAATAGGGTGCATCGAGCGTATCGAGCGCCGAGGACAGATCGGCCGGCGTGAAATTCACCGTATCGATGGCGTAATAGGTGGTCAGATAGCGCCGGTCCGAGGCTTCCAGCCGGCGCGCAAGCGCCTGCTTGCCGAGCGAAGGATCGATGATGCGGGCGCCGAACTGCGGCTGGTGATCGCCATAGCGCACGATCAGGAAGGATTCAGCCGGGAATTCCCGCGCCAGCCGCTCCAGCAATCTCCTGTAATCATGTGCGGTCATTCCCTGACGGCGAATATACTCGTCGATGTCGGGCGCGTTGCCGAGACCGCGCCAGTCGGGGGTCAGTTCGGGGCGCAAGCGCTTGTCCCAGGGGAAATGATTGGCCACGGTGTAAACGTAGAGAAACAGCGGGCCATTGCCGCGCTCGCGTTCGATGATGTCGACCGCCCGATCGAAGTAGAACCTGTCGGCTTCGAAGTCTCGGGTGCCGAGGTCGAGCATGTCGAGATAGCGCGCGATGCCGGTCGTCAGCTGGAAGGCACGCGAACCGAGAAAGGCGCCATAGAACGGATAGAGGCTGAAGGTCTTGTAGCCGCAGCGGCCCAGGGAATGCGGCAGCCCACGGCCGACGCGGCCGGCGGCGATCCGGGTTACGGAGGTGGCGAAGCGCCCGTAGGAGCGCGCCGAGAGCCCGGTGAGTACATTGTATTCGGTGAACCAGCTCGGTCCGCCCACCCCCTCCACCACCAGCTTGCGCGCCTTGCCGTCGAACGACCGGAAATGCCTGTTGTAACCGGGCGGCACTTTCATTCCGGGCGCGCCCGTAATGTCGAAGCTGGATTCATCGTGCAGCAGGATGATGTGCGGGAGCTTGCGTGACGAACGGCAGGAAGCCGGCGCGGCGTTCAGGCTTCCGTTCACGCTCGCGTCCGACTCAAGGAAGCCGTGGTCGGCAAATTCGTGGATTGCCTCGACCCCGGTCCGCGCGAATTTCGAAACATAATTCTGGCCGGCGAAATCCTCATGGAGATCGGTCGGGAACGACAGTGACAGACCGGCGAGCGCGGCCATGCATAACGAAGCACCGGCGAAGCTGGTGCGCATGCTTACTCGGCAGCGATCAAGCCGCCACGCCCCCGTCAGCAGCGCGGCCGTGGCGGTTGCGGCGAGCGCAATCCATCCGCGCAGCGAGGGAAAGGCGGCGAGCAGGAACGCGGATGTATCCCGGTCGATGATCATCAGGTCGACGAAGTCGACCGTCATCCAGAGCTTGTCGTACTTGAATCGGGAGAGCAGCGTGAGCGCGACGACAAGTTCAAGCGATATCAGCGCCGCTACGGTCGGCCGGCGAACCAGCGCTAGCCAGAAGAAATTGAGAACGGCCCAGACAAGCAGGAATGCCGCCTTGTCGATCCAATCGGCTTCGGTCGCTGCCATGATGATGAGCGCGACCGCGTGAAGCGTGACGACAAGGCAAAGCACGATACGGTCGCGGCCGGAAATTGCCTCGCTTGGCGCAAGACGATCGACCAGAATGGGCGCGCTGGACGACATGCCTAGCGAAGGCCCTGCCGGGCGATCTCTCTTGCGTGCCCTGACGGGCGCTCCACTGTCATCCCGCTCCTCACCCCCCGTTTGCAGGACATCCGTGCCGCTGCGGCGCACCCGGGCCACGGTCACGATATCGTAACGTACACAACCCTTTGGCCGATGTATTATTTCCTAGCCGGTGTATAATTTCCCAACGGCGGACGGACGCGTTGGAGGCTCACATGCGAATCCTGGCGGTGATCGGAGCGCTGGCGATCCTGGTCGGCATCGGTGCAGCGGTACTCTTTTTCGGAGGCTATTACAGTGTCGCGGGGACCGCCGAGGACCCGGCCGTCGTCACCTGGGCGCTGACCCGGGTACGCACGGCATCGATCAATCGCCATGCCGACGACCAGCCGCCGGCTTCCATCAACATCAACGACGCAGCAACCGTGCAGGCCGGCGCCAGGGAGTTCGCCGAACATGGCTGCGCCAATTGCCATGGCGCGCCGGGCGTCAATTGGGCCAAATTTTCGGAAGGCCTGCATCCCGATCCGCCGGCCCTGAAGGACGTCGTCGGTGAGCTCTCTCCCGCGCAGTTGTTCTGGGTGATCAAGAACGGCATCAACATGACGGGCATGCCGAGCTTTGCGCAGGCCGGCGCCAAGGACGACCAGATTTGGTCGATCGTGGCGTACCTGAAGAAGCTGCCGGGCGTCTCCGAAGCCGACTACAAGGCCTGGACGGCGCAGCCATCACATTGAGCGCAACTCACGGCGCCTTAGGCTCAGGCCGGCCTGACGCAGCGACGACGCACCCGGCGATGGCGGCGAGAACCGCCCAATAGGCGTAACGGAAATCCGACGCGACGCCGACGGCAAAGAAGGTCAGCACATAGAGGGCGGCGGATCCGCAGGTACCCAGCGCAAAGGCGCCCTCGGGCGTGTTGCGCCGCCGCCAGCCGAATCCGCACACGATGACACAAACCAGGAGCCACGCACCGGCCCGAAACAGCGGCGTCGGCTTGAGCCTGTCGTGCAGGGAAACCAGCGCGGCGAAGGCCCGCCGGTCGCCAAACACGGTCTGCGACGGACGCTCGACGTCGGCGACCCACATGGTGAGGTTATCGCCGCCGAGGAAATTCCACATGAACGCCGCGCGATGCCGCAGATAGGCCGCCGGATGGCGCATGACCGCACGCAGCCAGGCCTCGGTGATGACAGGCGTGCCAAACAGCTTCTGCTCCCCTTCGATCTTGCGCATTACGAAATCGCAGGGCTTGAGCCGCCAATAGATGTCCCACTGGGTCGGCTGGTAGCAGCCGTTCAGGAGCAGCGCGGTCTCGGGCACGCTCCAATCGACCGGAAACTGGTTCTCCTTGGCGAAGTGGCTGATGCCGCCGAGATCGAACACCATGATCGACTGCAGCGGATGTTGCCGCGTCGCGCCGAGCGCGCCGTAATAAACCACCTGCACCAGCGCGAAAAAGCCCGCCATCGCCGGGACGAACAGGACCGCCGTGCGCTTGGGGTATATGCGGGTCGGCCACGCAACGTAAGCGGCGAGGACCGGCGCAGCGATCAGCGCGTTCGGCCGCAGCAGGACGCCGAAGGCGCACAGCGCAAGCGCCAGCGCTTGCGCTGGCACGCGAAAGCGCGCGCCATGCCCGGCGGCAGCGAAAGCGATTGCGGCGGCGAGCAGCCAGCTCGTCGCGAACAGCACATCGCGCCAGATGATTCCGGCAAAGACGAAGGCCGGCGGCAGCAGCGCCGCCAGCGGCAGCAACAGCGCCAGCCGGGCGCCGCGGCGTGCGAGCGCGAATGCGAGCAGACCAAAGGCGAGCCAATACGAAGTCGCGATCAGCAGGAACATGCTGGCGGCGCCGGGCGCGATGGGATCGATCATGCGCCACAGCACGGTCATGACAGGGGATTGCCAGTCGCCGAGCACGCCCTTGCCGATGTCCTCATAAACGAATTTCGCGTCGTAGGTCATGATGCCCGGATAGAAGATCCACAACGTCAGGCCATAGCCCGCGGCAATCAGCGCGGCGACCGCGGCGTACAAACGCCGCACCGGCTGTCGGCGGTCAGGCGAGAGCTGCATAGATATCCCCGGAATTGGCTTCGTGCGGCAGCCCCATCAGCCAGCGGGCGATCGCTTCGCCGCCGATCCAATCGGCGTTCACAAAAGCGTGGTTCTCGCCGAGCGCCGCGTTGAACCGCGTGTAGCCCAGCGCGACGCAGCGTTCGATGCAGGCGCGCGCGACGTCGCGCTGGATGGTCGTGAATTCGAACGACAGCGCCTTGACCGCGCTCGACAGTCCCTGCAGCGCTTCCGCCTCGAAGCCTTCGACGTCGATCTTGATGAAGGAAGGCAGACCGTGCTTGACGATCAGCGCATCCAGCGTCGTCACCGCCACTTCCACCGATGAAGTCCAGCGCTGCGTGTCCCAGCCCGGCGCATCACGTGCGGCGCTGATGAAGGCAGGCGAGGCCGTCGAAACCGTAGGGTTATCGGCGTTGATCATCATGCTGGTCGCGCCGGCCGCGCGGCCCACGGCCACCGCCTCGATCGCAACGTCGGCGCTGCGCCCATAGAACAGTTTTAACACCTTGACCAAAGCAGGCTGCGGTTCGACCGCGACCACCCGCGCGCCGAGCCGGCGGAACGAGGCCACGCGGTCGCCGACATGGGCGCCGACATCGAACACCAGATCGCCGCGCCGCACGAAGCTGCCATAGAGCCGGTCCATCGCCGCCGCGCGCGACCTGCGGCCATAATAGATGCGAAGCGACCGTAAGATCCCGCGCGCGGTCCTGAGGCCTTCGAACACCGCCTCAGACCGCACTTGGTCGAAACGAAGGCGTCGCCAATTCGATCGCAGGCAGCTCCAGGACAAGCAGCGCTGCGGGCCTCGTGGTCTCCTCCGGCAGGCGGCCGATGCCGATCCTTGCGGCGAGACTGCCGAGCCAGGGCCACGCGGTCATCATCGCAAGGGGGATCGCCAAGGCCGGACCGCCGGCGAGGAACAGCGCATAGGGAATTGCGGCCGGCTGCGTCATCGCCAGCAGGACGAGTGCTGTGCATCCGAGCAGCGTGTGCGGCCACAGATTATGCAGCGCCAGCGTGAACGGCACCGCGTGATCGTCGCGGGTCTGTCCGATCCAGCCGATTTCGCGGCCGAACAACAGGCCGGTGAGGAAGATCGTATGGCCGAACCAGAGGATCGGACACAGCAGGATCGAATACAGGGTTTCGATGGCGTAATTGACCAGGAACAGTCCGGCGCCGCCGAACGCGCGGCGAAGTTTGGGGCGCAGCAGGATGTCGATGGCGCTTGCGATCTTCGGAGAGAACCACATCACCAGCACGCAGATGAACAGCGCCATGCCGGCGTCGGCGCGGATGAAACTCGCGGGTGCATCGGAACATGCGACCGCGAGCGTGCCGAGAACAAGCAGCCCGATCCAGGCCGGCGAACCGATGAACATCAGGATCGCCAGCACCAATTGATAGCGGCTCACCGGCTTGACGCCAGGAAGCCCGAGAAACCGCCAATACTGCATGTTGCCCTGGCACCAGCGCAGATCGCGGCGGATGAATTCGAGCAAGGTGGGCGGATTTTCCTCCCAGCCGAGATCCTCCTGCGGGAGCACGCGCACGTCGTAGCCGGCGGCGCGCATCAGCACCGCTTCGATCTGGTCGTGGCTGAGGATATGGCGATCTTCCGTGCCCACGCTGGACAGAACCGGCAGGGCGCAATGGGCCGTGAAGGGCGCGAGACGCAGCACCGCGTTGTGGCCCCAATAGGGCCCGCAATCGCCCTGCCACCAGGCGCTGCCGATGGTGTAGGAGCGCATGCCAAGCCGCATGCCGAACTGAAAGACGCGCGCGAACGCGCTGGTCGAGGGAAGGCCCACGACCAGCCCCTGGAGAATGCCGAGATTGAGATCGGCCTGCATGATGCGAACGAGACGGAGAACGGCTTCCGCCGTCATGAAACTGTCGGCGTCGAGCGTCACCGCGAATTCATGCCGGCTGCCCCAGCGCTCGCAGAATTCACGGATGTTGCCGGCCTTGTAGGCGGTGTTGACCGTACGGCGCCGGTAGGTGATCGCGACCCGGTCGCGCCAGCGCGAGGAAAGCGCTGCGAAACACGCTTCCTCGCTACCCGCGATATCGGCGTCGCCGGTGTCGCTGAGGACATAGAGATGGAAACGCTCGCCGCAGCCGGCGGCATCGAGGCCCGCCAGCATAGGCTCGAGATTGCGGATCATCCGTTCCGGTGACTCGTTGCGGATGCACAACAGGATCGCAGTCGAGGCCGTGACCGGCTCGTCGCCGCAGATGCGCGCCACCACCGGCATGATCGCCGCAATCGGATCGGCGGCAAAACGCATGATCAGAAAGCCGATCACGGCGTTCCAGAATCCCGCCACCATCCAGGGCAATGTCACCGCGAACAACACAAGCAGCACGATGTCGACAAGGCCGAAGCCGCCCGGTGAAAGCGCCAGCGCTGCGAGCGCCAGCGATCCGGCCATGGTCGCGGCGAACAGCGCGACAAACAGCAGCCGCCGGCCGAAAAGATCATTTCCGGCGGCTTCGGCCTCGATGGCTTGGGATGGGGAGCGTTCTAACACAGAGGTTGCGACTTCTAATCCCGCGGCAGACAGTGCAGACTGAACGATATAACACGATAACCGTCCAGGAATTCCAATCCGGGGATTAAAGAAATTGGCGATCCGCCAGACCGACGATAGCGCCGAGGCGCTCTGGTACAGCCGGCCCGGACAAGCCGAAATCCGACGGGAAAAGCTCGCGCCGCCGGGGGCGGACGAAGTGCGCGTTCGGGCGCTCTGCGGCGCGATCAGCCGCGGCACCGAGGCGCTGGTGCTGGCCGGGCGCGTGCCGGAGAGCGAATTCGAGCGCATGCGCGCGCCCTTCATGGCCGGCCATTTTCCATTTCCGGTGAAATATGGCTATGCCACGGTCGGCCGGATCGAAGGCGGCCCGAAAACCCTGGTCGGGCGCACGGTCTTTACCCTCCACCCGCACCAGGACCTGTTCAATATCCCGACGAATGCGGCCGTCGTGCTGCCGGACAATCTGCCGCCGCAACGCGCGGTGCTGGCCGCCAATATGGAAACCGCGCTCAACGCGGTCTGGGATGCGACGCCCGGCCCGGCCGACCGTATCGCCGTCGTCGGCGCCGGCGTGGTCGGCGCTCTGGTGGCCTATCTTTGCGGTCGGCTTCCCGGCGCGGAGGTGACGCTCGTCGACATCAACCCGGCGCGCGCGGAATTAGCGCGGGCCCTCGGGGTTAGCTTTGCTGGCGTCGACACGGCCAAGGGCGACTGCGATCTCGTCGTGCACGCCAGCGGCCATGCGAGCGGACTTGGCACGGCGCTCGCGCTCGCCGGTGAGGAGGCAACCGTGCTCGAAATGAGCTGGTACGGCGACGGAGCGGTAACGGCACTGCTCGGCGGCGCCTTCCACAGCCGCCGGCTCAAGCTGGTGTCGAGCCAGGTGGGACGGATCGCGCCGTCGCACCGGCCGCGCTGGACGCATGAGCGGCGGCTCGCAGCGGCGCTCGGTTTGCTCGCCGATGCGCGGCTGGATACCCTGCTGGCGCCGGCGATCGCGTTTGGAGATCTGCCGCGGCGGTTGCCCGATATTCTCGATGCCGGGAGCGGCATACTCTGCCAACTCATTACTTACCCCTGAAGGAGGTCCCTTGTTCGCCGTTGAAGTTCGCGACCACATCATGATCGCCCATTCGTTCCGTGGTGCCGTATTCGGGCCGGCGCAGGCGCTGCACGGCGCGACCTTCGTTGTCGACGCGGCCTTCATCGCCGAGACGCTCGATGCCAACGGTATCGTCATCGACATCGGCCGCGCGCATGACGCGCTGAAAGCCGTGCTGGCGGCACTCAACTATCGCAACCTCGACGAGGTGCCCCAATTCAAGGGCAGCAACACCACCACCGAATTTCTCACCAAGCACATCTACGATGCGCTCGCCAGGGACGCTCGTGCCGGCGAGCTCGGCCGCAACGGCCGCGAGCTGAAGGCGATACGCGTCACGCTGTCGGAGTCGCATGTCGCGCGCGCCTGGTACGAGGCGGATTTGTGGTAGGGCGTTTTGCCTTTGCCGTGCCGGGCGATCTTGCAACCCCGACCGGCGGCTATGGTTACGACCGGCGCATGATCGCCGAACTCCACGATCTCGGCTGGGAAATCGATCTGCTCGGCCTCGGCGAGGACTTTCCCTCGCCGAGTGAAGCAACGCGCGCGGCGGCGCTGACGCAGCTCCTCGCCGTGCCTGCCGGCCGCGCCATCGTTGTCGATGGGCTGGCGCTCGGCGTGCTGCCGGAAGCGGCATCGCAGCTTGCCGCCCGCAACCCGCTGCTGGCGCTGGTGCATCATCCGCTGGCGCTGGAATGGGGGCTGTCACCGGCGCAAGCCGACGCGCTGCGAGCCAGCGAGCGAGCCGCGCTCGCGGCGGTGAACGGCGTCGTCGTCACCAGCGCGGCCACCGCAAGGCTGGTCGCATCCGACTACGGCGTGCCGGCCGAGCGCATCACCGTCGCGAGACCGGGCAGCGATCCGGCACCATTGGCGCAGGGCAGCCAGGGCGGGGTCGTGCGGCTGCTGTCGGTCGGCGCAATTGTGCCGCGCAAGGGTTTTGACGTTCTGATCCCGGCGCTGGCGACGCTCGGCGATCAGCCGTGGCGGCTGACGATCGTCGGCGACCGCACGCGCGACCGCGACGCCGCCGCGCGGCTCGATGCTGGCATTGCGCGTCTCGCGCTCGGCGAGCGAATAGAAGTATTAGGCGCGGTATCGCCGCAGCGCCTCGCGGCGCTCTACGCGGAAGCCGACGTCTTCGTCCTCGCCACCCGTTTCGAAGGCTACGGCATGGCCTATGCCGAGGCGATCGCGCACGGCTTGCCCGTCATCGGCAGCAAGGCCGGCGCCATCCCGGATACGGTGCCGCCGGAGGCCGGTCTGCTGGTCGATGCAGGCGATATTCCGGCATTGGCGCACGCGCTGCGCCGCGTCATCGGCGATGCCGGTCTACGGCAGCGCCTGGCCGGCGCCGCGCGCGCGGCGGCTCCGCGGCTCCCGACCTGGCGGCAATCCGCGGAGATTTTTGCGCGCGCCCTGGAGAGATTGGCATGAGCGGCTTCTCCGCCGACTGGCTGACGCTGCGCGAGCCCCACGATTTGCGGGCGCGCAATCCGGCCGTTCTCGACGCGGTCACGGCCGTTCTCGAGCCGCTTTCCTCGGTGCGGATCGTCGATCTCGCCTGCGGCACCGGCTCGACCTTGCGCGCGCTGAGCCCGTATCTGCCGGCGCAACAGAACTGGAAGCTGATCGACAACGATCTCGGCCTCTTGGCGCGCGCCACAGCTACGCCGCTCGTCAAACATGCCACCGTTACCGCCGTCCCGCTCGACCTCAACCGCGATCTCGAAGCCGCGCTCGACGGGCCGGTCGATCTGGTCGCAACCTCGGCCCTGCTCGATCTCGTCTCCGAAACCTGGCTGGACCGGCTCGCCGTCGAGATCGCCGCGCGCACGATCCCGCTTTACGCGGCGCTGAGCTATGACGGCCGGATCACGCTCACGCCGTCAGATCCGCTGGATACGGCGATCGCAACCGCCGTCAACGCGCATCAGCGCACCGACAAGGGTTTTGGGCCGGCGCTCGGACCGGCGGCAGCCGGCTACGCCATCGCGCGCTTCGAGGCGCTCGGCTATAGCGTGGTTCACGGCGAGTCCGACTGGACGCTGGGACCTGACGACCCCGACATGCAGAGCGAAATACTGACGGGATGGGCCGACGCCGCGCACGATATCGGCGCGTTGTCACTCGCCGACACCAGGGCCTGGCTGGCGCGCCGCCGCGACGCCCTTGCTTTAGGCCGCTCCTCACTCCGTGTCGGTCACGTCGATTTCTTCGCAATCCCGAGCGCCACGCGCTGAGCCGACAGGTCGCAGTCGAACAGCACGTCGTCCCCGATCTGGTGCACGCGGATCGGCATCCGCCGCGCCTGATCGGCGCGCTCGATCGGCGGCGCGATCAGGCCGGGAGCTCCCGCACCCAGCACGATCGGCGCGACCATCACGTGCAGACGGTCGAGACAGCCGGCGGCAAGAAAGCGCGCCACCGTGTTGGCGCCGCCTTCGATCAGCACACGCCGCATGCCGCAGCCGGCGAGCGCGGCGAGAATCGCGGGCGGAGCGATTTCTCCATCGACCATCGGCAAGGCGACGATCTCCACGCCGGACGGCGGTGCACAGCACGTGCCCTGCGCCGTAATCAGCAAGCGCCTGACACCGTTGTCGGCGAACATCCTGGCGCCGGCACCAAGCCGGCCCTTCGGATCGATGACGACGCGCGTCGGCTGAGGCCCGACGACCCGCCGCACAGTCAATTGCGGATCGTCGGCGACGGCGGTGCCGACGCCGACGACGACGGCGTCTACCAAGGCCCGCAGCCGGTGCAGATGCACCAGTCCCGCCGGCCCGTTGATGTATTTCGAATGCCCCGATTCCGTCGCGATCCGGCCGTCGAGCGACTGGCCGATCTGGCCTACGATCACGAGGTCGTCCACCGTGCCCTTGCGGAGCGGACCGAACACATCGGCCCAGCCCCGCGGCAGCGGCTGGCGTCCTTCACGGAATAGCTGGCTGAAGTCTTCCCAAGGATCGGAAGACGCGGATTTGCTCGATGGGAGATTGCTGGTGTGCACGCAGGAATCAAAAACACTGTGTGGTTGCGTTAACAATGCGACTATCTGCCATCATCGCACAAAAATCGTCGATTTGCGACTGGAATGATGCCGGCCGCGCGGTGTTCTACGGTAACGGCCATGGGAATGGAAAGTCAGGAAATGAGTGACGTGCGGACCGGCGCAAGCTCGGCTTTATTCGGCAGAAGGGGGCACACCAGTGTCAGCCGCGGCCTCGGAGAATTCCACGGGCGACGGCCTGTTCTCATCGCCGCAACGGGTGAAGCGATGCTCGCGCTGCCGATCGAAGGTCTCGACGGGCAGCGGCTCCGCGAATTCACCGCACTCTGCGGACCGGCGGTGCCGCGCCTGATCGTCACAAGGCGGCGTGCGCTGGCGCTAGGCCTGGATGCGTCGACGCCGATGGCATTGTCGCTGTCGCCCGATGACGCCGCGAACTCGATTCTTTCCCTCGTTACCGACGCAAACGCCGATCGCGTGCTGCCGGCCGAACCGGCGAGCCCGGCGGCTGCCGCCGCCATTCAACTCGTCAAGATATCGCAAGGCATGCCGGCGGTGCTGGCGGCAGACGTGGCCGGCCACGCCGTCGCGGGCGAACAGAGCATCGTCAGGATTGAAGCAGACGCGGTGGCCCGCTTCGCCGATGAAGCCATTGCCTCGCTGTTCGTGGCGAGCGAGGCGGCGGTGCCGCTCACCTCGGGCACGCCCACCCGCTTCGTCGTGTTCCGCGACGCCATGGGAGGCAGTCCGATCGCCATCATCGTCGGGAAGCCTGATTTCACAGCGGCCGTTCCGGTGCGGCTGCATTCCGCCTGCCTGACCGGCGACGTGTTCGGTTCACGGCGCTGCGACTGCGGCGACCAGCTTCGCCTCGCTTTGACGCGGCTCGAAGACCTCGGCGGCGGCGTCATTCTCTATCTGGCGCAGGAAGGCCGCGGACTTGGTCTCGCCAACAAGATGCGGACGTATCAGTTGCAGGACGACGGCCTCGACACCTTCGACGCCAACACCACGCTCGGCTTCGATGACGACGAGCGCGACTACGGCATCGCCGCGCGCATGCTGGGAATGCTGAACTGCACGCGGATCGTGCTGCTCACCAACAATCCCGCAAAACTCGACGGCCTCACCAGAGCCGGCATTGAAATCGCCGGCCGTATGCCGCTCGAGGCGCCGATCAACGCCGACAACCGCCGCTACATGATCGCCAAGGCCGTGCGTTCCGGACACCGCTTCGACCGCCTGACGGCCTTGCTGGCCAGCCAGTTCTAGGGACCTTGCCGCTACGGCGCATTCCGCTTGGGTGGAATCATGAGGGCGTATACCGTGGCCTCGTGGTTCGAGACGCGCGGCGTAGCCGCGCTCCTCACCATTGAAGATCCAAGACCTCATCCGGAGGAGGCGAGAAGCGCCGTCTCGAAGGATGATGCCACCGAACTGGAAAACGCTTTAGGCCCGCGCAAGGAGACGTCGAAAGCATGTCGTGGCCCACCTTCCGCTCCGGCGCCGACCTGCTGCGCGCGCTCGTGATCGGAACTGGTCTCTGCTGGTCGGTTGCGTTCGTCGCTGTCGCGCTGGGTTATAGGCTCGAGCTATACGCCGACGGGGCGATGTTTTCCTATGCCGTCGCCGTGCAGGACGTCTGGGCGTTCCACTGGCACAACATCTCCGGCCGCATGTCGGTTTTCTTGCTCAGTCTTCTGCCGGCGGAGGCCTTCGTCGGCCTGACCGGGAATCCCGGCGCCGGAATCGTCGTCTACGGGCTCTTGTTCTATCTCGCACCGCTCGCTGGGCTGATCGGCACGTTCGCGGCCGACCGCTCGCACGGCCGCATCATCTTCGCCTATGCCTGCTGTTCGACGGCCCTGCTCTGCCCGCTGATCTTCGGCTTTCCCACCGAGATGTGGCTCGCGCATGCCGTGTTCTGGCCGGCGCTCGCCGTCTGCCAGTATGCAAGGCGGACCGTCGCCGGGACCGCTCTCGTTTTCGTCATGCTGCTGACGCTCGGATTCACCCATGAGGGCGCGCTGGTGCTGGCAGTCACCATCGTCGCGACACTGGCTCCGCGCGGCCTGCGCGACCCTTCTTTCCTGCGCGCGGCGGCCATCCTGATCGTGGTGCTGGCGATGGCCGCCGCGACAAAAATCATGCTTCCGCCCGACGACTATTATGCCGGCGTGTTCCTGCGGGCCGCCCTGCACTTCTTCGATTTCACCATCTTTCAGGTCAGCATCGTCGTGCTGTTGCTCGCGGCGCTCGCCGGATACGGCGTTATCTTGCTGGTGTTTTCGCGGCTGATACCGGAGAGGGCATATCTCTATGCGGCTGCGATCGTTGTGGTCATGCTCCTGATATACTGGCTGTGGTTCGATCACGCGATCCACGCGAGCAGCCGCTATTACCTGAGAACGGCACTGGTGATCGTCACGCCGATATTCGGCGCGTTCGCAGCGCTTGGCGCCATGGCCGGCGACGGCACGCTCGCCTTTCCGCTACCGGGCTTGATACGGGCGCTGATCGCGTTGCGGGACCGGGCGGCCCTGCCGCTTGCAGCAGCCTTCATGCTCGTGACCCTGGTGCACGTGGTCGAAACCGGAAAATTCGTCGCCGCGTGGCGGCACTACCGGACCGCGGTGGCGGCGCTAGCGGTCGGCGACGAAGCCGATCCCGCACTCGGCGACCCGCGTTTCGTCTCGTCGAACCGGATCGCCTCCGACCTGAACCGACTGTCCTGGTTCTCAACCACACCCTATCTGTCGGTGGCGCTTTCGAACTTCGCACCGAACCGGCTCGTGATCGATCCCGCCGGAAATTATTTCTGGCTATCCTGCGCCACCGCGACGGCGAATGAGAAGGCCACCCGTTCGGCCCCGCAAGCAGGTCGCGAGCTCATCCGCATCTATTCATGCCTGCATCGCTAGGGCGCGCGCTTGGCGGAGCCCAACGCGCCGGCGCCGATGATGGCTACCTTCATTCCGTCATCTCCTTGCGAGGCCGATCCGCACCCGATCACCCTGTGTTCGCAAGCGGCCGTTCGACCGCTACTTGGCGCGCCGCCCGCTGGCGCAGTGGGCATTACGCCATTGATACGGCGTGTCGCCCACGAATCGCTTGAACACCGTGGTGAAATGAGCCTGCGTCTGGAAGCCGACGGTCAGGGCGACCTCAACGAGTGTCATGGTGGACTGACGCAGCAAATCCTCGGCGCGCTGGATTCGCCGCCTCAGAAGATATTCATGGGGCCGGAAACCCGTCGCCGCCCGGAATTGGGATGCGAAGTGCATTCGGCTCAGTCCCGCGACCGCTGCGAGATCGAGAAGGGTGATCTTGCCCGAGAGGTGATGATCGACATATTCGACGACTCGCTTGAGACGCCACTTCTGCAACGCCCGCATTTGCCGCTCGACGCAGCCTTCATTGGGCTTGTCGGTTCGCTCGCCGGGCAGCTGCGCTTCCGACCGTAGGCCGAGCATCCGGGTGACGATGGCAAGGCGCAGGGCATCGGCACAAACGCCGGTATAGCGATCGTCCGAGCGCTCGGTTGCCGCAAGCGCGTCGGACAGGCGCCTGATGACGGGGTCTTCAGGGTTGCCGGCGGCCGGAGCGTTCCGGACGCCCTCGATGTGGCTCGTTGCGTCCGCAACCCGCAGGCCAACGCTGTCTTGCTGCTGCACGGATTCCGCGCGCAGACACCTGGCGTTCAGTGAGGCCTTGCCTTCGGCCGAACCGCCCTGATCAGAACATCGCGCCGCAATTGCAAGCACGACGTCGAGATGCTGAAACGCGAGCGTCATCCTATCTTCGGCGAAGGGGTGGCCGCGAGACCCGGATTCCAATTCGCCGATGTCATCGAGATAGGCGGTGACCGGAGCGGTACCGGCCGCTTTCGGGCGGGAAGACACCCCTTCATAGACCGTCACGCGCTCTACAGGACTGCCATCGTTGTTTCGTGGGATTAGCGACTGCTGCGGCATGGTCCAAATTCCTTGTCATTGTACATCATTGTACTGACCGGATGCTGAACGCCTTCAGAGGCGAGATGCCCACGAAGCCGGAGATCTTCGGCCCGGTTCGGGCCGCTCATTTCCGTAATCGTGATCGCATCTCTTCTCGTCGACCCGTTCCGGCTTTTGCGATTGCCAGAATATCGAACGACGCCGGATGCTCCATTCTACGTGTGTTTCGAAAAAGTATACCTTGGTATCTACTGTGCGATTCTTGGCTAATAGATCTGCGTTCTTGGAATACCGATCCGCTTCGCAAACCAACGTTGGTTGAACGAAGTATCGGCGGGTGCACACGCCGGACTCATTGCCACTAACGAGAAATCAAACTCCGGGGAGCGCCCCGTTCGTTAGAGATACTTCGCGCCTCGCTATGAAATAGTCGCGCGCATCGGAATGTCCGCTTTTGCGTCAGAAAAAGTCG
>JBGPSI010000005.1:0-66257 GCA_041490045.1 Bradyrhizobium sp.
ACGTTGCGTAAGGTAATCAAGCGCTATGACGAGGTCGAGGCGGTGCGCGGCATCGATCTCGATATCGCCGACCATGAGTTCGTCGTGCTGGTAGGTCCCTCGGGCTGCGGCAAGTCGACCACGCTGCGGATGATCGCGGGGCTCGAGGACATCACCGGCGGCGACATCATGATCGGCGGCGACGTCGTCAACGACGTGCCGCCGAAGGACCGCGACATCGCGATGGTGTTCCAGAACTATGCGCTGTATCCGCACATGACGGTGGCGGAAAACATGTCCTTCGGTTTGCGGCTGAAGCACTATCCGAAGGCCGAGATCAAGAGCCGGGTCACCGAAGCCGCCCGCATGCTCGACATCACCGACCTGATCGACCGCAAGCCGAAACAGCTTTCGGGCGGCCAGCGGCAGCGCGTCGCGATGGGGCGCGCCATCGTGCGCAACCCCAAAGTATTCCTGTTCGACGAGCCGCTCTCCAACCTCGACGCCAAGCTTCGGGTGCAGATGCGGATCGAGATCAAGAAGGTGCACCAGAAAGTGCGCACCACCACGGTCTACGTCACCCACGACCAGGTCGAGGCGATGACGCTCGCCGACCGGGTCGTGGTGATGAACCACGGCCGCATCGAACAGATCGGCACGCCCAACGATCTCTATCACAACCCGGCGACCCGCTTTGTCGCCGGGTTCATCGGCTCGCCCGCGATGAACTTCGTGCCCTGTCGGCTGGAGGAGGCCGGCGGCAGCCTGAACATACGCCTGACTGACCGCCTCGCCTTCCCGCTGCCGCCCGCGCGCGCGGCGCGCTACCGGAACGTCCCGCGAGACGAAAAATTGCTGCTCGGCATCCGGCCCGAGCATATCACCGAGGCCAAGCAGCATAAGGAGCCGGGGGTCGAAACCTTCGACACGGTGCTGGACGTTACCGAACCGATGGGAATGGAGACGCTGATCTACTTCATGCTCGACGGGATAGAAGTCTGCGGGCGGGTCAATCCCAATGCCGGCGCGCGGGACGGCGGACCGCTCCGATTGGCAGTAGACCTCAACAATATGCACCTGCTAAATGAGGGCACCGGCGTCGTCCTTTGACGGCGCGCAACAAGAAAAGCCGCGGGCTGGGCAGGACGGGGAATGGCGACCAACAAGAAGAAAATTTTCGTCACTGAATCGATGTCGCAGCAAGGACGGGCTCTGTTGAAGGAGCGGGACGACATCGAACTCGTCGAATTCCCCAACATGATTTCCGCAGGGGATTTCGAGGCCATGCTGCGCCAGCAGGCGCCGGTCCACGGCGTGGCGCTCGGCGCCACCCGCTTCGGCGAGCCCGAACTCGAGGCTTCCCGGGACATGAAGGTGGTGACCCGGATCGGCGTCGGCTACGACGCCGTCGACGTCCCTGCCCTCAGCCGCCGCAAGATCCCGCTGATGGTGGCGGGCACCGCCAATTCGCCGTCGGTCGCCGAGCAGGCGCTGTTCATGATGCTGACGCTGGCCAAGCGCGCCGTCGAAATGCATTCCATCGTCACGGACGGCAAATGGGCCGCCCGCCTCGGCATGCTGCCCTACGATCTCTTCGGCAAGACCGTGCTGATCATCGGCTTCGGCCGCATCGGTACCCGCACCGCCAAGCGTTGCCTTGCCATGGAAATGGACGTTCTCGTCTACGATCCCTACAAGCCTGCCGCCGAGATCAAGGCCGCCGGTTGCGAGCCGGTCGGCGATCTCGACACGGCGCTGCCGCGCGCCGACTTCGTCAGCATCCATTGTCCGAAGACGCCGGAAACGGTCGGGATGTTCAATGCGGCCCGGCTGCGGCGCATGAAGCCGACCGCCTATCTGATCAACACCGCGCGCGGCGGGATCGTCGAGGAGAAGGCGCTGTATGAGGCGCTGGTGTCGGGCAAGCTCGCGGGTGCCGGCCTCGACGTGTTCGAGCAGGAGCCGCCGCCCTCCGGCCATTCGCTGTTCGAGCTTCCCAATGTCATCATGGCCCCGCATGTCGCCGGCGTCACGCGGGAGGCGGTGGACCGGATGAGCGTGCAGACCGCGCGCAACATCCTGAGCGCGCTCGACGGCGTACCGATCCGGCAGAATGTTATCAATCAGGACGTGCTCGGCTGATTGCGTTGCGCTCTCGCCGATGACTTCGCCGGCTTCGCGGCTTCAGCAGCAGGTACCGATATGGCCTTCAGGGAATACGGCAGCTATGACGGGCTCGGGCTTGCCGAGCTCGTTCGTAAAAAGCAGGTCAGTGCCAGAGAGTTGCTGGACGAGGCAATCGCCCGCACCGCCAAGGTCGACCCGCAGATCAATGCGGTGGTCGTAAAACATTACGATTATGCGGAGCGGCAGATCGACAAGGGACTTCCGGATGGTCCCTTCACCGGCGTGCCGTTCCTGCTCAAGGATCTCGATCTCCTCGAGGGCACGCGGACGACCTTCGGCGCCAGCGTCTATGGGGATGACGTCGCCGACCACACGGGCACTCTCGCCCAGCGCTTCCTCAAGGCAGGCGTCGCGATCTTCGGCAAGAGCGCCAGCCCCGAATTCGGCCTGATACCGACCACGGAGTCGCGCCTGCATGGTCCGACCCGCAATCCCTGGAACCTCGCGCACTCTTCGGGCGGTTCATCCGGCGGCGCGGCCGCGGCCGTGGCGGCGCGCATTCTTCCCGTCGCGCATGCCAGCGACGGCGGCGGCTCGATCCGGATCCCGGCGTCCGCCTCCGGCGTGTTCGGATTGAAACCGACCCGCGCCCGCAACCCGCTCGGTCCGGATCGGGGCGAAGGCTGGGGCGGATTCTCCTGCGGCCATGTCGTGAGCATCAGCGTGCGCGACAGCGCGGCGATGCTCGACGCTGTCCACGGTCCCGAGCCGTCGAGCCCCTATGTTGCGCCGCCGCCGGCGCGGCCGTTCCTCGAGGAAGTCGGTCACGATCCTGGCCGGCTGCGCATCGCCTTTACCGACCGCTCGCCTTATGGCGACGCCATCGATCCCGAAATCGCGGCTGCGACGCGGGAGATCGCAACTCTGCTTTCGGGGCTCGGCCACCATGTCGAGGAACGCGCGCCTGTCCTGGCCGCCGATCCGGCCGTGGTGATGTCGACCATCGTCGCTGCCAACACCGCGCTCAATGTCCGGCAGGCCGAACAGCGCTTTGGCCGCGCCATGACGGACCGCGATTTCGAAATATTGACGCTGGCCAGCGCCCATAACGCGCAAAAGGCGACTTCGACCGACTATGTGGCCGCGCAACTCGCCGCCTTCCAGATCTCGCGTGGGCTCGCGGCCTTCTTCGAGACCTGCGACGTGTTGCTCTGCCCGACGCTTTGCTCGCCTCCGCTAGGGATCGGCGAGCTCAACACCATGGCGCAGGACCTGTCGCATATCGGGCCTGTCTTGAGGCGCTATATGCCGGCAACGGCCATGTTCAACATGTCCGGCCAACCGGCGATGTCGGTGCCGCTGGCATGGAACAAGGCGGGATTGCCGCTCGGCATGATGTTCTCGGCACGCTTCGGCGACGAGGCAACGTTACTGCGCCTGGCGGCGCAGCTCGAACAGGAACGTCCGTGGAAGGGCAAATTACCGCCGATTTGCGCCTGAACCGACAAAACTTTAGCCTTATTCAGGAGCAAGGGATGGAACCCGGCGTTGGCAGCGGGTTTGCCTTTGCTGTTTGCGCCGTAATTCTTGGGGACAGGCATTTTGACTCAAAGCGACCCAACCGATAACGCGCTGGCGGCCATCGCCAGCATTCTCGATCACCCGGAATCTCAGCGCGGGCCGGAAAAGCCTGGGGCGGACGACGTGTCGATCGCCCCCGAGCCGGGCGCAGCGGATGGCTATTCCAGGGTCGGTCCCGGCCCAATGGCTGCCATCCGTTTCAAATGGACGGCCCGCCTCGCGGACGATGGCTACTACTACGTCGAAGAGACGATCGGCGAAACCATCGCGCCCGTGGTCACCGGGCCCATGTCCGGGGATGCCGCGGTGAGGTTCGTGGACGAGCGCGAGAGCGAGGCGCGGCGGCGCTTCGAGGCGCTCAGAAGCGAAATGGCCGGACGCAGCGCGGCCGCGAATCTGGTCCGCAAGGACAGCGATATCTAGCTCGCTCACGCCGGGGATTGGTCTGGCTTGCCCAAGAAATCCTTCTTGACGAGATCGACGCCGCAATGGCGCAGGATGTCGTAGGCCGTGGTGACGTGAAAAAAGAACTGCGGCACGCTGAACGTCAGCAATAGCGATAGGCCGGTGAACTCCCGCGTCGAGCCGTTTCTGAACGTGAAAATCACTCGCTTGCTTTCGGTGCCGTTGATCGCAGCGGGCTGCAGGCTCCGCATGAACGCGACCACCGTTGCGATGCGCGCCTTCAGTTCGGGAAGATCGGGCTCGACATCCGGAAATGCCGGCGCTTCAACGCCGGTCAACAGGGCGCAGGCGAGAAGCGCAGGCCGATTGGCCTCCCCCACCTGGCGGCTGAGGTTGTACATATTGGGATAGAGCCGCGCATTGAGCAGAACGGAAGGATCGATCTTTTTTGCCTCCGCGTAAGCGGCGGCGTGGTCGAGAACGTCGGAAAGGCTGCCAAGAAATTGGGTGAAGACCTCAACCGACGCCTGATGCATTGAAATGGCCAACGTTGTGATCCTCTCCCCGCACCAGTCTGAAGCTGCCGGATCGAACTAGCAGTCAATCCCCATATTTCGCAACGGGCTTTGCATTCCGGCGGCCGCCTGGTTCTGAAACCGGAAGCGCCACGATATGCTGGAAGGCGCACCATGGTCACCGGATTCAAGGAGTGGCCGGTGCGGCTTCCCGGAGGAATAAATGGTTCGAGTTCTGTGGTCTCTCGCCGTCGCCTTTTTGCTGGTGGCGGCTTCGGCCCATGCCCAGCAGGCCTCCCGGCTCGACGAGATCGTCAAACGCGGCAGCCTGCGCGTCGGCATGACCGGCGATTATCTGCCGTTCAGCTCGCTGGACAAGGAGACGTCGAAATTCCGGGGTTTCGACGTCGACATGGCGGAGGCGCTCGGCAAGGCGCTCGGCGTCAAGGTCGACTATGTCCACACTACCTGGCCCAGGCTGATGCAGGATTTCGAAGCCGACAATTTCGACATCGCGATGGGCGGCGTGTCGATCACGCTGGACCGGCAGAAGAAGGGTCTGTTTTCGACACCCATCATGCGCGAGGGCAAGACGCCGATTGCGCGCTGCACTGACGCGAGCAAATACCAGACCCTCGCCGATATCGACAGGCCCGGTACGCGCGTCATCGTCAATCCCGGCGGCACCAATGAGCGGTTTGCCAAGGCCAACATCAAGAACGCCGAGATCAGGACCTGGAACGACAATGTCACGATCTTCGACGAGATCGCCAAGGGTGACGCCGATCTGATGATGACGGATGCCTCGGAGACGCGTTACCAGCAGAAACTTCACCCCGGCGTGCTCTGCGCCGTGCATCCGGACAGGCCGTTCGACTTCGCCGAAAAAGCCTACTGGATACACCGCGATCCGGCGCTGAAGGCGTTTGTCGATCAGTGGCTGCACATCGCGCAAGAGGATGGCAGCTTCCGGAAGATCTATGCCGCCTGGTTTGAATAAATCGGCGTTTTCTCCAGCAATTGGCCGCATTTACCGCCCTCAATTGGACTGCGCTGGCGAAGCCATTGAACCAAAATCGCCAATGCCCGACTCATATTCTGAAAGTGATGTAGGTCACGTTGCACTGGATTGCCGAAGCGTAGGGTCGGGACTGGGATTCCACCTGCTCAGGAGGTCACGATGAAAAAGCTTCTTGCCGTCGCCGCGTTTCTGCTGGCGAGCACCGCTGCGCAGGCCCAGTACACCTTCGAATATGGCGGGCGCACCATTCGCATCGATCCGGATCGCGGCACGGTGTCGATCCCGGGCGTCTATGACAACACCGGGCGGCGAACGAAGCGCTCGCATGGCGATCAGGACAGCGACCGTCAGCGCAAGCAGACGCCGCAGCAGGCCAAGGTCGATCCGCAAGCGCCCGCCGCGGAACCATCTGTGACCGAACAGGCGCCGGCACCTGCGAACACACAAGCTCCGCCTTCAGCCGCCACGGCGACGGTCGCGCCCGCGGATACCGCGGCTTCGACCCAAGCTCCCGCCGCGCAGCCGGCGGCCGTCGCCCCCGCGCCGCAAGTTCAGCAGGATGCCGCCGTTCCCTCTGCCAAACCCGCGGCCCCCGAAATGGTCGCAACAACCACGCCGGCACCGAAACCCCCTGCGCCCGCGGTTCAGCAGGCCAATTCCCCGCTCGGCGTGTGGCTGACCGAGGAGAAGGAAGGCCGGGTCAGGATCGAGCAATGCGGCGCCAACCTTTGCGGCTATTCCGTGGACTCGAAATCGAACCAGAACGGCGAACAGGTTATGATCAACATGAAGCCCGGCAAGGACTCCAAATGGAGCGGGCGGATCCTCGATCCCAACAGTGGCAGCACCTATGACTCCACGATCGCGCTGAAGGGGCCGGATACGCTGCGCGTTCAGGGTTGCGCCTTTGGCGGCATGTTCTGCGGCGGCCAGACCTGGAGCCGCGTGAACTAGGATGTGAGTTCGGCAAAAGAGTCCGATCGGGCGCTCCTGAGAAACCTGACCAGCGCCGGGTGCTCCCGGCATCCGGCCAGTTCCGGCAACGTGACGAGCATCGTTGGCGCAAGCGCTCTCGCGGCGCTCGCAGCTCGATGCGATCGATCTGCAGGCCCCATGGCGATTGCAGGGATGTGCGGAGCAACGCGTCGGGTTTTCCGTCGATCATTTTGCTCAAATCGTCGGTGGCGATGTGCACGCAGCTTGATGGCTTAGAAAAGCTGAGTCCACCGGCCAGAAGATCTGGTTTGATTCAGGACGGCAATGGCTGCATTGGAAAGCGACAGAACGCAAAACAGGTGACCACACATGGTTGACACCACCGAAGTCGCTATCAGCCACTTGCAGCGTCGCAAGATCGAGGGGCGCGTGCTCATCCCGTTCATTCAGGCGTTGCGGGATAGATGCGGCGAGACATCAGCAGCTGAGGTCGTTGACGAGACCATTCGCCGGCTCGCCGCTGAGGAGGGTGCACGATGGGCGGCGACCTTTGGACGAACGACGGCATCACTGCGAAAGGTGGCGGAGGAGCTCTGGGCGGGCGGCGGCAGCATGGATGTCGAGGTGCTCGGTGAGTCCGACGACCATCTCGATTTCAACGTGACCCGCTGCCAATATGCGGAGTTCTACAAGGAGTTGGGGTTGTCAGACCTCGGCTTTCGCGTCCACTGCAACCGGGACCACGCCATGGTGGTCGGCTTCAACAACGAACTCGAATTGTCCCGAAGCCAGACCATCATGGAGGGCGCGACTTGCTGCGATTTCAGATTTCGCCGCAAATCGCCTGCAATCGACAAGCCCGCGGAATAGCTGCAGCGTTATCCGACCTTCGCCGAATATTCCGCGTCGGTCACCGGCTCCATCCAGGTCACGAAACTTCCGTCCAGCGCTTCCTGCATTGCGATGTGGGTCATGCCATTGGCCGGCGAGGCGCCGTGCCAGTGCTTTTCGCCCGGCGGAATCCACACGACATCGCCGGGCCGTATCTCAAGTATCGGACCGCCCTTGGTCTGGACCCGGCCGACGCCCGCGACGACGTAGAGCGTCTGGCCGAGCGGGTGGGTATGCCAGTTGGTCCGTGCGCCAGGCTCGAAGGAGACGCGGTTCGAGGCAACGCGCGCCGGGGCCTCAGCGGCAATGATCGGATCCTGCCAGACCGTGCCGGTGAAATATTCCTTCGGCGCCCGGCGGGTTGGCCGCGAGCCGGCGAGATGAATATCCATGGAACTCCTCCTGCGATGACGAACGCTGTTGGCCTGCGTCCTGATTATTTCTTCGACGCTGCGTAACGCGCCTTGGTCTCAGCATTCATGGGATAGAGACCCGGCAGCACCGCGCCGGCCTTCACTTCGTCGACGATCCAGGCCTCCATGCGCTCCTGCTCGGCGCCTTCGGCGAGGACCAGATCGAGGAAGGCCTGCGGGACCACCACGGCACCGTCCTGATCGGCGACGATGACGTCGTTCGGGAAGATCGCCACGCCGCCGCAGCCGATCGGCTCGCCCCAGCCGACGAAGGTTAGCCCGGCCACCGAAGGCGGCGCAGCGTAACCGTCACACCAGACCGGCAAATTGGTGCCGAGCACGCCTTCGAGATCGCGTACCACGCCGTCGGTGACCAAAGCGGCCACCCCGCGCTTGACCATGCGCGCGCAAAGAATATCGCCGAAGATGCCGGCATCGGTAATCCCCATGGCATCGACCACGGCGATGCAGCCTTCCGGCATGGCCTCGATCGCGGTCCGGGTCGAAATCGGTGACGACCAGGATTCCGGCGTTGCCAGATCCTCGCGCGCGGGCACGAAGCGCAGGGTGAAGGCCGGCCCGACCAGCCGCTTCTGTCCCGGCCGCAGCGGCCGCGCGCCCCGCATCCAGACGTTTCGCAGGCCCTTCTTCAGCAGGACCGTGGTGATGGTCGCGGTGGTCACGCCGGACAGCGTCTTGATCGCTTCGGGGGTCAGGGACATCGAAAACAGAGCTCCGCTAAGGGATTGATTGGCCGGCGCATCTTGCGGGGCGCGGGCATCGCGTCAAGTGGCGTTGCCGAGCCTGGTTGACGGGGCTGCCCTGCAAACGCGCCATCAGCCCAATTTATCGCCGCTATGCCGATTAATTTATTGAACTTGCAGGCCCATTTGCTTTGGGGCGAATTCCACTCGGCAACAAGATCGGCTAATGTGGACCAGCATGGCCGCGACGCTCTCCCCGCCCCGTATTCTGCCAAGTGGCGACAGCGCCATCACGGTCGAATTCAGCCGCAACATCGACGATGCCGCAAACCAGCGGGTGTTGGCGCTTGACCGTACACTGGCGAATGAGCCGGTAGCAGGTATCACCGAGACGGTGCCGACCTATCGATCCCTCCTGGTGCATTATGATCCCGTGCGGATCGATTTCGATACGCTCGGCGAGAAGCTTGTCACGCTGGCGCAACGGCCGGTTCCGCCGACGGGCAAGACGCGGCGCTGGCGCATCCCCGTGGTCTATGGTGGCGAACACGGTATCGATCTCGAGGATGTCGCCAAGACGCTCAAGACCACTCCCGAAGATATCGTGGCGCGCCATGTCGCCGGCGATTACCGGGTGGCCATGATCGGCTTTACCCCTGGATGGTCCTATCTCAGCGGACTAGAGAAATTCCTGCATATGCCGCGGCGGCAAAATCCGCGGCTGTTGACGCCAGCCGGCACGATCTCGATCGGTGGCGTGCAGACCGGCGTGCAATGTCTGGCCGGTCCGAGCGGCTGGCATCTGTTGGGACGGACCGCGGTGAGGACCTATCAGCTGCATCGCGACCCCACCTTCCTGCTGGAGCCCGGCGACCGCGTAAAGTTTTCGCAAGTCGACGCCAAGACCTTTGCCGAGCAGGACCGCGCCGCGGCCGGCGGCGAGATCGTCGCCGAGTTGATGACGTCATGAGCAAGCTCGTCGTTTCCACCATCGGGCCGGCGAGTTCGGTGCAGGACGGCGGCCGTCACGGCGCGCAGCGCTACGGCCTGACGCCGAGCGGCGCGATGGACCCGCTCGCCCTCGCGGCAGCCAATACGCTGGTCGGAAACGCAGCTTTCGACGCCGCGGTCGAGATCGGTCCATTCGGCGCGGCCTTTACCGCCCGGGAAGGCGCAGTGCGTGTGGCGCTCTCGGGAGCGCCGCGCAGCGCCGATATAGCTGGGCGTACCGTTGCATGGGACAGTTCGACAACGCTGGCGGACGGTGAAACCCTGACGCTCGGCTTCGCCCGCGGCGGCGCGTTCAGCTACCTCGCGATCGAAGGCGGGATCGCGGGCGAGCCTGTCTTCGGCAGCCTCGCGGTCAATGCCCGCGCCGGCCTCGGCAGTCCCTATCCGCGTCCGCTGCAGGCCGGCGACGAATTGCAGACGCGTGCCGCAAGCGGCACCGCCGAGCGCCGGATCGAGCTTCCCGTCGTGGCGAACGGCCCGATCCGCGTGGTGCTGGGTCCGCAGGACGACGAGTTCGGCGAGGAAGCCAAAAACCTGTTCCTCGCCAGCGAGTGGAAGATCTCGGCGACCAGCGATCGCATGGGCTACCGGCTCGAAGGCCCCGTGATAAAGCATCTGCACGGCCACAACATCGTCTCCGACGGCACTGTCAACGGCAGCATCCAGGTGCCCGGCAACGGCGCGCCGATCGTACTGATGCCGGACCGCGGCACCAGCGGCGGCTATCCCAAGATCGCGACCTTGATCACGGCCGATCTCGGGCGGTTCGCGCAGACTCCGGCCGGCAAGGGATTCCGCTTCAAGGCCGTCAGCATGGCGGAGGCGCAAGCCGAGGCGCGGAATTTTGCCAAACTGCTCCGCACCCTGCCCGACCGGCTCCGTGCCATCGAGAATTTTGATCTCAACATCGAGGCGCTCAGGGATGCTAATGTCGCCGGCAGCGCCGTCAGCGCCGTCGACGCCCGAACATGGCAAGCGCCGTCCGCGGGCGCGCTGGCGCAGGACTGATCAAAGAGACTGACCTAAGTGACTAACGGAATATCCATTCGCGCAAGGGGACAGACATGACCAGCATCGACCTCAACTGCGATCTCGGCGAAAGCTTTGGGCCATGGGAAATGGGCAATGACGCCGCCATGATCGAGCTTGCGACCTCGGTCAACATCGCCTGCGGCTATCACGCCGGCGATGCCGACATCATGCGCAGGACGGTGGAACTGGCGAAAGCGCGCGGCGTCTCGATCGGCGCGCATCCCGGCTACCGCGATCTGCACGGCTTCGGCCGCCGGCCCTTCCCCGGCATGAAGGCGTCGGAGATCGAGAACCTCGTCGCCTATCAGATCGGCGCGCTGCAGGCGATTGCGACCGCGGCCGGCCACAAGGTCACCCATGTCAAGGCGCACGGCGCGCTGTCGAACGTCGCCTGCGAGGACGACATGACCGCCAAAGCCATTGCGTCGGCGATCAAGGCGGTCGACCCCAATCTCGTTTTTGTGGTGCTCGCGAACTCGAAGCTGGTGCAGGCCGGCGAAGCCGCCAATTTGCCGATGGTGCACGAAGTGTTCGCCGATCGCGCCTATGAAGATGACGGCTCGCTGGTGTCGCGCCGCAAGCCGGGTGCCGTGCTGCACGGCGCAAAAGAGATCGCGGAACGGGTGGCGCGGATGGTGCAGGACGGCGCGGTGGTCTCAGTCACGGGCAAGGTGATCAAGATGCGCACCGACACCGTGTGCATCCACGGCGACACGCCGGGTGCGGTCGATATCGCGCGCGGTGTGCGGCAGGCGTTGAAGGACGCCGGCATCGACGTGGCGCCGTTCAAGAAGGCAAATTAGCGCGGTCTGAATTGGCCGGACCAGAATCAGAACGGGTGAATCGACAGCGAGCCGAACACCATGGCCGCAATGAGCGCGACGGCGCCGTACAGCGCAGCCGCATGGAACCCGTTTCCGGTTCGTCGGGACAGGGAACGCGCATAAAGATGCAGGCGGGCTTCCGCCGATAGTTTGCGCATGGTGGATCTCCAACGCTCCATCACGGCCATTGAAATACGCTCGGCGGTCGCGCGCAAGACGACCCTGCAAATAGCGATATGAAAGCTTCGTGAGGACCCAATCGGAGTCAAACGTTCTCCGGAATGGATTCGCGCGAGAATATTATTCGGCCCGATTTGAGTGAACTGGAACCCGATCAATAGACGTCGAGTTGGAACCGCCCCTTCTTCTTGAGTTCCCCAACGAAGAGCACCGCTTCGTCGGTCGTCCGCGCGCCGAATTGCGCGACGATATCGACCAGCGCGCGCTCGACGTCCTTCGCCATCCGTTTGGCGTCGCCACAGACGTAGACATTCGCGCCTTCGGCCAACCAGTTCCACAATTCGCGGCCGACCTCGCGCATGCGATCCTGAACATAGAATTTCTTGTCGCCGTCGCGCGACCACGCCAGCGACAATCGCGTCAAAAGCCCCGAGGTCTTCAGCGCGTTCAGTTCGTCGGAATAGAAGAAGTCGCAGTCGCTGCGCTGATGACCGAAGAACAGCCAGTTCTTGCCCGGCGCGCCGGTCGCCTTGCGGTCGAGCAGGAACGCGCGGAACGGCGCGACACCGGTGCCGGGTCCGATCATGATGATCGGCACCTTCGGATCCTGCGGCAACGCGAAGCCGTGGGCCTTCTGGACGTAGACTTTGACCTCGTCGCCGGGATTGATGCGCTCGGCCAGGAAAGTCGAGGCCATGCTTAAGCGCTTGCGCTTGCCGATCACGTAGCGCACGCAATCGACCGTCAGGGACAGCTTGCCGGGCGTCGCATTGTGCGACGACGAGATCGAATAGAGCCGGGGCTGCAGCGGCTCCAGCGCTTCGACGAAGGCTTCGGGATGCGGGCGCACGCCGGAAAATTTATGCAACGCCGCCATCACGTCGAGCGTTGCGGCATCGCCGTCGGGATCTTCGCCCTGCGCCAGCGCGCGCGCCTTCTCGCGCTGCGCGCCGCCGGTGATGAAGGAGAGCAGTTCGAACAACGAATCCGGTGCCGGTGCCAGCGACACGTCCGACGTCAGCACCTCGCGCAGCGTCTTGCCTCTGACTTCGGTGGTGTGCGAGGCGCCAAGCAGCGCAATGATCTGGTCGACGTGGCCGATGTCGTTGCGGGCGAAAATGCCGAAGGAATCGCCGACGACATAGTCAAGGCCGCTGCCCGAGAGATCGAAATCGATATGCCAGGTTTCCTTTTCCGAGCCGGGCTTGTTGAGGAGACGGCGCGACAGGAACGTTGCCGCGACCGGATTGTCGCGCGAACGCCCCGGCTCCACGGTCACGGCTGGCGCCGCCGCGGCGGGCGCGAGCGCCGGCCCGGGCGACGCGGCCGGGGCCTTCTCCAGCTCCTCATGCAGCGCCTTCAGCATCCGCGCGGTTTCCTTGCCGCCGGGGACGCAGAGATTGAGGCGCGGCTCCGCCTTGCTGGCGATCGCCTCGGAATAGTCGTGGCAATTGTAGCCGCACTGGCCGCAATCCTGTTGCGCCATCGCCGCCATCATCCGCCGTCGCATGGGACGGCCTTCCGCCAGCTTCATGCGGTCGGCGATCGGCATGGTCTGGTCGTGCCAGGGCGCTTCGCCGTCGTCGCCCGCGGGACCCTGCAGCACGGCAACGCCCTGCTCGGCGGAAAGTGGTGTTGGACCATCGGTCGACAGCAGCCCGGCGAAGAACCCGTTCAGCCAGGAGCGCTGCGCTTCCGAAAACGGTGCGCTTGCGGGAATGATGTCGATTTTGGGTGGAGGCGACATCTGGTTCATGTGGAAGCCTCCGCTTCAGCGAGCTTGCGCAGGGTTTCGCCGTCATGGCGTCGCGCGAATGTCAGGAACGTTTCTTCGGATGAGGATCGGTGGGCCAGATAGGCCTTCAACAATTTTTCCACCGTCCTCGGCGCGTCCTCGGCCTTGAGGTCGTGAAAGACCTCATGCCCAATATCGGCATTCGGGCCAAAGCCGCCGCCGGCGAACAGATGATAGCCTTCGACGGTGTCGTCCTCCTCGCCGACCGGGACCTTGGCGGCGATCAGCCCGATATCGCTGATGTAGTGCTGGGCGCAGGAATGGTGGCAGCCGGTGAGATGGATGTTGAGCGGGGTGTCAATCTCCACCCGAGGCTCGCACCAGTCGCCGATGGCGGCCGCATGGCGCTTGGTGTCGGAGGCTGCAAACTTGCAACCGGCATTGCCGGTGCAGGCGATCAGGCCGGCGCGGATCTGCGACGCCTTGGCGGAAAGGCCGGTTGCCTCGATGGCCGCGACCGCCACCCCCACATTCTCGTCGCGTACGCCCGATAGCAGGAGGTTCTGCCAGACCGTCAGCCGGATATCGCCGTCGCCGAGGTCATGGGCGATTTTTGCAAGTCCGCGCATCTGCTCGCAGGTCACCTTGCCGAGCGGCAGCGCGACGCCGATCCAGTTCAGACCTTGCTGTCTTTGCGCGTGCACGCCGATATGAGCCATGCGGTCGAAGGCCGGTCGCGGCGCGAGGGCTTCGCCTGGGACGCGGGTCAGGGCATGACCGAGTTTCTCCTCGACCAGGGTGAGGAATTTCTCCATGCCCATGCCGTCGATGACGTATTTCAGGCGTGCTTTAAGCCGGTTGGTGCGGTCGCCGAGGTCAATGAACACGCGCACAATGGCGTCGGCGATCCTGGTCGCGTCCGTCGGCCTGACGATGATGCCGGTCGCCTTGGCAAAATCCTTGTGGCCGGTGATGCCGCCGATCCCCAGCCGAAACCAGATGCCGGGCTCCACGCCGAACCCGTCCTTTACTTCGATCGCGGCAAACGCAATGTCGTTGGTGTCTTCGAGTACGGCGATCCTGCCTGCGCCGTCGAAGGCGACGTTGAACTTGCGCGGCAGCCCCGTCAGCGAGCGGTCGTTGAGGATGTGATAGTGCCACTCGCGCGCGTATTCGCGGGTGTCGAGCAGTTCCTGCGGATCGATGCCGGCGGTGGGTGTACCCGTGACGTTGCGGATGTTGTCGGCGCCGGAGCCGCGCGAGCACAGGCCGAGGTCCTGAATGCCCTCGATCAGGGCCACCGCATGCTTCGGCGGAATTTCGCGGACCTGCAGATTGGCGCGGGTGGTGACGTGGGCAAACGGCCCGCACAGACGCTCGGCGAGATCGGCCATGCCCGACAATTGCCAGTGCTTGAGCATGCCGTTCGGGATCCGCAAGCGGCACATGTAGGAATCTTGCGCCGGCGCGACATAGAACAGGCCGTAATAGCGCCAGCGAAAATTATCCGCCGGCGACGGGGCTGCGTTGTTGTGCGCCTGCTCCTTCAGCCGCGGATAGGCGTCGAACGGATGTTCCTCGCGCTTGAATTTCTCCTGGTCGGCGAGTTTCCTGCCCGATGCGACGACCTTGTCCTGCGCCTTGATATGCGCGGCATCAGGGCCGCTCGGCTCGGCATTCACCTTGCCGGCGCCGCCGAGGCCGCGCCCGACCTTGCTGATCTGCAGGCCGGTCGCGAAACCTTCGAGGTAACGCTTCTGTTCGTCGGAAAAGTCGACAGAGAGTGGTTCGAGTTTCATGGTAGGCGACGAAGCTCCTGCGGCCACGATCGGTGGCTTCAACGGGAAAAGGAAACGCGACCGCGCTGAAATCGGAGAGCGGTCCGGCCAGCCTCGTTGCTGCGGAAATCCATCTTTGACGGCGGCCAGCGGACATCGGCGACGGCTGGCTGCACTGCAACATTCAAGTTGCGTGCCATCCGGGAGCGGATGGAATACATATGTAATTCAATATGTTACACGGAGATGTTTGAACCTTGGGCCGGGCGACGCCGTGAAATTCAGGCAGCCAGCCTAAATTTTAGCCTGTTGAGACCGCTGCCCAACATTGCTTCAAAAGATACCGGCTCAGGATATCCGGCGTCCGATCGCGAACGCAGCCAGATGGGCGCCAATATCATTGGCATCGAACGGCGGACCGGCGAAGGCACCGATGGTCTCGGACGTATCAGCGCCCTTCCCTTCGCGCCCCAGCGCCGCGTCGTACAGGTCCGGCCTGAACACGGCCTCGGCGGTCTTGAGCGCCTCCGGGCTGAAGGAGGTCTGTCCCCAGCGTACCATCTGCGCATAGAGCCAGGCGGCCTGCACCGGATCCGGCCGCGCCGCGCTTTCCCGCCCCACCAGCAGATAGCGGCTGCTCTCGCGCATGGTTCCGTCAGGCGAAATCTTGAGCCGGCCGTCGAGCGTTCGCTGGATCACGTCGGCATCGACGCCGATCCGCTCCGGCGCGCTGAGAATGCGCGCCGCGTCAGCGCGGTTTTGCGGCTGCTCGATGAATTCAGCGGCGCGGGACGCGGCCCGGACCAATGCGGCAACGACTTGCGGATTCTTCTCCGACCAGTTCTGCCGAACCGCAAGCACCTTTTCCGCGGCACGCACCAGAATGTCCGAGACGAAATGCAGGATATGGCCGACGCCGCTGTCGACGGCGATGGAATTCCAGGGCGCGCCGACGCAGAACGCATCGACATGACCATTGGCGAGGCTGTCCACCATGTAGGGCGGCGGCAGCACCACGAGACGCACGTCCTCGTCGGGGTCGACGCCGCCGGCGGCCATCCAGAACCGGAGCTGGTAATTATGGGTGGAGAACGGATAGGTCATGCCGAAGGTCAGCGGCTCCGCGCCGCTCTTGCGCCGCGCGGCGACCACGCGTGACAGCGCCAGTGCGGTCGCCATCGGGTCGTACCGGTCGCCGTCGATTTCGCTCGTGATCGCCGCATGCAGCGCCGGTGAGACCGTGATGGCGTTGCCGTTGAGGCCGAGATTGAAGGGCGCCGAGATCGGCACCTTGACGTGGCCCAGTCCGAGGCTGGAGGCGATCGCGACGGGAGCCAGGAGATGCGCGGCATCGAACAGGCCGATATTGAGCTTGTCGCGGACGTTCGACCACGACACTTCCCGCACCAGCGTGACGTCGAGCCCTTCCGCCGCGGCAAATCCCTTGTCGACGGCGACGATCAGCGCCGCGGCGTCGACCAGCGGAATGAAGCCGATGTGAAGCGGGTGGGTCATTTCAGCAACTCCGACGCGGTCAGGATCGACTGTGCGATCTCGCCGATCTTCTTTTTCTCGCGCATCGCGGTCGAGCGCAGCAGCACATAGGCCTCGTCTTCGGTGAGACCCTTCAGCTTCATCAGGATTCCCTTGGCGCGGTCGATCACCTTGCGGTCTTCCAGCGCGGATTTGGCGCGATCGAGTTCATCCTGCAGCTTCGCGAAGGCGTTGAAGCGGGAGATGCAGAGGTCGAGGATCGGCTTGATGCGCTCCTTCTTCAGCCCGTCGACGATATAGGCGGAAACGCCGGCGTCGACGGAAGCCTGGATCGACGCCGCGTCGCTCTGGTCGACGAACATCGCGATCGGCCGGCGCACCGCGCGGCTGACCTGGAACATCTGTTCCAGCACGTCGCGGCTGGGGTTTTCCAGATCGATCAGGATGACGTCGGGATCGAGCGCATAGATCCGGGCCAAGAGGCTCTGCATCTCGCTGATATGGACCACGCCGGTAAAACCTGCTTCCCGCAGCCCCTCCTCGAGGATCGCTGCGCGAATCGGGCTTTCGTCGACAATGACGATTTTCGGTGATTGGTCGGCGCCCATCGGTGACTCGCGTTCCGGCAGTGCATCCATAGCACGCCGCAAGCCTGCTCAAAGCCTTGTAATTGTGAGCAATTGGGACTAGCTCCTGCCCATCAATTGGACAAATTAAAGATGCAACAGGCCGTCGCGCCAAAAGTCAGCTTTGTTTCGCTGGGATGCCCCAAGGCGCTGGTGGATTCAGAGCGCATCATCACGCGGCTGCGCGCAGAGGGCTATGAGCTGGCGCGCAAGCACGACGGCGCTGATCTGGTCATCGTCAACACCTGCGGCTTTCTCGACAGTGCCAAGCGGGAATCGCTCGGCGCCATCGGCGAGGCGATGGCCGAGAACGGCAAGGTCATCGTCACCGGCTGCATGGGCGCGGAACCCGAGCAGATCGAGGCGGCCTATCCCGGCGTGCTGTCGATCACGGGGCCGCAGCAATATGAAAGCGTGCTCGATGCCGTGCACCGCGCGCTGCCGCCGCTGCATAATCCGCACCTCGATCTGGTGCCGCCGCAGGGCATCAAGCTGACGCCGCGGCACTACGCCTATTTGAAGATTTCGGAAGGCTGCAACAACCGCTGCAGCTTCTGCATCATCCCGAAACTGCGCGGCGACCTCGTGTCGCGGCAGGCGGGCGACGTGCTGCGCGAGGCGGAGAAACTGGTCACCGCCGGCGTCAAGGAATTGCTGGTCATTTCGCAGGACACCTCAGCCTACGGTGTTGACCTGAAATACGCCGAAAGCCCGTGGAAGGACCGCGCGGTCCGCGCCAAATTCCTCGATCTCGCCAAAGAACTCGGCGAGTTCGGTGCCTGGGTTCGGCTGCAATATGTCTACCCCTACCCGCATGTCGACGAGGTCATCGGCCTGATGACCGAAGGCAAAATCCTGCCCTACCTCGACATTCCCTTCCAGCACGCCAGCCCGGAAATCCTGAAGGCCATGAAGCGCCCGGCAGCGCAGGACAAGACGCTCGGGCGGATCCATAGATGGCGCGAGCAATGCCCTGAGCTGACCTTGCGCTCGACCTTCATCGTCGGCTTTCCCGGCGAGACCGATTCCGATTTTGCCTATCTGCTCGATTGGCTCGATGACGCCGAGATCGATCGCGTCGGCTGCTTCAAATACGAGCCGGTCGCGGGAGCGTCATCGAACGCGCTTCCCAATGCCGTGCCCGACGAGATCAAGCAGGAGCGCTGGAACGCGCTGATGGCGCGGCAGCAGAAGATTTCCGCCCGCCGGCTGAAGCGCAAGGTCGGCACGCGACAGCAAATCATCATCGACGAAGTCGGCCCGACCGTTTCAAGGGGCCGCTCGAAAGCGGACGCGCCCGAGATCGACGGCGCGGTCTATCTCTCCAGCCGCCGTCCCCTGAAAGTCGGCGAGATCGTCACCGCGAAGATCGAGCGGTCGGACGAATACGACCTCCACGGCAGCGTCGCCGGTTTCTAGGCCTGCTTGACAGCGCACGCCGTTCGGTTGTATGGCGGCACCATGAATTTCAACCGGACCCAACTCCGCGCCACCCGCCGTCGTCACGCCCGTGACGATGATCGTGCGCGCCGTGTCCGACGACAACGCTGACCAACTAGATCAGCAACGTTTTCGAGAAGGCCGCACCCTGAAAAGTGCGGCCTTCTCGCGTTTTGGCCCGCCTTTTCATTTCAACCCGAGGAGTTTGCCATGAACATCGCCACCCATCCGTTTGACGCACTGATGAACATCACCGCCCGCCCGCCGGTCGTGTTCGTCCGCGGCGAAGGCGCGTTTCTGTGGGATGACCATGGCAAGCGCTATCTCGATTTCATGCAGGGCTGGGCGGTCAATTGCCTCGGCCACTCCCCGCCGATCGTCGCCGAAGCGCTCGCAGAGCAAGCAAAATTTCTGCTGACGCCGAGCCCGGCCTTCTACAACGGCCCGAGCCTCAAGCTTGCGAAAGCGCTCACCGATCAGAGCTGCTTCGACCAGGTGTTCTTCGCCAATTCAGGCGCGGAAGCCAATGAGGGCGCGATCAAGCTCGCCCGTAAATACGGCGCCCTGCACAAGAATGGCGCCTACGAGATCATCAGCTTCGAAGGCGGCTTTCACGGCCGGACGCTGGCGACGATGTCGGCCTCCGGCAAGAAGGCGTTCGAGCCGCTGTTCGAGCCCAAGGTCTCCGGCTTTCCGAAGGCTCAGCTCAACGACCTCGCCTCGGTGCAGCGCCTGATCACGGACAAAACTGTCGCCGTGATGCTGGAGCCGATCCAGGGCGAGGCCGGCGTCTGGCCCGCGACCATTCCGTTCTTGCGCGATCTGCGGGAGTTGACCAAGGCGCACGGCCTGTTGCTGATCGTCGACGAGATCCAGACCGGCATGGGCCGCACCGGAAAACTGTTCGACTACGAAAATGCCGGCATCGAGCCAGATATCATGACCCTCGGTAAGGGCATCGGTGGCGGCGTGCCGCTTGCCGCGCTGCTGGCGACGCAGGCGGCCTCCTGCTTCGAACATGGCGACCAGGGCGGCACCTTCAACGGCAACCCGCTGATGTGCGCGGCCGGACTCGCGGTGCTACAGCATGTTGCCGAGCCCGCCTTCCTGAAATCGGTCGCGGATACCGGTCTTTATCTGGAAGGCGAGTTGCAGCGGATCTCGGCGCGACACGGTCTCGGCGAGGTCCGCGGCCGGGGCCTCCTGCTCGCGCTCGACCTGAAAATCCCGATCGCGGCTTCGATCGTCGCGCAGGCTTTTGAGGATGGCGTGCTGCTCAACCCGCCGCGGCCGGACGCACTGCGTTTCATGCCGGCGCTCAATGTCACGCGGGCGGAAATCGCGCTGATGATCGAGTGCCTCGACGCGATCCTCGCGAAGATTGGCGCCGCCAGGCTGGTGGCGTAGTTCGACTTCCATCAACCGTCATGGCCGGGCTTGTCCCGGCCATCCACCTGCCGCCCCACCGAGCAAGACGTGGATGCCCGGCACAAGGCCGGCATGACGAGTGTGGGGACGAGCTTTGGTTTCGAGCTACGGCTTCAAAATCGACGCGCCCGTGGTAGCCCGGCTTTCCAGATCGGTATGGGCTTTTGCCGCATCCTTCAGCGCGTAGGCGTGGTTGATCGGCACATGCAGTTTGCCGTTGATGACGGCGGCGAACAGGGTATCAGCGCCTTCAAGCAGTTCCGAACGCTTGCCGATGTAGTCGTTGAGTTTCGGGCGCGTTGCAAACAGCGAGCCGTGATTGTTGAGTTCGGCGATCGAGAACGGGGGCACCGGACCCGAGGCGTTGCCGAAACTCACGAACAGCCCGCGCGGCTTCAGGCAGGATAGCGAGCCCGGAAACGTGGTCTTGCCGACGCCGTCATAGACGACGTCGCAGAGCCCGTTGCGGCTGATCTGCTTGACGCGCGCCACGAAGTCTTCCTCGTTGTAGAGGATGACGTGGTCGCAGCCATTGGCGAGCGCGAGATCCGCTTTCGCCTTGGAGCCGACCGTGCCGATGACATGCGCCCCGAGCGCCCTCGCCCACTGGCACGCCAGCAGACCGATGCCGCCGGCGGCGGCGTGGATCAGCACCCGATGATGCGGCTCGACCTTGAAGGTCTTGTGCAGGAGATACCAGACCGTCAGCCCCTTCAGCATCAGCACCGCGCCCTGCTCATAGGTGATATGGTCGGGCAGTTTTACGAGCCTGTCCGCGGGGATGTTCCGTTCGCTGGCGTAGCCGCCGAGGTTGGAATAATAGGCGACGCGGTCGCCGGGATGAAAATTGGTCACGCCGGGCCCAACCGACAGCACCTCGCCAGCGGCTTCATTGCCGACCACGAATGGCAGCCCCGGCGCCTTGTAGAGACCGGTGCGGAAATAGACGTCGATGAAGTTCAGGCCGACGGCGTGCTGGCGCATACGCACCTCGCCCTGCCCCGGCGCGGGCACGTCCACGGCCTCGTAAACCAGGGCTTCGGGACCCCCCACCTTGTGCACCCGCACGGCCTTGGTCATATCAGGTTCTCCCTGGGCAATTCATTAGCGCCAACCGAATGCCATCGAGGCAGTGTTGTCAACTCAATGGCCGCGCGAAAGGCCGGTCGCTTAGTTAACGACCTTCCTGCGCCTGCGCTTTGCCAGCACATTGAAGAACTCGACGGCCGCCGAAAACGCGATCGCGAAGTAGATGTAGCCGCGCGGGATATGAAACTTGAATCCGTCGGCCACCAGCGCAACGCCGATCAGCACCAGGAACGCCAGCGCCAGCATCTTGGTGGTCGGATGCTCCGCTACGAAGCGCGCGACCGGGCCAGCCGATACATACATGACGATAATAGCGATAATAACGGCAGCTATCATTATTTCGAGGTCCTGCGCCATGCCGATCGCGGTGATGATGGAATCCAGCGAGAACACCACGTCGATGATGACGATCTGGACGATTATCCAGAAAAACGCACTGCCGCCTCCCGCCGCGCCATCGTTCTCTCCGTCTCGCGCTTCCACCTCGCCGTGAATTTCGTGGGTGGCCTTGGCGATCAGGAACAGTCCACCGCCGATCAGGATGAGATCGCGCCAGGAAAAGCCGATGCCTCTTACGGTGAGGACGTCCTGCGTCAGCCCGATCAGCCATACCAGCAGGCTGAGCAGCACAATTCGAAACACCAGCGCCAGCGCGAGGCCAATCTGCCGCGCGCGCTTCGCCTGCCGCTTGGGTATGCGCGAGACGATGACCGACAGGAAAATGACGTTGTCGATGCCGAGAACGATTTCCAGCGCCGTCAACGTCAACAAGGCGGCCCAGGCTTCGGGGCTGGTCCACAATTCGATCATGCGTGAAACGACCTCGCCAGCCGGAGCGCGGCGTCGCTTCCGACCATCCAGGCGGCAATGACGCACAATCCGACGGTGACGGGCAGAGCCACGTCGAAATCGCTTGCCAGCGTGACAATGGCGAGCACCGCCCAGGCGCCGAGCAGGGAGAGCGTGATGGGACGCAGACGCACGACGCGTATCGGATGAAGCACATGGAACGGAACGAACGTCAGCACGATCAGAATGGCGATCCCGAGGCTCGATAGCGCCGGCGGCAGGTGCAGCAGGAACAGATAGAACGCCGCCGCATTCCACAATCCCGGAAAGCCCCGAAAATGATTGTCGGCGGCCTTCATGCGGCGGTCCGCGAAATAGAGCGCTCCCGACACGGCAATACCCATGCCGAGCAGCGGCGCCGCCAGCGGCAGCAAGAGCCCGCTGGCGGTGATGGCATAGGCCGGCACGAAGACATAGGTGACGAAATCGACCACGAGGTCGAGCACGTCGCCCGACCAGTTCGGCAGCACACGCACGACATCGAGCCGCCGGGCGATCGGGCCATCGACGGCGTCGATCACCAGCGCCACCCCCAGCCAGGCAAACATCGCGGACCAGTGCTCGCGCACGGCCTCGAGCAGCGCGAGCAACGCAATGCCCGCCCCGAGCGCCGTGAGGACGTGCACGGAAAATGCGGCGGCCCGCATTCGCGGCGGTGTAGAGGACGAATCCTGGCGGTTTATCTGGTCCATTTGCCCGGCAGGACTATCAGGAATCGTCCCGGTTTGCACATTCGCGGTTGCGGCGATCCGCCGCGTAAGCCGTTGGAACCATGCCGCGCCGATGCGGGCTTGAAAATGCCGCCGGGAACGTCAATTGTTCCGATATGAACGATACATCAGCCACCTACGATGCCGCCGTGGTTGGCGGCGGTCCTGCCGGGCTCAGTACCGCGATTGCACTGGCGCAGACGGGCGCGAAGACGGCCCTGATCGCCCGCCGCGCACCCTATGCCGACAATCGCACCACGGCGCTGTTGGGCGGCTCGGTCGACTTCCTTCAGGCGCTGGATGTGTGGCCGCGCTGCAAGGACAACGCGGCGGCGCTGCAGGCAATGCGCCTGGTCGACGATACCGGCCGGCTGATCCGTGCACCCGAGGTGCGATTTTCGGCCGGCGAGATCGGCCTCGACGAATTCGGCTACAACATCGAAAACCGACTGCTGATGTCGGCGCTGGAAGAACGCGCCGCCGAGCTTGCCGCATTGACGCGGTTCGACGACAAGGCTGACACGGTCAGCCCCGGCGACGCCGAGGTGACCATCCGCGCGGGCCACGGAAAATCCATTTCCGCGCGGCTGGTGGCCGGGGCCGATGGCCGGCAATCGCTCTGCCGCGAGGCCGCCGGCATCGCGGTTACGCGCCGCGAACTCAATCAGGCGGCGCTCACATTCAACGTCAGCCATTCGCGGCCGCATCGAAATATCTCGACCGAGTTCCACACGCCGCGGGGGCCCTGTGTATTCGTGCCGCTGCCCGGCGACCGCTCCAGCATCGTATGGGTCTCGGCGCCGAAGGAAGCCGAGCGGCTGAAATCGCTTTCCGACGATGAATTGTCGCAAGCCGCCGAAACACAATCGCATTCGATTCTCGGACGCCTCCGGGTCGAACCGGGGCGCCATGTGTTTCCGCTGGCGATCGAACGGCCGAGGCAATTCGCGAAGGCTCGTGTCGCGCTGGTTGGCGAAGCCGCGCATGTGATCCCGCCGATCGGCGCGCAGGGGCTGAACATGGGGCTGCGCGACGCCGCCGATCTGGCGGACCTCGTGCGCGACGCCATGACCTTGGGCGAAGATCCCGGCTCGCCGCAAGCGATGAAACGCTACGATTCGACGCGGCGCGCCGATGTGCTGAGTCGAACCTTCGCCATCGATATCGCCAACCGTTCGCTGCTCAGCGATTTTCTGCCGATGCAGTCGCTGCGCGCGGCCGGCCTGCATCTGATCGGTTCGTTCGGACCGCTTCGGCGCATCGCCATGCGCGAGGGGCTGGCGCCGTCGTGGCGGCCGACGCGGCGGGTTAGCTGATATTTGACGCGTTTTCCTCAAGCAAACCGGTACCCGCTTTCCTTGAAAACGCTATTTAAGGAAACACGATCCGGCCGGTTTGCAGCGCCCACATCACGCTGGTGAGCGTGACGACGGAGGCAAAGGTTCCGATCAGCACCGCGACGGAGGCCGGTTCGATCCAGCTGTCGTTCTGCCGGGCGATCACGAACACGTTCAGCGCCGGCGGCAGCGACGCCATCAACAGCGCGGTCGCCGCCCAGGGCTGCGCGAACGGCCCCAGCAGCAGCATCAAACCGAACACGACAAGCGGATGGATCAGGAGTTTTATGGCGATGACGCCGGGCACTTCCCAGGGCACCCGGCCGAACGGGCGCAACGCTACCGTCACGCCGAGGACGAACAGCGCCGTCGGCGCCGCGGCGTTTTGCAGGAACAACACCGTCCTGTCGACCGCGACCGGCAAATGAAGGTGCAGAGCCGCGGCAAGCGCTCCGAGGCAAGCCGACATGATCAGCGGATTGAGCACGATCTGGCGCGCCACGACGCCGAGCGTGTGCCACAGCGACGGATGCTTGCTGTCGGTGAGCGCGATCAGCAGCGGCACGATCGTGAACAGGAAAATGCTGTCGCAGCAGAAGATCAGCGCGGTGGGTGCCGCAGCCTTGGAGCCGAGTACGGCCAGCGCCAGACCGGGACCCATATAACCGATATTGCCGTAGGCTCCGGACAGGCCCGCGAGCGTCGCCTCGCGCAACGGCAGGCCGCCCATCAAGCGGCCCGTGAACAGCGCGAGGAAAAAGGCGGTGGTCGTGCCCAGCGTCGTCGCGATCAGGAACGGCGGATTGTTGAGTTCCTCAAACGGCGTCTTCGACATGATGCCGAACAACAGGGCCGGCAGCGAAACGTAGAGCAGGAAGAAATTCATCCAGGCGAGGCCCTGCTCCGGCAGGCCCTTGGCCTTGCCGCAGGCGAAGCCGATGAAGATCAGGCCGAAATACGGTAATGCCAGATTGAGGATATCGACCATGGAGAAGCGTCTTTTTCATCGTTATGGCCCCGATCGGCGCGTGGAACGGACCAGCCAGGCAAAGGTTAATTCGCCGCTTTGCCTCTAGCATCGGCCACAATCATGGTCTATTCGACGAGGCATGATAAAAGCGCGGACCGCCAAGTTTCAGATCGGACAGATCGTCCGGCACCGGATATTTTCCTTCCGGGGCGTGATCTTCGATATCGATCCGGAATTCAACAATACCGAGGAATGGTGGCTGTCGATTCCAGAGGACGTCCGGCCCCACAAGGATCAGCCGTTCTATCATTTGCTCGCCGAAAATTCGGATTCGGAATATGTCGCCTACGTCTCCGAGCAGAATCTCCTGCCTGACGATTCCGGCGAGCCGATCCGGCATTCGCAGGTCGCCGAGATTTTCGTCAAGGACAAATCGGGCGGCTACCGCCCGCGCAATGCCTCGCTGAATTGAGCGTCGTCCAGGGCTCGCAGCCCGGATGAAAGCGCAACAAAGATGAATCGCAACAAAAAAGGCGCCCGATCCGGGCGCCTTTTTCGTTGATCGAGTGCGGGCGGCGCGCCTGTTACTTCGCAGCCGGATTGGCCGCCGCAGCACCGGGCTGATTAGCCTCGAGCTTCTTGCGCGCCTCTTCGGCGCGCTTCTGCAACTCTTCCTGAAGCTTCTTCTGGGTCTCCTCGAAGACCTTCGGATCGGTCGGGGGACCGTCATAGGCCTTGGCGAATTCGGCCAGCGGCAGCGGCAGCGTCAGCGGCGCGCCGTTGGAGTTGATGGCCTGCACCACCAGGTTCTGGCCCTTCTTCATGTTGGCGAGCAGTTCCGGGGTCACCTCGTAGTCCGACATGCAGCCATTGGCGAAGCAGATCACATACGGGCTCTGCATCGGCGGGTTGTTGTCGACGATGACGCGGGTGCCGTGAACCAGTTGCATGCCGAGCGGCAGCGTGACGCGCAGGATCTTCTTAGGCTCGCCTTCCGGTTCGATGATCACGGCTGCGATGACGGGCTGGCCGGACTCGATACGGCCATCCTTGCCGGTGAAGCAGACCTGCTTGGCGTTGGCATCCTGGCCCTTCAGGCAGAATTTGGTCCAGGGCGCGTAGATCAGCTGAACCTGCTGGTCCGGGGGCTGGGCACCCGCGGCAGGGGCTCCGGCGGCCGGCGGCGCCTGCTGCGCGGTCGGCGCGGGCGCTGCAGGGGCGGCTTTCGGTGCAGCCTTGGGGGCCGCCTTTGCTTTCGGCGCGCCAGGGGCCGGAGCGGGTGTTTGCGCTTGGGCGCCGGGAGCCAGCAAGGTGGCGGTCAGTGCCGTTGCTGCCAACAGGGCCAAAACCCGCCCACGCGGCCGAACCGACGCGGCCAAGATACGGAAATTCATTGCGGAAAACCCTTTCTGAACGGGAGCGCCCTAAACCGTTTTTAGGCACCGACACCTAGGCCGCTTGGGCGGCTGTCTCCTTGCCAAATAAGGCGGATACGTGACAGTTCCAGCGGTCTCGGCCAATGGCACGCCTTCTTACAGCGGCAGGCGAAAAGATCAATGCCGCCAAGCATATTTCATATTTGACGGATGCCGGGCCGGACGCGGGCGGCTATGCTAAAATTCATCCGTGAGCAACGCCGAATCAAACCAGCGTACCGCGTGGCGAGTTGCAATCCGCACATGCGTGCGGGCTCTTGTCGGCGGCATCCTGGCGTTCGGCTTCGCGCTGGCGTTGAGCCCCGGCAAGGTACTGGCGGAAGAGAGTTACGCCATCGCCATGCACGGCGCGCCCGCGCTGCCGGCCGACTTCGCCCACATGCCCTATGCCAATCCCGGTGCGCCCAAGGGCGGCCGGCTGGTGCAGGGCATTCTCGGCACGTTCGACAGCCTCAATCCCCTGATCGTGAGGGGCCTCGCCGTACAGCAGATCAGGGGTTTTGTCGTCGAGAGCCTGATGGCGCGCAGCAACGACGAGGCTTTCACCCTCTACGGCCTGCTGGCCAGGAGCGTGGAGACGGATGACGCCAGAAGCTACGTTACGTTTCGCCTCGATTCCCGGGCACGCTTCTCCGACGGGCAACCGGTGACCGCCGATGACGTGGTGTTCTCCTGGGCCTTGCTGCGCGATCACGGCCGTCCCAACCATCGCCAGTATTATTCCAAAGTCGTAAAGGCCGACGCGATCGACCCGCTCACGGTCAGGTTCGACTTCGGAACGGCCGGCGATCGCGAACTCCCGCTGATCCTCGGCCTGATGCCGGTCTTGCCCAAGCATGCCGTCGATGTCGCGACCTTCGAAGACACCACGATGACGGCACCGGTCGGCTCCGGCCCCTACCGCGTCAGCGCGGTGAAGCCTGGCGCGAGTGTAACGCTGACGCGCAATCCCGACTATTGGGGCCGCGACCTGCCGGTCAATCGCGGCCTGTGGAACTTCGACGAGATCCGGCTCGATTTCTATCGCGAGGCGAACGGCCATTTCGAAGCGTTCAAACGCGGCCTCTATGATTTCCGGGTCGAAACCGAACCGCTGCGCTGGCATGACGGCTATGATTTTCCGGCCGCCCGCGACGGCGAAGTGATCCGCGATACCATCAAGACCGGAATGCCGCAGCCGTCGGAATTCCTGGTGTTCAACACCCGCCGTCCGATGTTTTCCGATGTCCGCGTGCGCCAGGCGCTGACGCAGCTGTTCGATTTCGAATGGATCAACCAGAACTACTTCTTCGGGCTCTACGGTCGCTCGGCGAGCTACTTTGCGGGCTCCGAATTGTCGGCCTATGGCCGGCCCGCCGACGATCGCGAGCGCGAGTTGCTGAAGCCTTACGCATCGCACCTGCGCGCGGATATTCTCGACGGCAGTTACCGCCTTCCCGTCAGCGACGGCTCGGGGCGCGACCGCGCCACGCTGCGCCGCGCGCTGACGCTGTTATCGCAGGCCGGCTACGATCTCGACGGCACGGTGCTGCGGCAGCGTGCGACCAAAATCCCCCTCAGCTTCGAGATCCTGGTGACGACACGCGACCAGGAACGGATCGCGCTGGCATATCTGCGCGATCTGAAACGCGCCGGCATCGAGGCCACGGTGCGCGCGGTCGACCCGGTTCAATTCGACCAGCGCCGGCTCGGCTTCGACTTCGACATGATTCAGAACCGCTGGGATCAATCGCTGTCGCCGGGCAACGAGCAGTCCTTCTACTGGGGCAGCGAGGCCGCCGGCATCCAGGGCACGAGAAACTACATGGGGACAAAGGACCCCGCCATCGACGCCATGATCGCGGCCATTCTCGAGGCGCGGGAGCATCCCGCCTTCGTCTCGGCGGTCCGGGCGCTTGACCGGGCCCTGATGTCCGGCTTCTACGCTATCCCTGTGTTTAACGTTCAGGAGCAATGGATCGCTCGGTGGAATATGGTAGAACAGCCCAAGGCTGTCGCTTTGACCGGCTATCTCCCGGAAACCTGGTGGCGGAGGCCGGAGCGGCAACCGAAGTGATTCCGTGATCCAGAACACCATATCTCCGACGCTTGATGTATTGTTTCGGCGGATCCGGGCGCGAAAGCCGGACGGGCTGGCGCTGCTCGATCCCCTCAACAAGGCGCGCGTCACAGGGCAGCCGGCAAAGCGCCTGACGTTTGCCGGGGCCGACCGGGCGATCTCGGCGATCGCGGCGCACTTCATCGAGGCGGGCCTGCCGAACAATTCCGTGATCGCGGTTCAGCTGCCGAACACGGTCGAACTCGCGCTGACGGTGCTTGCCGCGCACCGCGCGGGCCTCGTTGTCGCGCTGTTTCCGTTGCTGTGGCGGCAGGCCGAGTTGACGGTCGCCCTCAATCGCACCGGGGCGCGTGCGATTGTGACGTCAAGCAAGATCGACGGTGTCAGTCACGCCGATCTCGCGATGAACGCCGCCGCCGAAGCGTTTTCGATCCGCCATGTCTGCGGCTTCGGCACCGAGCTGCCCGAAGGCATGGCCTCGCTCGACATGGCCATCGAAAATCAATCCACCACCACCCGTCCCGTCGTGGAGGACGGCCGCAAGGCGGCGATCATTTCGTTCGACGTGACGGCTGACGGCTTCCGTCCGGTGCCGCGAACGCATCTGCATCTCATGGCCGGCGCGCTGGCCCTGTCGCTCGAAAGCGACCTGCCGCAAGGCGCGACGTTGATGTCGGCGTTCGCGCCGACCTCGTTCGCGGGGCTGGCATCCTCGCTGGCGATCTGGCTGCTGACGGGGGGAACGCTGGCGCTGCATCATCCGTTCGACGGCGAGGTGCTCGAGCAGCAGATCAACGAGCAATTCTGCGATACGCTGATTGCGCCGGCGCAACTGGCGATGCGACTGGGCGAAACCGACATGGTTTCGCGGCTGCCGACCTTGCGCAATGTGATTGGCCTTTGGCGTGCGCCGGAACAGGTCGCGTCGAGCCCGGTCTGGACGGAAGAGAAAGCTGCCATGACGGATATCTATCTGTTCGGTGAAGCCGGTCTGTTCGGCGCCCGCCGCAAGGGCGACGGCGCGCCGGCGCCGATCATGCCGGGAGCGCAGGGCGCGCCGCGCGAGGCCCTGGGCTCGTCGATCGCGGGTGAAATCTTTCTGACGCCCAGGGGAACGCTGGCATTGCGTGGACCGATGGTGACGCCTGCGGCCTACGCCCCTCCCCGGCCGCCGAGCGACTCGCTGGTGGCGGAGCCGCCGCGAGATTTCGTCGATACCGAATATGCGGCGCGGATCGATCGTTCGACGGGCGCCATCTGCATCACCGCGCCGCCCTCGGGCATCATGGCAGTCGGCGGCTACCGGTTCCTGTCACAGGACCTGCAGGAATGGGCGCGAAGGCTCGGACAGGGTGCGCTGTTGACGGCATTGCCCGACCGCCTCAGCGGCCACAGGTTGGCCGGGCGCGCCCAGGACAACGCCCGCGCCCGCGATGCGCTGAGCGAACTCGGCCTTAACCCACTGATGGTGGAAGCCTTTCGCGAGCGGACCGGCCAGACCTAATTCAAGTCGAAGTTTCGCGTTGACACACCATTAAGGCCGGCAAACTAGGATCCCGCGCTGCATTCGATAGCGTCGATCCGAGTTTCCAGATGTCCCAGCAAGGCCCGATCATTGTCGTATCGCGTGCGAAGCGGCCGCCCTTTGCCGGCGCGCTAGACGATGCCAAGCTGTTTCCGGTCATCGACACCAGTTGGGCCGACGCCTCACGCGCGGTGGCGCAAACGGCGCCGGCCGCGGTTCTCGTCGCTTCATCCGAAGCCGCCGAGCCCGGCCTCGATGCGCTCGCCAAACAGGTCGCCGCGACAAAACCCTACCTTCCGCTGATTGCCGTCGATCCCACAGCGGCGCTGCCGACAAACGCCATCCCTTTCACGCAAAGCGGCGGCAATTTCGATCGCCTGCTGGCGCGGCTGCGCGCCGCACTGCGGGTGAGGACGTTGCATTCGACGGTGCTGCGCCGGCTGGATAGCGATCCGGCCGCGCGCGCGGCACTTGACGATACCGATCCCGCGCGCGACGCCACCGTACTCCTGATCGGCCGCGGCGCGGGCTACCCGTCGCTGTCGGTCGCGCTCGGCGAGCGAATGGGCGTGGTCGGCGCGCTCTCGCTCGAAGCGGCGGCGAAACACCTCAACGTCCGCGACATCGACGGCATCGTGCTCGGCGAAGGGTTCACTCCCCGTGTGGAGGATGCGTTCCTCACCGTGCTGGCCGAAGACGCACGCTTTCGCAACCTGCCGGTGGTGCTGACGTCGGGTGCCCTGGCGCCGGCGTATGACCTGCCGAACCTCGAAATCATCTCCGGCGAGTCCACGGTTGTCGCCGCCAATGCGCTTCCCCTGATCCGCCAGCACGCTTTCGAGACCCATCTCGGCCGCCTGCTCAAATCGATCGAGGCCGGTGGCCTCCTCGATTCCCGAACCGGGCTGCTGGCACCGGCCGCGTTCAAGCTCGATTTTGTCACCGCGGTTTCCCAGACGCTGTCGCATGGCGGCGGTTTGTCGGTGGCGCGCTTCGCCTTCGATCCGGGCCACCCGCGCGCGCAACTCGACGGCGCGCGGATCCTCAGCCGCCTGATGCGGAAAATGGATTTTGGCATGGCCCAGAATGACGGCTCCGTCATCGTGGTGTTCACCGAAGCCGACCTGCGCACGGCGCACGCGATCTCGCGGCGCCTCACCAGCGTGATGCGCCATACCAGCCATGGCAAGCGCGACGTGCGGTCGGAGCCGACCGTGACGGTCGCGACGCTGTTGCCATCGGACACCGCAAAATCGCTGCTGGCGCGGCTCACCGAGGAAGCCCGCCGCGCGGCGTCGTGAAGTCAGCGCGAGTTGCGGAATAATTGTCCCCGTCATTGCGAGGAGCGCAGCGACGAAGCAATCCATCCTTCCTTTGCGGCTCGATTGATTGCTTCGCTGCGCTCGCAATGACGAGGATAAGGCTACGCCGCCTTGCGGTCCTCGGCGAGGTTGGCGAGCTGGCGCATGATTTCGGTGGTGCCGGCCAGACGCTCCTCCGGGGTCTGCCATTCCTGGAAGAACACCACCTTCATGTCCGGCCGCACCCGCGCCGCCTGGCCGTGCTGCCTGATGAAGTAGACGAGGCGATCCGGCTGCGCGAACTTGTTGTCGCGGAAGGTGATGACCGCGCCCTTCGGCCCGGCGTCCACCTTCTCGACATTGGCTCTGCGGCAATAGTTCTTGATCGCGGCGATCTTGAAGAGATAACGCACCTCGTCCGGCAGCACGCCGAAACGGTCGCGCAGCTCGGCGGCGAAATTGTCGATCTCGTCGTCGGTTTGGAGATCGGCCAGCCGCCGGTACAGCGACAGCCGCACCGAGAGGTCGGCGACGTAGTCTTCCGGGATCAGCACGGGCATGCCGACGGTGATCTGCGGCGACCAGCGGTCGGCGGCCGGCTCGACCACGCCGGCCTTCAGGTTGAGAATCGCCTCCTCCAGCATCGACTGGTAAAGCTCGAAGCCGACTTCCTTGATGTGGCCGGATTGCTCCTCACCGAGCAGGTTGCCTGCGCCGCGAATGTCGAGATCGTGCGAGGCGAGCTGGAAGCCGGCGCCCAGCGTTTCCAGGGACTGCAGCACCTTCAGCCTGCGCTCGGCCTGCGCGGTGATCTTCTGCTGCGCCGGCAACGTGAACAGCGCATACGCGCGCAGCTTCGAGCGCCCCACCCGGCCGCGCAACTGATAGAGCTGCGCCAGCCCGAACATGTCGGCGCGGTGCACGATCAGCGTATTGGCGTTGGGGATATCGAGGCCGGACTCGATGATCGTGGTCGACAGCAGGATGTCGTATTTGCCATCATAGAACGCCGACATGATGTCCTCGATGACCGTCGGCGCCATCTGGCCATGGGCGACCGCGACCTTCATCTCCGGCACGTTCTTGTCGAGGAAGTCCTTGACGCCGGCGAGGTCCTCGATCCGCGGCACGACGTAGAAGGCCTGGCCGCCGCGATAGCGTTCGCGCAGCAGCGCCTCGCGGATCATCTGGGTATCGTGCGGCGCCACGAAGGTGCGGACCGCGAGGCGATCGACCGGGGGTGAAGCGATGATGGAGAGTTCGCGGACGCCGGTCAACGCGAGTTGAAGCGTGCGCGGGATCGGGGTTGCGGAGAGCGTCAGTACGTGCACCTCGGCGCGCAGCTGCTTCAGCCGTTCCTTGTGGCTGACGCCGAAATGCTGCTCCTCGTCGACGATCAGCAGACCGAGATCCCTGAACTTGATCGATTTGCCGAGCAGCGCATGGGTGCCGACCACGATATCGATGCTGCCGTCGGCAAGCCCCTTCTTGACCTGCGTCAGTTCCTTCGGCGGGATCAGGCGCGAAGCCTGCGCGACGTTGACGGGGAATCCCCGGAAACGCTCGACGAAATTCTTGGTGTGCTGCCGCGCCAGCAGCGTCGTCGGCACCACGACGGCGACCTGCTTGCCGTCAAGCGCAACCGCAAACGCCGCGCGCAGCGCCACCTCGGTCTTGCCGAAGCCGACGTCGCCGCAGATCAGCCGGTCCATCGGCCGGCCGCTTTCGAGATCCTTCAGGGTCGCCTGGATCGCGCCCAGCTGGTCCTCGGTTTCCTCGTAAGGAAAGCGCGCGCAGAACTCGTCATAGACGTGCGGCTGCACCGGCAGTTTCGGCGCCTCGTGCAGGTGCCGCTCGGCGGCGATCTTGATCAACTCGCCCGCGATCTCCCGGATGCGGTTCTTGAGCTTGGCCTTGCGCGCCTGCCAGCCGCTGCCGCCGAGCCGGTCGAGCTCGACATTGGCGTGGTCGGAGCCGTAGCGCGACAACAATTCGATGTTTTCCACCGGCAGGAAAAGCTTGGTATCGGCGGCATAATGCAGTTCGAGGCAATCATGCGGCGCGCCGGCGACTTCGAGCGTCTGCAGGCCGACGAAACGGCCGATGCCGTGCTCGACATGAACCACGAGGTCGCCGCTGGCGAGGCTCGTGACCTCCGAGATGAAATTGTCGAGCTTGCGGCTCGCCTTGCGCGGCCGCACCAGGCGGTCGCCGAGAATATCCTGCTCGCTGATGACGGCGACGTGGTCGGTCTCGAACCCTGACTCCATGCCGACCACCGCCAGCATCGCCTCGTTGCGCGGCGTCGCCTGCACCGTGCGCCAGGTGTTGACGCTGGTGACATGCGAAAGCTTGTGATCCCTGAGCATGCTGGCCATGCGGTCGCGCGAGCCCTCGCTCCACAGCGCGATCACCACCTTCTTGCGCGCTGCCTGCAAGGCCCCGACATGCGCGACCACGGCTTCGAACACGTTGACCGCGCCGTCGGTGCGCTCCGGCGCAAAATTTCGTCCAGCCCGCGCGCCGGCGTCAACCGTATTGGCGCTGCCATCGGGCACGGAGAACGGCGTCAGCCGCGCCAGCGCGGTTTCGTCCAGCCGTTTGCTCCATTCGTCTTCGCTGAGGTAAAGCCGGTCCGGCGGCAACGGCTTGTAGAGCGCGCCGCCGCCGGGATGCTCCAGCGCCTCGCGCCTTGCGTCATAATAATCGGCGATCTGCTTGAAGCGCTCGCGCGAGGCGTCCTCGCTTTGCGGTTCGATCACCACCGGTGTGCCATCGAGATAATCGAACAGCGTGTCCATCCGCTCGTGAAACAGCGGCAGCCAGTGCTCCATGCCGGGATGGCGGCGACCCTCGCTGACCGCCTCGTACAGGGGATCGTCGCGTTCCGGCGCGCCGAAGGCCGCGACATAGCCCATGCGGAAGCGGCGGATGGTTTCGGTGACCAGCTGGAATTCGGAGATCGGAACCAGATCGAGCGAGCGCATGTCCAACAGCGTGCGCTGGGTTTCGGCATCGAAGGAGCGGATCGATTCCAGGCTGTCGCCGAAGAAATCGAACCGAACCGGCTGATCGAGCCCGGCCGGAAACAAATCGAGGATGCCGCCGCGCACGGCATATTCGCCGGGTTCGCGCACGGTCGAGGAGCGGCTGTAGCCGTTATGCTCGAGCCAGGCCACGATCGAGTCCATCGGCACGACATGGCCGGGCGCGACCGACAGCGCTTGCGCTGCGACCGTCTCGCGGGCGGGGACCCTCTGCACGATGGCGTTGACCGTGGTGAGCACGATCAGCGGTTTCTCGCTGCCGACGAGCCGCGACAACCGCGCCAGCGTGGTCATGCGCTGCGCCAGGATGCCGCCATGCGGCGACACCCGGTCATAGGGTTGGCAATCCCAGGCCGGAAACTGCAGCACCGGCAGATCGGGCGCGAAGAATTCCAGCGCGCGGGCCAATTGCTGCATGCGCGGACCGTCGCGGCAGACCACGGCAAGGCTGATCGCCGGCGGTTTTGGACGCGCCGCGACGGCGCGTGCCAGATCCGACACGACAAGGCCCTCCGCCCCTTCTGCGACATTGGCAAAAGTCAGCGGGCGGCCGGGCCCCAGTAATTCGGCAGGCGATCGTGCGGGAGCCTTCATGCCTCGTGATCCACTGATCGAAACGATTTGATGCGGTCGAACAGGCCGTTCGCATAGTCCGGCGCCGGCGGCATCTTGCCGGTCAGCGCGGCGTAGAGATCGGGGTCGGGCACGTCCATCAAATACTCGAATTGGACCAATTCGGCCTCCGAGAGATTGGCGATCTCGGCGTCGGCAAACCGGCCGAGAATGAGATCCATCTCGCGGGTGCCGCGATGCCAGCAGCGGAACAAAAGCCGCTTACGGCGGTCGTCGAGGCCGCCGCTCGACCGTGTCGATCCCGTCATTTCGTCGATTCCAATGCAAACGCCAAAAGCCCGGACGTGGTGCCGGGCGGGGTTGATATAGCGTCGGGATCGGGGAATGTCAGTAGCATTGATCCTCGAAATCCATGCGAAAGTGAGGACAGGGGTCTGCAAGGCAATCCGCAGCTCCCGTCATTGCGAGGAGCAAAGCGACGAAGCAATCCATCGCGCAGCAAGAAAGAAAGCCGGATTGCTTCGCTTCGCTCGCAATGACGGTGGACACAGCTTCACGATCTCGCGGCGGGTTTCGCCCGAGGTTTGGCCGGTTCGTTCCGCCCTTTCCAATCAGAGGGCGCAGGGAATGCCGGGCGTCCGATGCGCCCGATAGCCGCGTGTGCAAGGGTAGTGGTAGAACGCACACGCGTTAGTCAGGTCACACCGGCAAACACCCGGCATTCCCCGCGCAATGGTTTACGGCTTACTTCGTGCTCTTCCCGGCGATCGGGCTTTTTTGTCACCGTCATCCCTGAGAAGCTTGCTTCTCCGGAACTTGAACGCCAGCGTCGAGGCGTCAGAACCACACGACTTGGCCGTCCGCATCGAGTGCTTTCGTCTGCAGCACCGTCCGCGTCCACCGCATCCCGCCCCGCGTCCGTGACGATCGCGATACGCCCCTCGAGTGGGACGAGACAATGCGGGTTATTAAACTGATTTGCCTCTTCGGAAAATCAGAATATTTTTGCAAAAGGGGCTGGACAGGCAAATCAGCAGACAACCCGACGGGCAAATCAGGTGGCGTCGCGGGCTCGTCCAATAGCGCAATTTGGCCGGTGCCGCGCCGGACATCAGAAATGCGCGTGATTTCAAATCTTGACTACCTTGCGCAGATGTTCGACGCCGACACCCAGCTGCTGTAGTCTCGCCAGATCGTCGAACATGCACCACTGCTCGACAACGCGTTCGTCAGCGATCCTGAAAATGGAAACTTCCTGTATCTCGATACGCCGCCCTGTTAGTTCGATACCCCAGAACGCTCCCTTGTGCGTGTCGGTGGAAACGTAGCGGCTTTCGACCCGATTGCCCGAACCGAAAACGTCTACCATGTGTTCATGCCAGTCCGGAAATGTGGTTCTGATCCGCGCGACCGCTGCCGCCGCAAAAAAAGACGTGGATGCCCGGCATAAAGCCGGGCATGACGGATGGGAACGGTCTTAGGCTTTCCTGATGCGCCCTGCTCTGCTCAATCCGTTGTTCGCGCCGATCACGAGCCTTGCCGGGGTCGGGCCGAAGCAGGACAAATTGTTCCGCTATCTGCTCGGCCGCAGCGAGACGCCGCGGCTCGTCGATCTCCTGCTGCATCTGCCGGCCAACGTGATCGACCGCCGGGCGCGGCCGAAAATCCGCGACGCCGTGCCGGGAACCGTGGTCACGCTGGAGGTGACGGTCGACCGGCATCGGCCGACCCCCTCGCGCAATGCGCGCGCGCCGCATCTGGTCTATGCCAGCGACGATACCGGCGATGTCGTCCTGACCTATTTCCGCGCGCAGCCGGGTTACGTCGAAAAACTGCTTCCCGTCGGCGCCAGGCGCTACGTCTCGGGCACCGTGCAGATGTATGACGGGACGCTGCAGATCACCCATCCAGACCGCGTCGTGGATGAAGAAGGCTTCGCAAAACTCTCCGGGATCGATCCTGTCTACCCCCTCACGGAAGGTCTCGCGATCGGCTCGGTGCGCCGCGCAGTGGCGCAGGCGCTGCAGAAGCTGCCGCATATGCCCGAATGGATCAGCCCGGAAATCATCCGCCGCTGCAAGTTTCCGAACGTAGCGGAAGCGCTGAACCGCGTGCATGTGCCGGTCGAACTGACGGATATCCTGCCGGACGGCCCCTACTGGTCGCGGCTTGCCTTCGACGAACTGCTGGCCGGTCAACTGGCGCTGGCGCTGGTGCGCGCGCAACTGCGCCGTCCCGCCGGCGATCGCCACGCCGGCGACGGCCATCTGCGCAACAGGATCATCGACGCGCTGCCTTACGCGTTGACGGCGTCGCAGCGCGAGGCGGCGGCGGCCATCACCGAGGATCTGCGCCAGCCGCTCCGCATGCTGCGGCTGCTGCAGGGCGACGTCGGCTCGGGCAAGACCGTGGTGGCGCTACTGGCGGCCGCCGCGGTCGCCGAGGTGGGAAAACAGGCCGCCCTGATGGCGCCGACGGAAATCCTCGCGCGCCAGCACATCAAGACCATCGCGCCGCTCGCCGAACGTGCCGGCATGCGGGTGGCGATCCTCACCGGCCGCGAGAAGGGCCGGGAGCGCCGCGAATTGCTGGCACGGCTGGCGGACGGCGAGATCGATTTCCTGGTCGGCACCCACGCGCTGATCCAGGACGATGTGGCGTTCAAGGCGCTCGCGCTCGCCGTGGTCGATGAACAACACCGCTTCGGTGTCCGCGAACGCCTCGCGCTCACCGCCAAGGGCGAGGCGGTCGATGTGCTCGTGCTCAGCGCCACGCCGATTCCGCGCACGCTGGTGCTGACCTATTTTGGCGACATGGATGTCTCTGAATTGCGCGAGAAACCGGCGGGCCGCCAGCCGATCGACACGCGCACGATGCCGAACAGCAGGCTTAATGAGGTGATCGACGGCGTCGGCCGCGCGCTGCAGGCCGGAAAGCAGGTGTACTGGATCTGCCCGCTGGTCGAGGAATCCGAAGCCGAGGGCATCGAACATCTCACAAATGCGACCGAGCGGTTCGAGGCCTTGCAACAGCGTTTTGGCGACAAGGTCGGTCTGGTGCACGGCCAGATGAAGGGCACCGAAAAGGATCGGGTGATGGCGCAATTCGCTGCCGGCGAGATCGGGCTGCTGGTCGCGACCACCGTGGTCGAGGTCGGCGTCGACGTTCCCGCCGCCTCCATCATGGTGATCGAGAATGCCGAGCGCTTTGGGCTCGCGCAACTGCATCAGTTGCGCGGCCGGATCGGCCGCGGCTCGGAGGCCTCGACCTGCCTCCTGCTCTACAAGGAACCGCTGAACGAAATGTCCAAGGCGCGGCTGAAAGTGATCCGCGAAACTACCGACGGTTTCCGCATCGCCGAGGAGGATCTGCGGCTGCGCGGCGAAGGCGACGTGCTCGGCGTTCGCCAGAGCGGCCTGCCCGGCTACCGCATCGCCCGCTCCGAGGTCCACGGCCAGCTCATCACGCAAGCGCGCGATGAGGCGCTCCGCATCATGAAGGACAATCCAAGACTTGACGGCGACCGCGGCGAGGCGCTGCGCTGCCTGCTCTATCTGTTCGAGCGGGATGAGGCGATACCGTTGATCGGGGCGGGGTAGGTTTGCCCAATGTCATTCCGGGATGGTCCGAAGGACCAGACCCGGAATTTCGAGATTCCGGGTTCGCGTCTTCGACCCGCCCCGGAATGACGACGTCCCTCACTCCACCTTCGCGGCTTGCGGCTGCAGTAAGGCTGAATTGGCTACGCGCGCGGCATTTGCCATGCCCGCGAGGGCGGCGATCTTCTTCTGACCGTCGGAGCCGGGCTGCACCACGCCGCAGGACATGATCAGGGTGGCGGCGTCCTCGGTGCTCATATCGACTTCGATGATCTTGCTCTTCGGCACATAGAAGAAGAAGCCCGTGGTCGGGTTCGGGGCGCAGGGCAGGAACACCGAGATGTGCTCCTCCTCGCCGGGAAGATTGCTGGCGACCGCCTCGCTCGGCGATTGCGAGATCAGCACGATCGACCACATGCCGGGCGACGGGAATTCAACCAGGCCGACGCGGCGAAAGCTCGATCCCTTGCCCGAGAACAGCGTCTCGAACACCTGCTTCAGGCTGCGGTAGATCGCGCGCACCACCGGCATGCGCCCGAGCAGCCGTTCGCCGAGATCGACCAGCGTGCGCCCAATCAGATTGGCGGCGAGGAAGCCGAGCAGCGTCAGCGCCACCACGGCGACGATCAGCCCGGAACCGGGCAGCCCGAACGGCAGATAGGTTTCCGGGCGGTAGGCGATCGGCACGAACGGCCGGACGATGCCGTCGACCCAGGTCACGAACCACCAGGTCAGGTAAAACGTGATGGCGACCGGACCGGCGACGATCAGGCCGGTGAGAAAATAGTTCCGGAAGCGGGCCATCAAGCCGCTGTGGACGTCCGGCGGAAGTTCGGCCGGAGGCTCGGGCGGTGGCAGGTCGTCGCGGTTCATTGGGGTTCCAAATCGAGTCAGGCGGATATCGTACGATGTCAGCTAGGGTCTTCTAGCAGATTTTTGAAGACCGGAAGCGACCAAGCGCCCCCTTGACGCGGCCTATTCGACGGTGACGGATTTCGCGAGATTGCGCGGCTGGTCGACGTCGGTGCCCATGATGACGGCGGTGTGGTAGGCCAAAAGCTGCACCGGGACGGCATAAACGATCGGCGTGAAGATCGAAGCCATGTCCGGCAGCACGATCGTCACCATCGATTCAACGGTCGCTTCCGCCGCCCCCTTGGCGTCGGTCATCAGGATAATGTTGCCGCCGCGAGCGGCGACCTCCTGCATGTTGGAGACGGTTTTCTCGAACACCCCGTCGTGCGGCGTGATCACCACGATCGGCATGTTTTCGTCGATCAGCGCGATCGGCCCGTGCTTGAGCTCGCCGGCGGCGTAGCCTTCGGCGTGGATATAGGAAATTTCCTTCAGCTTCAGGGCGCCTTCCAGCGCCAGCGGATAACTCGTGCCGCGGCCGAGATAGAGCACGTCCTTGCATTTGGCGATGTCGCGGGCGAGCTTTTCGATCTGCGGTTCGGTGGTGAGTGCCGCCGCCATCAGCCGCGGAATTTCGATCAGGCCGTGGACGAGCCCGGCCTCGTCGGCATCCGATAGTTCGCCGCGCGCCTTGCCGGCGGCGATCGCGGTCGCGGCCAGCACCATCAGCTGGCAGGTGAAAGCCTTGGTCGAGGCGACGCCGATTTCCGGGCCGGCCAATGTCTGCAGCACGGTCTCGCTTTCACGCGCGATCGTCGAGGTCGGCACGTTGACCACGGACAACGTGTGCAGCCCCTGCGACTTGGCATAACGCAGCGCCGCCAGCGTATCGGCGGTCTCGCCGGATTGCGAAATGAAGATCGCGAGGTCGCCCTTGCGCAACGGCGCTTCGCGGTAGCGGAATTCGGAAGCCACATCGAGTTCGACCGGCACGCGCGCAAGCCGCTCGAACCAGTATTTGGCGATATAGCCGGCATAGCTTGCGGTGCCGCACGCCGTGATCGAAATCCGCTGGATGTCCTTGAAGTCGAACGGCAGCTTGACCGGCAGCGATATCCGCTCGGCCGCCATGTCGACGTAGCGCGCCAGCGTGTGGCCGACCACCTCGGGCTGCTCGTGAATTTCCTTGGCCATGAAGTGGCGGTAATTCGCCTTGTCGACCATGAACGACGAGGCGCCGGATTTCAGCACCTCGCGGTTCACCACCGCGCCGTGCTCGTCGTAGATCACGCCGACTTCGCGGGTCAGGACCACCCAGTCGCCATCCTCGAGATAGCTGATGGTGTCGGTAAAGGGCGCGAGGGCGATCGCATCCGATCCCAGATACATCTCGCCATCGCCATGGCCGACCGCCAGCGGCGAGCCCTTGCGGGCGCCGATCATCAGATTGCCAAAGCCCTTGAATACGAAAGCCAGCGCGAATGCGCCGCGCAGCTGCGGCAGCGACGCCTTCACCGCCTCCTGCGGCGACATTCCCTTGAGCAAATAGGAATTGACCAGGTGAACCACGACTTCGGTATCGGTATCGCTCTGGAATTTCGCGCCCTGCTTCTCCAGCATCTGCCGCAGTTCGCGGAAATTCTCGATGATGCCGTTGTGCACCACGGCGACGTTGTCGGTCGCATGCGGATGCGCGTTGCTCTCGGTCGGCTTGCCGTGGGTGGCCCAGCGCGTATGTCCGATGCCGGTATGGCCGGCCAGCGGCTCGGTGCGCAGTCGCGCCTCGAGGTTTTTGAGTTTGCCTTCGGCGCGGCGGCGTTCGAGATGGTCGCCTTCCAGCGTGGCGACGCCGGCGGAATCGTAGCCGCGATATTCGAGCCGCTTGAGCGAATCCACGATCTGATCGGCGACCGGTCCACGCCCCAAAATGCCGACAATCCCGCACATACGGATCCAAATTCCCCAATTTGTCGAAACATCTTCAAAACCGCGGGAAACTCTTAACGAGATTCAAAGCGGTTGAGGTACTCAATAATTATTGCCAATTGAGTCAGGGTAAAGCGTCAGGCTTAACAGGCCTCTCCGAAGCCTTCGGGAATACCTATCCCTTCCGGATTGAGCGCGCGGCTTAACGCGCGGTCAACTCTTTTTCGGGAAGGATGGGCCATTCGGAGACAGGCTTGTGACCGACACGCGCGACCACCCAGACGGCGACCGAGGCCCCGCTTCGGCGCATTCGCACGCCAGCGAGACCGGGGGCAGCCACCTTGCCCACTGGCCGCCGCCGCAGCGCGGACGGGAAGTCAAGCCGGCGCAAGTGAAGCACCCGCACCAGCCGGGCGAACCGGAACCGCACGCGAAACCGCACGGTCTGGGTCTGACGCGCTCGGCCTTCAAGGACGACGACGAGTAGCGCTGCGGTGCAAACGGTCGCGGAAAGCGACGGCCTTGAGCTTCTTCAAGGCTTGAGCTTCTTGTCCCTGGTCTTCATCTCTCGATATCGCGCAGCGCCGCCCTCTCGGATGCTTTGCTGGCTGCGCTCGACCGCCATCGCATCGTCGGGCACGTCTTTCGTGATCACCGAGCCCGACCCGATATAGGCGCCGTTGCCGATCTTCACGGGCGCCACCAGCGAGGAGTTGGTGCCGACGAAGGCGGCCTTGCCGATTTCGGTCCTGTGCTTGGAAAAACCGTCATAGTTGCAGGTGATGGTGCCGGCGCCGATGTTGGCCCCCGCGCCGACATGAGCATCGCCGATATAGCTGAGATGGTTGACCTTGACGCCCGCCTCGAGGGTTGCGGCCTTGGTCTCGACGAAATTGCCGATCCTGGCGCCGTCGCCGAGCGAGGTGCCCGGCCTCAAGCGCGCATAGGGACCGACCGACGCGTTCCTGCCGATCGAGGCCTGCACGATGTGGGAAAACGAATGGATCACCGCGCCGTCCGCGATCGAGACGCCGGGACCGATCACCACGAACGGCTCGATCGTGACGTCGCTGCCGAAGCTCGTGTCGGCGGCGAGGTAGACCGTATCGGGCGCGATCATGGTGACGCCGGCCTCCAGCGCCGCCTTGCGCAGCCGCGCCTGCATCACGGCTTCGGCTTCGGCGAGCTGGGCCTTGGTGTTGATGCCGCGCACTTCATCCTCGCTGGTTTCGATCACGACCGCCTCCAATCCCAGGTTCCGTACGATGGCAACAGCGTCGGTCAGATAGTATTCGCCCTTGCTGTTGGCATTGCCTATTTTTTCGATGATTTCCAGCGCCCGGCGGCCGTTGAACGCCATTACGCCGGCGTTGCTGAGCTTGATGGCGCGCTCGGCGGGGCTGGCGTCGGCCTGTTCGCGGATCGCCACCAGCCGGTCGCCTTCGACCAACAGCCGGCCGTAGCCGGTGGGGTCGGCGGCGCGAAAGCCGAGCACGGCCAGGGCCGCGCCGTTCTGCAGCGGCGCGCGCAAACGGGCAAAGGTCGCGGCCGAAATCAGCGGGGTGTCGCCGAATGCAACCACCAGATCGTCGGCGCCCCGGGCGATCGCCTCGCGTGCGGCGAGCACCGCATGCGCGGTGCCGAGCCGCTCGCGCTGCACGTAGGTCGCGGCATCCGGGCGCAGCCGCCTGGTCTCTTTCTCGACCGCCCCGTGATCGGGCCCGACGACTACCGCAAGTGCTGCGCCCGCGCCTTTGGGGGCTGCGCCAAGCACATGCGCCAGCAGCGACTGACCCGCCACCGGATGAAGCACCTTTGGCATCGAAGAGCGCATCCGCGTGCCCTCGCCGGCCGCGAGCACGATCGTGAGGCTGGATCGAACGGTCATCTGAACCCTTAAAGCTGTGGAAAGCAGCGGCGCATCCGCCGCTGCCGTAATAAAGCGTTTTTCGTTGGAGTGGAAACCGGCAGGATACCCCGGATTCCAGCGCAAGGCGTTTTTCCTGTTAATGTTTCTGCGTGATTCGGTGGGCGCGGGGGGCCCAAGCGTCGCATGGCGAGGGACACCGACAAGCGGGCTAGCAGCTTCGAGACCGAAAATACCGGCGGCCTGCTGTCGGGATTGTTGGCCGAGGAGGATGTTTTCGACCGTCGGGCGCTCTGGCGGCTGGGGTTCTGGGGCGTGGCTTCCGTGGCCGCGGTCGTCCTGGCCGTCTACGCCAATCAAGCGTCTAGCACCGCACGCCGGGACCAACTCGCGGTGGCGCAGCAGGAAGAGCAGATCCGGCTTCTCGCCAAGGAAAGCCAGGGCGAGGCCCGGCGGCTGGCCTCCGCCATCGAGACCCTCAACGGCGATCGCGACCGGCTGTTTTCCCGCGTCACGGTGCTGGAACAGGGCCTGGAAACCATGACCGGCGCCATAGCGAAACAACAGGTCGCGGCGTCGCCGCAGCCGCCCACGTCAACGGCGGCGGCCGCCGCCGCGGCGAACGATCCGCAGCCTCCGGCTCAGAAGCAACTGCAGGCTCAGAGCCCGCCCCCCGCTCCCGCGCTGTCCCCGGTGGCGACGATGGCGCCAAAGCCCGTCGAAAAACCCGTGGAGAAGCCGGCCCCGGTGGCCGCCGCGGCCCCGGAGCCTGCTCCTGCGACGGTGGCGTCCCTCTCCCAGAAGCCGTCAAATCCACAGCCAACCACGACCACGCCGGCGACTTCACCGGTCATGATGACTGCGCCGACCGTCACCCCCCTTCCCCCTTTGGTGGCCGCGAAATCGATGATGGGTCCACCCGATCCAGCCGCGCCGAAACTGATCGAACCCGAAAAGCCAGCCACACCGGAAAAGCCGGCGACACCCGAGAAGCAGGCGATACCCGAGAAGCAAGCGGCGATCGTGAAACCGGAGAAGCCCGAGAAGTCTGAGAAATCCGAGAAACCGGAAAAGCCGGCGAAGGACATTACCGCCGCGCCGATGGCGGAAGTGGTGGCGTCGGCTCCCCCCACCGATGACGCGGAGCAGGACGCAGCGAAGTCCCTGCCCAAGCTCCCCGTGCAGCGCACTGAATTCGGTGTCGACGTCGGCGGCGCGAATTCGGTCGGCGGCCTGCGCGCGCTGTGGCGCGGACTTCTGAAGTCGAGGTCGAACGCGGCGCTGACGACCTTGCGCCCGATCATCGTCATCAAGGAAGGCAGCAACGGTCTCGGCATGCAATTGCGGCTGGTCGCCGGCCCGCTCGACGACGCGGCGGCAGCGGCGAAGATCTGCGCCGGCCTGACCGAAAACAACCGGCCCTGCGCGACTACGGTATTCGACGGTCAGCATCTGGTCATGAATGCCGACGAGGCGGCTGGCGCCGAGCGTGCGACCGACAAGCCGGTCGCCACCAGGCCGGCGACCACCCGGTATTTCGTCCGCCGGCGGGGCCTTCCAAAGCGGGTGGCGGTCGAGGAGCCGGCGAAGAAGCCCGATCCGCCGTCCACATTGTCGTCGTTCTTCCGGCGTGGGAACCCACAATAAAACCCACGATTCCAACGCTTTGAGATCAGTTTCTCATTTGCTTTAGCGACGGCGGCCATGGCCCGCCTTGTCCCGCCAGCCATTCCCGATCATATTCGCGAAATGAAAAAAACTCCGTTCCGGCTCACGTCCTATCAGGTGCAATGGCTGTTGGTGGTCGGCTTCCTGACCGTCGGCTACGCGCTCTATCTGCGCTATCTCGCGATCGAGTTCTCGACCGTTGCGCTCGCCTGCGACGCCGGTCTGCAGACCATGCTGTGCAAGACCAGGATTCTCGCGACTTCGCTGTTTCGCAATTCGGTGTTCGGCATTGTCGCGCTCATCATCGCGGCGCTGCACGTCATCCGTCCCTCGATCGTCTTGCTGACGGGCGGGCTGATCGCCGCCGGATTCGGGATCGTGCTTTACAATATCGCGCTGTCGGGCCTTGCGATCGGCCTGCTCATTCTGGGTTTTGCACGGCCCGCGCCTGCCACAGCGTAACGGCGAGCAGGAAATAGATCGCGCAGGTCCAAAGCGACTGCCAGTTGTTCGATCCTTCGTTGAAGATCGTGTAGAGCGCCGCCACGGCCAAAAGCCCGGCGAACACCGCTTCCGCGATCGGGCGTACGCCCTGCTGCGGCCGATTGAGCAGCGTCAGCAGAGAAAATGGCACCACCGCCATGGTCAGGGAGGCAAACGGAAAGTCGCGGTAGCGCGGATCGAACACAAAGCCGAGCGCAGTCTCGGCGCCGATCAGGGTCGTCACCGCCAGCGCCAGGCCCAGGATCACCGTCAGCGCCGATCGGGTGCGCCACTCGCGGGGCCCGAGCAGTTCCAGGAATGTCGGCAGCGCCCGCCCCGACATCAGCGCGTTGGCGACGAGCAGGGGCGCGGCCGTGCCGGCGGCCAGCAGCGCGCCCCAGCCGAGCCAGCCCCCAAAACCGTAGCTTTCATAGAACATCTTGTCGGCGGCGATGCCGAGCAGAATGCCGGCCGTGGTCGCCGATAGCGAGACCGCGATCCAGGACGCCAGCCGCGGCTTCCATGGCCGGCGGCGCAGCGTCAGCCAGGCGGCGCCGAACACGAGGAAGGACAGCGCCATTCCGCATCCCATCTGCAGCTTCCAGAATGGGAAGTTGCTGATGGCGATTCCCGACGGGTATTTCACTGCGCGCTGCACAGAATCGAACAGGCCCCAATAGCCGCCGACCGTGCCCTCGAGCTGGCGCTTCCAAGGCTGGTCGTAAGCCTCAATCAGGTTGACGCGAAAATTCTCCCGTTTCGCGAGGTCAAGGATTTCCGAGACCACGCGGGCCTGGTTGGTGCGCGACGGCAGAGCGCCCTCGCGCATCCGCCCTTCGCTCGGCCAGCCGGTTTCGCCGATCAGGATCTCCTTGCCGGGAAACGCCACCGCCATCCGCCGGCGGATGGCATCGACATGGGCCGAGGCATATTTGGCACGGATCGGAAAGTCTTCCCAGTACGGCAGGATATGTATGGTGACGAAGTCGACCGCGTCATAGACCTCGCGATTGCGCAGCCAGTATTCCCAGACGTCGGCATAGGTCACGGGAACGTCGACCTGCGCCTTGACCGAGCGGATGGTGGCGGCGAGATCGGCCGTGGTCATTTCCCCCCGCAGCAATACCTCGTTGCCGACCACCACCGAGGTGATGGTGCCGGGAAACTCCTTGGTCAGCCGCACGGCGATGGCGATCTGGGCGAGGTTCTTCAACCGGTTGCCGCCGAGCCAGATGCCCTGGATGACTTTCAGCCCGACCTTGGCAGCAATGCCCGGGACCTGATCGAGGCCGTTTTCGATCGAATAGGTCCGTACGCAATCGGTGATCTTGGCGAGTTGCTCGAGATCCTCGGCGATCTGTTCGGCCGACACATGGGTGGTCGGCGACAGCGGCGTCTGGGCGCCGCGGAACGGCGCATAGGACACGCACATCAACTTGGCGTTGGGATCGATCGGCGCGCGCGACAGCGTGATCGGCGTGGCCAGCCACCACCACGCCGCGGCAATCGCACCGAGAGACAGAAGGAGAAGCGCCAGCGGCGTACGAAGAGAAATCGGTTCCAATCCTTTCGGGCGGGGATCGTCGATTAGCCGGTCACCGGCCGTCTGCCAAGAGCTGGCTACAAGAGCAGGCTGGATGCAATCCCAAGCCTGCATGCGCCTGAGGCTTTACCACAACGCGATAAAGTTGTGACTTTACTGGACAAATTCCGAAATGTCCGTCATGGGAATCCACCAGATAATCGCCAGGCGTCTCCGCCGCATTGGGGACCTATTTGGACGGCATCAACGCGAGCCGCGCCCTGCCGGGCGCCATCGGGAACTAATCGGGGAATTTATGCGTCGACGGGTGTTCAAGCTTCGAAATGCGGTTCTGCGTCACCTCGCCGCCCCCGGGTTTGCACTGCTGATCGGTATCGGAAGCGCCGCCGCCCAGAGCGGCGATTCCAAGGCCCAGGACCAGTCCGGCAAGCCGGCGGCCGCGGCCCCGGCTGACGTGGCCAAGGACAATCAACGCAAGACCGACGAATTCGCCGAAGCGGCCCAGGCCATCAACGGCCCGGCTGGAAACCCCGAATGCGTCTGGTTCGGCCGCCGCGTGGTGCGCCTGATGTGGCTCGACGACATCGACACCGCGCTCCGGCACCTCGATCTTTATGACCGCTTTGGCTGTCCCGGCGGCCATGTCCAGGCGACCTTCCGCTGCCTGACCCGGTTTGGCGCCCAGATCGATCCCAAGGTGGCCGAAACCCTTAACAGCCGGGTTCACGCCTGCTGGATCAACCCCAACGCCCAACCGCAGGCGGCCGCGGCTGCGACCCCTGCCGCGCCGGCGACTGCCGGCGCCGCGGCGGCGGCCCCCGCCGCGGGAGCACCGCCGGCCGCGGCGGCTCCGCCGGCACCCGTCCCCACCAAATAATACGCCCTCCGGCGGAACGATCCCAAATTTTCGCGGTTGGCAGAGTTCGCGCCCTGAAAACGCCACGGCGTCATAAGAGTTGTTAAATCGCGTGGCAGAGATATGTTTGATTTGCCGCTGACTCGGTCGGATCTCGGGGTCGGGTCCGCTTCCCTGCCATGTTCGCCCCAGATGGTTTAGTTGCGATGCGCGCCGTCGTCGCCGTTGTGCTGCTTGTGACCGCGGTTCACGCTGCGATGTGGGGGGCGTTCAGGGACAAGCAGGAGGCCCCCGACTTCACCGGCATCCTGCCGAGCGTGTCCTATGCGCCGTTCGAAGGAACCGGCCATCCCGACGTGGACAATATTCCCAGCGTCGAAAAGATCCGCGCCGACATGAAAAGGCTGGCCCCGCTGACGCGGGCGATCCGGCTTTACTCCTCGACCGGCGGCGTCGAACTGGTGCCGCCGATCGCCGCCGAGTTCGGTCTGAAAGTCACGGTCGGCGCCTGGATCGACAAGAATTCCGACCGCAACGAGCGCGAGATCGATTCCGCGATCAACCTCGCCCGCCACAACAGCAACGTGATCGGCGTCGTCGTCGGCAACGAGACGATCTATCGCGGCGAGCAGAAGGTCGACGACCTGATCGAGCTGATCAAGCGGGTCAAGAAATCCGTCAATGTGCCGGTCACGACCGGCGAAATCTGGAACATCTGGCGCGACAATCCGCAGCTCGGCTACTCCGTCGACTTCATCGCCGCGCACGTCCTGCCCTACTGGGAAAACTTCACCGCCAACCAGGCGGTCGACCAGGCGGTCTCGATGTACCAGCTCCTGCGCGACCAGTTCCCCGGCAAGCGGATCGTGATCGCCGAATTCGGCTGGCCGAGCGCCGGCTACAATCTGCGCAATGCCGTTCCCGGCCCGTTCGAGCAGGCCATGGTGCTGCGCAATTTCGTCAGCCGGGCCGAAGCCATCGGCATGGAATACAACATCGTCGAGGCGATCGATCAGCCCTGGAAATTCTTCGAGGGCGGCGTCGGTCCCTATTGGGGCATTCTGAACGCCGCGCGCGAGCCGAAATTTTCGTGGGTAGGGCCGATCGTCAATCCCGACTACTGGAAGCTCGCGACCATCGCGGTCCTGGTCGGCATCCTGATGTCGCTGCCGATCTTCAAGCTGGCGCAGCCGACGGTGATGCAGGCACTGATGCTATCGGCGGCGGCGAACGGCGTCGGGGCCTGGGCGGCCACCGTGTTCGCCTACTGGAACGGGCACTACTTCGTGTTCGGCTCGGCTTTTGCTCTCACGCTTGGTCTAATCCTGCTGGTGCCGCTGGTACTGATCGCGATGGCGCGGATCGAGGAAATCGCCGCGATTGCGTTCGGCCAGAAGCCCCACCGGCTCATCGTGAAGGGAGCGCCGGTGGCGCCCGCCACCATCGGCGAAGGCGTGACCTTTCCAAAGGTCTCGATCCACATCCCGGCCTATTTCGAGCCGGTCGACATGCTCAAAGCTACCCTCGATGCGGTCTCGCGGCTGGATTATCCGAACTTCGAATGCGTGGTCATCATCAACAACACACCTGACCCTGCGTTCTGGCAACCGATCCAGGATCACTGCCGCGCGCTCGGCGAGCGCTTCAAGTTCATCAATGCCGAGAAGGTGCAGGGCTTCAAGGCCGGCGCCTTGCGCATCGCGATGGAACGCACCGCGGTCGATGCCGAGATCATCGGCATCATCGACGCCGACTATATGGTCGAGCCGGACTGGCTGAAGGACCTGGTGCCGGTATTCGCCGATCCCCGCGTCGGCCTCGTGCAGGCGCCGCAGGACCATCGCGACGGCAACACGTCGCTGATGCATTACATCATGAACGGCGAATATGCCGGGTTCTTCGACATCGGCATGGTCCAGCGCAACGAGGAAAACGCCATCATCGTTCACGGCACCATGTGCCTGATCCGGCGCGCGGCGATGGACATGGCCGGCGGCTGGGCCGGCGACACCATCTGCGAGGATACCGACCTCGGCCTTGCCATCATCGAGCAGGGCTGGCTGACGCATTACACCAACCACCGTTACGGTTACGGCCTGCTGCCCGACACCTATGAGGCCTTCAAGAAGCAGCGCCATCGCTGGGCCTATGGCGGCTTCCAGATCGTCAAGAAGCACTGGCGGCGGTTCCTGCCCGGCGCCAGCCGGCTGTCGCCGCAGCAGCGTCGCGAATTTTCGCTGGGCTGGCTGAACTGGCTCGGCGCGGAGAGCCTCGGCGTGCTGGTTGCGATCCTCAATTTGATCTGGGTTCCGATCGTCGCCTTCGCCGACATCGCCATTCCCGACAAGATCCTGACGCTGCCGATCATCGCTTCCTTCGTGGTCTCGCTCTTGCATTTCATGGTGCTGTATCGCCTGCGGGTGCCGGTGAAATGGGGGCAGATGCTGGGCGCGATGGTCGCCGCGATGTCGGTGCAGTGGACGGTGTCGCGCGCGGTCGCCAACGGGCTGATCACCGAGCACCTCGCCTTCGCCCGCACTTCCAAGGGCGGCCTGTCGCGGATGTCGATCGAGTTCCAGGCGTTCTGGGAAGCCGTGATCGGCGTGCTGCTGCTGGTCGGCGCGGCCGTTTTGGTCGCCACCAACAGCTTCAAGGAAGTGCGCGAGATCTATATCTTTGCAGGCGTGCTGGTGCTGCAGAGCCTGCCGTTCCTGGCGGCGGTCGCGATTGCGATCCTGGAGAATTCGCGGATCAACTCGTTCGAATTCTGGCGCAAAACCGGGATCCGGACCGCTGAGCTTATCGGGCTGCGCCCGGTGAGCCTGCCGACGGGGGTCGGCTCCTCGCAGCCGGTGGCGTCCAAGATTCATACCGAGGCGAGCTGAGGCAGGCGGGTTTTGGAGGCGGTCCCCCGTCTGAGGACTCCCGGCTAACGGACGGAGCCGGCACGACAATCCGACTTCTCCCGCCCGCCGGTTTGCCGGTCGCCGCGCTATTGACCCGCACCAAGCGGACCCCTACACAGCGCCTCACGTGAGCGCGTAGCTCAGGCGGTAGAGCACGTGACTTTTAATCATGGGGTCGAGGGTTCGAGTCCCTCCGCGCTCACCAAGCAAATCAAGCACTTAGCCAGAAATCGCCGAACCTCAGAAACTGCCCGTGTGGGCACTGTGTCGGCAAATCGATTGCCACGCGCTGCGGGTTACTCCCGGAAAGCCGTCGAGCACCAATGTGCAGCCTAGTCAGCTTTCAGCGCGCCGGAATGTGTGAATCGGGCATGAGCCCAGTCGATGCTGTGCGTGGGCATACTCTGGGAAGGCCGCTGCTGCAGATCCGGCTGAACTGTCTCAGCCCTGGGGGATGGCTGGAAAACTTAGGGGCGCTCCTCTAACCGAGAAAGGCCCTACAGGTTTGGGCTGCCCAGCAATCCCTTTGCGCACCACTCTGGATAGCCGGTTTCGAGCGCGCCCTCTTGGAATGGAGGAGGTTATTTCCGGCGCTATTGCATTTTGCAGCGAGTCGACCTTCGCGATAAGCGTGGAAAGCTGAGCAGATATCTTCTTCACGTCGACATGCTCGTCCGTGATGCTCTGTCTTAGAGAAGCAAGCGTAGTTGAATCCTGCTGAAGCAGCGCTGTGTTCTGTTGCAATGAGGAGCTATTTTCTTGCAGCGAGGCAACGTGTTGTTGCTGAGTTGACTGAATATCCTTCAAGGCGGCGAGAACCGGATCCGGTATTGGATCGGAAGCTTTCTGGTGCGGAAGCAGTTCGGCCAAATAGCTGACATTCGGCAGGGTAAAATCGGAAGGCGACAGTGTATAGACGGCCGCACTAGCGTTTAGGCCAAGAGCGAACACCGACAGCGCCAGGATCGATTTCCGGCTCGATTGCCTGCTCGGTGTTGTGGATTCGGGTTGTTCGGTTTGGCTTGGCGTTTCCGATGTCGTGGTCACGTGCGTCGACCTCAAATGAGTGAACAAAAAACGGAGCCGTCGCTGGATCGTCCTCGCGACGGCTCCTCTACGCGGCACCCATCTAACTGGCCTGGATTATGGGCTGATGAGATTAATTCCGCGTTATCGCCGCAGCCGCCTTGCGTGGGCTGCAATCCGCTGGCGGTTACGCTTTCTGGCTGTCTGGCGCCGGCGCTTCATGGCGTGACCGCCTTCTCGCCGTACCAAGCGGCTTGATGGCCCGCCCTGAGCTTCTTCAACACCTGGAACACCGCGAACATTGCCTTTTCGTGCTTGTCGTCCCTGCCCTCAATCGCGCTTTCCGCCTCTGCATCGCGATGCTCGCCATGTGCTGGCAATCGGAAATCGGCCCCTCAAGATCCCGGATATCAGACTGCAGTCGGCGAATATCGAGTTCACCATGAAGCGGCTGCGAGAGCCGATCGAAGGCGCCGCCGCACGCTTCGCATTGGTATTCCGCCACAGCCTTGCCCGGAACGAAACTACGTCATAGCATGTTTGCTATTGGTGGTTCGCGAGTACCTATAATGCGTAGGTCCCCATCCATCGTTCCCGGCGGTGAGACGACGACCGTTTATTTGGTCGTCGACAATCTCGGCAGGCTAGGCAGCGTCTGGCGCGAGGTCGACGTGGAAGCCACGGATTACGAAACCGTCTTTCGAGACTTATTAAGCGGCCAATACAGCAACCCAGTTCGGATCGTGAGCTTCAATACGGCGGAGGGCTGGTCACGCGATGTCTCCAGCGAAGTTGCAGAAGATTTGCAACAGCGATGCGACCTTGAGAACAAGGTACTTCCGGAGAGCCTCAAGGCATTCGTTGAGAGCCACGCGAAGAAGAAGATGGCGTAGGGATCGCAAATTCCGCCGGAGATGAAGCGACCCGAAAAAATCACCCTGGGCGAAATGCGCGCGTCCGGCGTGCGCGGCCTACTCATCTATTGCTCGGATTTACGGTGCAGCCATTCAACGGCAATCAGCGGAGACAGATGGCCCGACGACGTTCGGCTATCCGATCTTGCGGAAACCTCGTTTGCGGTCGTGGCGATCCGCAAACAGGGACTAGCGTCACTCCATGGTGATCGTGACACCGCCGACGGCGGCCGACAATTCCACACCGGCCTTGACGCCGTGCAATTGGAGAATCACGCCATTTGCATTCTGGAGCTGCACGCCGCCGGCGCCGGCAGCCAGCGCTCCGCCAGCACCGATGGTGCTATAGCTACCCGCGATGTCGCCGGGAGCGTGCATGTTCAATGCCTGCCCGATCATCTTGTTGGTCGATCCCCCGATCGTGGCGCCCAGACTCATGCCCGAAACCCTGAATGGATAGTTGTGGCCGCGAAAAGTGAGAATCCCGCGTCCTCCGCCAACACCGACAATAAATCCCGCCTTGGTGAACACGACGCGAACTGAACCGGTCTCCGCTCGCGACGTCGTCGAAATGGTTGCCAGCCCCACCAGACCCGCCTGCTGCGGAGCCGGAATAGTTCCATCGCCCACCGAGATCCCTGCCGAGAACGCGAGCTTTCGCAGATCACATTATTGCTTGATGCAAATCAACGCGCCGCTTCCGTATCGGTGTTCGGCTATTCTAGCTGAGGCTAACGGAGAAGCAGATCATGAAGGTCGTTTCCGTAGAAGAAGCAGTCGCCATGATCCCCGACGGCGCCAGCGTCATGATCGGCGGATTCATGGCGGTCGGGACACCGGAGCGTCTGCTCGACGAGTTAGTCCGACAACGCAAATCCAATCTGTTCGTGATCGCCAACGATGCTGCGCTCGCGGGCAAGGGAATCGGCAAGCTGGTCGACGCGGGGCTGGTTACCCGCATGATCGCGAGCCACATCGGTCTCAATCCCAAGGCGCAACAGCAGATGATGGCGCAGAAGATGGCCATCGATCTGGTGCCGCAGGGAACGCTCGTCGAGCGGATCCGCGCCGGCGGCTGCGGACTGGGCGGTATCCTGACGCCGACCGGCGTCGGCACCACAGTCGAACAGGGCAAGCAGACGATCGACGTCGGCGGAAAAACCTATTTGCTGGAAACGGCTCTGCATGCTGACTTTGCTTTGGTCCATTCGTTCCTGTCCGACTATCTCGGCAATCTCCAATACGCGCTCACAGCCCGCAACTTCAATCCGGTGATAGCGATGGCGGCGGATACCGTGATCGTCACCGCGGAGAACATTGTCCCGGTCGGCGTCATTGCGCCGGATCATGTCGTCACGCCGGGACCGCTGGTCGATTATCTCGTTGCCAATGGGTGAGATCATGGACGCACAAACGATAATCGCCCGACGCGTCGCCCTCGAATTGCGCTCGGGAATGCTCGTCAATCTCGGCATCGGGATTCCGACCCTGATTGCGAACTATGTTCCTGCCGACCTCAAGGTCTTCTTTCAATCCGAGAATGGATTGATCGGTACCGGCCCCATTCCGGAACAGGGCATGGAGCATCCGCTACTGACCGATGCCGGCGGGCGCCCGATCAGCGCGCTTCCCGGCGCATGCTGCTTCGACAGCGCCTTGTCGTTCGGCCTGATCCGCGGCGGCCATGTCGATATGACGGTGCTGGGCGGGCTCCAGGTGGATAGTGGGGGCCAACTCGCCAACTGGACGATCCCGGGCAAGATGGTCCCCGGCATGGGCGGGGCGATGGATCTGGTGACCGGCGCCAGGCGGGTGATCGTCGCCATGCAGCACGCCGCCAAGGGAAAATCGAAGATCGTCAAGAAGTGCAATCTGCCGCTGACATCGATTAGGGCCGTTGACCTTGTCGTGACCGATATGGCGGTGATTGGATTCCCCGATGGCCGCGCGACCCTGATGGAGACCGCGCCGGGCGTCAGCGTGGCGGACGTGATCGCCAATACCGAGGCAGAACTTGTCGTCCCCGCCAAGGTGCCGGAAATGTCGATTTGAGCCGGCATCCCGGCTTGCATGCAGCCCTGCTGTCGACTTCTTCTCAGTCAACGATTTTCACACAAAGTAGAGGCCGTCACAGGGGAGGTGGCGGCCTCTAGCTTTGGTGCTCTATGGAGGTCTTGAGCACCAATACCCCCAGCTTGGGCGATAGCTGGATCATGAAAACGTAGGACTCGATCGGTCGATAGCATTGATGCAAATCAATCCGGTGCCACTTCGTGGAAAAAATTGCAGCGAGGCCCGCTAGATCAGCCGAAGCGTGAGGTGCAGGCTTCCCGACTCCCGTCGGGTGCTGACCGGCAGGCCGCTCTTCTGAAAGACGTTCAACATCTGCCTGTTGTCAGGCAGTACATCTGCAATCAATTCCCGCAGGCCCGCTCGACGCGCAATCGCAACCAGATGGCGCATCAGCGTCGTGCCAATACCCTGCCCCTGGTATTCGTCGACTACAGCGAACGCGACCTCGGCCTGTCCCGGGCTGACAACGATAAAACGCCCGCCGCCGGCGATCGTCGGTTTGCCGTCCTCCTCCACCACCGCGATCAGGGCGACGTGATTGATAAAATCCACGTTGACGAAGAAGGAAGTTTCCTTCTCGCTGAACTCACGTTTGACTGCGAAGAACCGCCGGTAGAGAGAATCCGTGCCGATACGGCGGACCGCCGCGATGAGATCGTTGCGGTCTTCCGGCCGAAGCGCGCGGATTTCCACCCGGCGCCCATCTCGCAAGGCTCCAACTTCTGAATATTGGGAAACTTCGGACATGGCGGTCGCGCCCTCTTTCAGAGCCGCTACCACGATCAGTGCTAAAGCGCGCACCTGGTATATTTGAGTGACATTCCCGGGATATCCGGGAACAGCCTGTCGAGGTTGTCGTCGTCGATAACCTTGAGGGTGAAACCAACCTTCTGGTTCATGATGCTCGTCGCGCAGGATGCGCCCAGTTCCAGACTATCGCCGTCCTGCTTCCTCGATGTGATCGTGCATCGAGCGGCTTTGCCCCTGATCCGGTTGCCCTCGATGATGAATCCAGATCCGTAGAGATCGGAAAGCTCGGCGAATACGATGCTGCTACCCTTCTTGGTGAAGACCAGCTTGCACAGATCGGTCTGGGTTGCCCAGGCGCCCGTCAGGTCGATCGCATGAGCCTGGACCGGCAGCAGGATGCTAGAGCCGAACAGCATGACGGCCAGGGTCAACAATCGGCGTGCGTCAAACATTATTATCTCTCCAGAAAATTGAAAGCGGAGCCATGATGCACAAAAAAGACAGACTCGCAATGAACGTCATGCAAGGAGTCGGTCGCCTTCCGTAGTCAATGACCTCCCAGTACTAGCACTTTCAGCGGCAGAACGATCGCCTTCAGACGGAGGATCAGCGCGTGGACGAGAGCCACCGTATCGACGATGTGCAGATAGATCTTCTCAAGTGAGCCGACCTTGCCCGAAGCAATCAAGTCATGGTTGTTTGAATAGGCATTCACGATGCAGCTGCTCCCGGGAGGCACGCCATCGAGTCCTCCCTTGTAGAGAGGCTCAAGGAATACGGTTACGGTGCCCGGCTTGGTGATCTTGTTGAGATCGGTCAGCTGGTCGGTAGCTGTGATCTGCCCAGCGGCGATGACATTTTGTTCCCGAACGACTACGAGGGGAATAATGGCCATCGGCTTCGTGACGCAAGTGCCCTCGGCCGCCATGCCAACCTTGATAACTTGCGCCTCGAGCTGGTTGAATCCTGCTGCGAGCTGGTTCTCGCCCGCGCCCTCCGGAATGAGGATGCCCGCTGCCCTGGTAAATGGCGCTGCCTGAATGATATCCCCGACCTTCAAGACGAACTGGTCGACCCGCCCGTCGACACCCGCACGGATCGTCATTTTGTCGAGTTCTACCTTCGCTGCGGCAAGCTGGGCCTCCGCGCTCGCCTTCTGTGCCGGAATTACCGAGGAAATACGCGTTTGCGCTGATTGCTTGGCAGCCGCCGCGGCATCGACCGCTCCCTGTCGTGTCGCTACGAGCGTCTGAAGCTTTTCGATCTCACGCGCGGCAACAATGTCGGCGTTGCGCTGCTGCAACTGGGTCTTGGTCCGCAGTTCGTCCTGGGCCTGTTCCAGGGCTCCCTTAGCCTCCTGATACTTACCCTCGCTGGTCAAGATGTCGGCTTCGGCCGTCGCGGCGGACGCATCCACTTCGGCGATGCGAGCGCGAGCCGTCTCGAGTGTTGCCTCCTGTCTCGAGCTGTCCATCTTGAACAGACGGTCGCCCTTTTTCACGCGATCGTTATAGCCGACGTAAACCTCCGATACCCGACCACCAATCTCGGGATATATCGAGGTAGTCCGGAATAGCGAGGTGACGTTTTCCGACTCCGGATGGTTGTACAAGACCACCGTGATGAGCAGCACGGTCAGGATCAGGCAAAGCGTAATGCCGTAGCGAAGTTCGTACCAGACCGAGAAGATCGTGATTTCATGGCCGATGCGCCTGCCCTGCACATAGCGCCGGAACAGATAGTCCGGAAGCAGGGTCAACATTGAACAGAGCATGAGTTCAAGCATGGGCGGCCCCCTTCTTGTCCTTCGGGAGCTTAACAGCGGGCGCGTCCTTTGGCGGGCTGGAATCGGAATGATCAACGAGGCTGACGTCCGATTCCTGCCCGGCAATAGTTTCCACCGAAGTCGCTATGCGCTTGAACGGGGTCAGGAAGTCGGGAAGGTCGATGAAGGCAAGCAGCAGAGCTGCAACCCAAAAGACATGCTCGTGCGACAAGAGGCCGAGCAAACCCAGCACGGCGACAATGTCGAACTGAACCTTCTTCGACTTATGCGCCATTCTTTCCGGCAGCGAATGAATCGTCAGGAAGATGACGCCGGTCGCCACAATGCTTCCAATGACAATCACCAAGGTAATATAATAAAGTACATCGGTATCGCCCGGCGCAGTGATGAAAAATGGCAAGTGATCTGTCAGTGCTGGATTAGGTGAAGCTGTCAAAGGCCATCTCCCGAAATCTTTTGGCAAATTGCCGGCCGACCTCAAATCAAAAAGTGCACCCGTTTTGGTTCGTCTTGTTGATTCAAATCAAATGGGGAACGCAGATAGATGCGCTCCCCCTGGTCCGCCTTCTTGAGGCCCATCGGGCGGCCCAACAAGCCTGGTACGGGCTAGCCTCAATCGATGATGTGGTAGCCGCCATCAATATAAATCGTGTCGCCCGTCATCAGCTTCGCGCCGTCGAGCGCGAGGAAGGCAACCGCCTTTCCGACGTCGTCGATGCTAACCAGGCTTCGCGCGGGCGCCTTGGCCTGCGCCTTCGCCATCAGATCGTCGAACTCGGGAATCCCGGAGGCTGCGCGCGTTGCCAGCGGGCCGGGCGATATGGCGTGAACCCGAATGCCCTTGGGGCCGACCTCGGACGCGACGTATCGAACGGCGCATTCCAGCGCCGCCTTGGCGACGCCCATGATGTTGTAGTTTTCCACCACCATCTGGCTGCCGTAGTAAGTCATCGTGAACATCGTGCCGCCCTTCTTCATCAGGGGCTCCGCCAGATGCGCCATGCGGAGGAACGACCAGCATGAGACATCCATGGTCGCCAGAAAGCCGTCACGCTTGACGTCGATCACCCGGCCGTGGAGAGCCTCCTTGGGGGAGAAGGCGATCGAATGGACGAGAAAATCGAGTTGCCCCCAGTCCTTTTCGATGCGCTCGAACACGGCCTCCGTCTGTCCGGCAATCCCGACGTCCATGGGCATGAAGATGGAAGATTCGAGCGCGCTCGCGAGCGGCTCCACGTGCTTCTTTGCCCTTTCGTTCAGATAAGTGACGGCCAGATCGGCGCCCAGGGCACGGAATGCCTTGGCGCACCCCCAGGCGATCGACTGCTCATTGGCGATGCCGACGATCAGTCCCTTGCGCCCCTTGAGTGCTATTTTGGTTTCGGGGTAAACGGGTATTGCTATTGTCATGACGCCCTCACGTATTTTGGAGAACTCGTCGTCTGCTGCGACAGCAACGACCATGTGTGCCGGGCAATCATCAGCTCTTCGTCGGTTGGGATGACGTAAAGCGGGAGCCGGCTGTCAGGGCGCGAAATCAGCAGCTTGTTTTCGGCATTCGCGGCTGCATCCAGCGAAGCGCCAAGCCAGGCGAGCTTGCTCGAAATGGCCGCGCGGATCTGGGGCGAGTTTTCGCCAATACCGGCTGTGAAGACGAAACCGTCGATACCCTGCAGCGCCGCGGCCAGCATCCCGGCGTTCAAACCCACGCGGTAGACGAAATAGTCGACCGCAAAGACCGCGCGCGGATCAGTGTTGCCCTGAAGCTCGCGCATATCGTTGCTGATGCCGGAGAGTCCCTTCAGGCCGCATTCGCGATAAAGGAAATTCTGCACTTCGCCGGGCGACATGCCTTTTTCCGAAAGCAGGTAAAGCACGACGCCAGGGTCGAGTTGGCCCGGCCGTGTACCCATCGGCAGTCCGTCGAGTGCCGTAAATCCCAGCGTGCTTTCGATGCTGCGCCCCTGGCCCAGTGCGCACATCGAGGCGCCGCTCCCCAGATGCGCGACGACCACCCGCTTGTCAGCGATTTCGGGAGCTACTTGAGGAAGAGCGCTGGCAATATATTCATAAGACAGGCCGTGGAATCCATAGCGTCGCACACCCTCGGCATACAGCGCCAATGGAATCGCGAAATGATCAGCCAGTGCGCCGTGGCCGCGATGAAATGCCGTATCGAAACAGGCGATCTGCGGAAGATCCGGGAAACGGGCCATGATCGATCGGATTGGCGCCAGATTGTACGGCTGATGAAGCGGCGCCAGCGAGGTGTAGCGTTCGAGCCGCGCCAACACATCTTGATCGACCCGGACCGGCCTGTCGTAGTCCGGTCCGCCATGTACCACGCGATGTCCGATCGCAATCGGATCGATTTTCAGTTCCTCCCGCAACCATGTGCCCGCGGTGGCGAGCGCCCTCGCGACATCAGGAACGGTCGCGCTCTCATAGGTACGATCGACCAGCACGGCGCCGTCGGCTGCGGTAACGCGCAGGCGCGGTCGGCTTCCGACTCCGTCCATCAGGCCCTTGATCTGGCGCTTGAGGCTGCCGTCCTGTTCGATTCCAAAAACCTGGAACTTTACGCTCGACGAGCCGGCATTGGCGACGAGGATCGTGTCCATGACATTCACGCAGCCGCAACGGTTGAAGCACGGCGGCGGGCGTCGGCATACAGCACCGAAATCGCGCACGAGGCCATGCGGCCACGAAGCGAGTCGGCGCGCGAGGTGAGAATGATGGGAACGCGCGCCCCCAGCACGATGCCGGCGGAGTCCGCTTTCGCGAGGAACGTGAGATTCTTCGCCAGCATGTTGCCAGCCTCGAGATCCGGCACGACCAGGATCTGGGCCTGACCAGCGACCGCCGACTTTATTCCCTTGATTCTGGCGGCTTCCTTGTCGACGGCGTTGTCAAACGCCAGCGGCCCGTCCAGCACGGCACCCGTGATCTGGCCGCGATCCGCCATCTTGCAGAGCGCGGCGGCCTCGATGGTTGACGGAATCTTGGCAGTTACCGTCTCCACCGCCGACAGGATCGCGACCCTCGGCTCGCCAAGGCCAATCCCGGCATAGAGGTCGATCGCATTTTGAACGATGTCACGCTTGCAATCGAGGTCCGGGAAAATATTGATCGCCGCGTCCGTAATCCACAATGTCTGGGCGTAACCGGGCACATCGATGGCAAAGACGTGGCTGATCCGCCGATCGGTGCGCAAGCCTGTCCCTTTCGCGGTGACGCTACGCATCAGTTCGTCGGTATGAAGGCTCCCCTTCATCAACAACTCGCCCTTGCCCTCGTGAATCAGTTCAACGGCTCTCGCCGCCGACGCCTCGCTATCGGGCGCGTCGACGATCTCGAAGCGCGAGATATCGAAGTTGAACTGCGCTGCGATGGCCTTGATCTTGCCCGCCGGACCCACCAGGAGCGGCTTGATGATTCCGGCGGCGGCGGCTTCGCAGATGCCGCGCAATGAGGCCTCGTCGCAAGGGTGCGCAACGATGGTCACCGCTGACGGCACCTGCTTGGCGGCCGCGATCAGGCGTTCATACTTTACATGGGCTTGGCCTTCGCCGGCGTCGATCGGAACTACGCTCATGGCTCGACTCCCAATTAACTCGGTAGCGGTTACGACGCCTTGGCTCTGTCCTTTTTCGGAACGAAAGGCACTCTTTCGGCGCCCGTTTCTGAGGGTCCTGCCTCATCGGCTTCAAAAAGCTGCGTAATTTTTTTCAGGCGTTCCGCGGCTTCGCCGGAGATTTCGCCGGCAGAACTCAGAACGTTGCGAATAGCGGCAAGGCCCTTGCGGCGCTCGGCGACGTCGGCCGGCAGCAATTTCGGGATCGCTGCCAGCGTTGCTTCCGAATCCAGCAGCAACAGGAAGAACTGCTCGCGCGCCATCGCCTTGAACTGCGCCAGCGTCAGCCGCGAACTTTCTTCTGTGAGACGAATTCGACGCAATGCCGCGACGCCGCGCTCATCGACGAACCCTCGCGCCATGCCCACATAGACCAGGCCGCGAATGGTGCACTCCTGAAGACCGCCTTTGTCGATTTTTGACTTCAGTTCGGCAATGCGTTTGTTCCGCAGCTCAGTGTGCAGTGGGGATTTTCCGGGCCTTCGAGGCCGGGCCACTGTCGGGTCAATTCCAACCGCGGCCTGCAGCGCAGGCGATCCGTACACGGCGAGGAATATCGACTCCGAAAGTTTTTCCTGGCTTTCCCGCCAACCGTCCAGTGCCTTCACGATCTGCTCGGAAACCTTTTCCTGGGCGACAATGAACGGATTGTCGGCCGATGCGGGCTTGCGCTGCTCTCGGACCTTCTCCGCGGCGCTTGCCAGCGCCGGCATGAACGGATTTGCGTCGGTGAAGGCCTCATATTGCATACGGCCCGTATCCCAACGCCTTAGCCACTCCGCAACCTGCGGAGTAAAGATGGCCTTGACCATCGGCTGCATGAATGCGCGGTAAAGCGACAGATTGATTTCCGAGACGCGCGCGGCGGTCGCAAACCGCCGTTCATCTTCCGGCGAATTGCCGCCCATGGCGCGGATATCATCCAGCGTGCGCTGCTCGCAGCGCATGACCCACTCTCCCTCTACGAGGTCGGGGCTAGTGGTGTCACCGGTTTTACGCTCGAACGTTGCCTCGTAGAGCCCGGGAGGCAGCATATCGATCAGGTCGATGTTGCTTGAGAATTCATTGTGCTCTTTCTTGGCCACTCCGCCCGAAACGAAGATTCCGAGATGTCCGACCGTCTCATGAACGGTGTAGACGATGGTCTGGCCGAATGACCTGATCTCGTCGACATCGTCATAGAGGTCGAGAACCCAGTCGAGCGCCTGCTGCGGCGGCGTGATGTTGTCGCCCTTCGAGCAGAACACCACAATCGGCGAACGGATGGTACGAAGGTCGACGGCCGTGCCGTCCGACATTTCAATGCGACCGGCTGCGAGCTCGTTGCCGACGAACAGCTCATCGACGATGAACTGGATCTCCTCCGCATTGAGGTTGACATGCCCGCCCCACCAGCGCTCGAACTCGAGGTATCGGGGGGCTTCGGTGTCGACCTTGGAGTAGACGTTATATTGCTTGGTCCACAGCGTGTTAGCCGGATTCTGGTTCTCGAAATTGGCAACGAGCTTGCCGCCGTCGAACTTGCCGCCTCCCATGTCGCTGGTGAGCGCCGTCAGCCAGCTACCACCGAGCAGACCGCCGGAGTAACGCATCGGGTTTTGTCCGTGAACGCCCGCCCAATAGGACAGCGGCGCGCCGGCCAGAATAATCGGGCCGAACAGCTCGGGCCTGATCGCCGCCAGAATCATCACGGCCCAGCCGGCCTGGCAGTTGCCAATGACGCACGGCTTTCCATCCGCCTGGGGATGAAGCGCAATAACCTTTTCAAGGAATATAGCTTCGGCGCGGGCGATGTCTTCGATGGTCTGGCCCGGCATCGGGTCGGGCATGAAGCCGACGAAGTAGCAGGCATGGCCTGCCTTCATGGCGACGCCGATCTCGCTGTCAGCCTTGAAGCCGCCGATACCTGGGCCATGCCCGGCACGAGGATCCACCACCACAAATGGCCGGCGTGAGGGATCGATTTCGACACCTTCCGGCGGAACGATGCGCACCAGCAGGTAGTTTACCGGCCGCTTCAGCGTCCGGCCGTCCAACACCAGCTCGGCCTTGTAGTCGAGGACGTGGGGAACTTTCTCGGCGAGATGGTCCCGATACTGATTGCTGCGCTGACGCATCACATCGCAGAACAGGACGCCGCGCTGCGTCGCATCTATCATGTATTCGAAGGCGGAACCGAAGAAGTTGAGGGGCGTGCTGCCCGATAACTGCTGATTGTCGCTGGACATTTTTCAGCTCCATCTTTTTTCTAGGCTTTCAAACGTCCTTCTTGTTATTCGATGCTGTGCGCCGTTTGGTTGATCTACCTCAAGAGAAATGCCGCATAAGCGAGCTATTTTTATGTTTAAGACAATCGGTACCTCGGTACGTCAAACAACACGAAGAGATGCAGACGCAAAGTGAATAATCTTCAGGAGATTCAATCATGTTGAACATCGACGATCTGCTGCCCACCGCAAAAGATATTCGCAAACAATCCGCGCTCAAGGAAGCTGAAAAGGCCGACGAGCACATGCGCCTGATGGCCGCAGCCGAAGCCGAAAAGCAGGCGTTGGTCGACGAACTCACCAAACCATCGGGCCTTTCAGAAGACGAGAAGGTCAAACGCGCTTCCACAGTGATCCAGCGCGCGGTGAGAAACGGCCTCCACGAGGTCCAGGTCTATCGGTTCCCCAACGTCCTCTGCACGGACCGCGGCCGAGCCATCAACCAGATGGAGCCAGGCTGGGAAAACACGCTGACCGGAATGCCCAAGGAGATCTTTCACCTTTGGAAGGACTATCTGCAGCCGCGCGGTTACAAGATCGCGTATCAGATCATCGATTTCCCGGGTGGGGTGCCCGGAGATATCGGCATCACTCTGAGCTGGTAACGCAGGATGCCTGCTCTTCGCGCATTCGAGTGATCAAGTCGGTCCAAACGGGGCAAACGGCTATGGCAAAGGACGAGGCGGATTCAAGAATGAAGCGCAAGCCCTATGAAAAGGAGCTGCGCAAACTGCAGGTCGACCTTTGTCATCTCCAACGATGGGTGACCACCAAGGGGCTACGGGTCGTCATCGTGTTCGAAGGACGCGATGCCGCCGGCAAAGGCGGAACAATCCGGGCTCTCACCGAGAAAGTGAGCCCGCGCGTATTTCGCGTGGTGGCGCTGCCCGCTCCTTCCGATCGGGAAAAGACCCAAATGTTTTTCCAGCGGTACATGGAACACTTTCCCGCGGCAGGAGAAATCGTCATCTTCGACCGTAGCTGGTACAACCGCGCCGGCGTCGAATACGTCATGGGCTTCTGCACCAGGGAGGAACACGAGCGTTTCCTTGAGCTTTGCCCGGAAGTTGAAAAATACATCGTCGACGCCGGTATCATCCTGATCAAGCTCTGGCTTGAAGCCGGCATGGAGGAGCAGGAGAAGCGTTTCGCGGCCCGGATCGACGATCCGCTGCGGCAATGGAAATTGAGCCCGATGGATCTCGAATCCTATCGGCGCTGGTACGACTACTCAAAGGCGCGCGACTTGATGCTCAAGGCCACCGATTCGAAACACGCGCCGTGGTACGTCGTTCGGTCCGAGGACAAAAAGCGCGCGCGGCTGAACTGCATCTCGCACTTGCTTAAGACGATTCCCCACAAGCGCCTGTCGCCCGAACAGGTCAAATTACCGAAAAGGTCCGACAAGAACCGGTACAACGACCTGGCGACCATGCGGCGAATGAAATTCGTGCCCGAGCGGTACTAGGAAGTCGATTTTTCAACGCGCAGAGGAGTTTGCGATGGCTGAAATCAACAAACTCTCCGTCGAGAAAGTGCTCAATAAACTGCGGAGCAACGATGCGTCCAACAGCTCGAGCATCGAGCAGCTCGACGAGAAAATTAAGGCGACCGACGAAGAGATCCAGCGCCTGAAAGCAGCAAGAGCCCGCCTTAAGCGGGGCCAACCGGCGAAGCGCGATTGACCTGTCCGTAAACTTTCCTCGACTGCGCGGCGTCCATCGACCTTCCGGAGAACACTCCTACACCAAACCGGCGCGCAGCACGCTGTCGAGTGTTGCGGTACGGTCGAACCCGCCGACTTTTTCCTCGAGCCCCTCGGCCCGCAGCAAATCGCGCGCTGACCCATGAGCGCCGACGACACGCAGGGCAATACCACGGCCGGCAAGTTCGGCATTCAACTCGCGCAGCATGCGTGAGCCGGCAAGGTCAACATAGGGAGCGGCGGAGAGATCGCACACGGTCAGACGGACCGAGGGACCCGCCTCGCGTAGACGATTTACGACCGCTTCCAGGACAGCATCAGCATTGGCGTAGATCAGCGATGCTTCGGGGCGAAAGGCGATCACGCCAGGCAGTCGCTCGTTCTCGGGATGGCGATCGAGGTCGGAATAGCTGTTGGTGCCCGGCACGCGGCCTAGAAATGCAACATGTGGGCGCGACACGCGCGCGAGCAGCAACAATATGGAGGCGAGTGCGGCGAGCAGGATGCCCTGAAGTATTCCAAGAAGCAGCACGCCGACCAGCGCGACGGTCGCGGCCAGGAAATCAAGCCGGCTCACTCGCCACATGTGGAGCAGCGCCGCGAAATCCAGCAGGCCGTAGATTGCGGTCAACACCACGGCTGCCAGCACTGCCTTCGGAAGATTTTGAAGCAAGCCGGTCAGAAACAGCAGGCAAAGCGCCAGCGTGATCGAGGCAAACACCAATGCCAGCGACGTGCGTGCGCCGGCCTTGTCATTCACTGCCGATTGCGAGAGCCCGCCGGCGACCGGGAAGCCGTGGCCCAACGCCGCTGCGAGATTCGCCGCACCAATGCCCAGTAGTTCTTGTCTGGCATCCAGCGGGTATCCATGCTTCGCAGCGAAGGCGCGCGCCGCAGACACGCCCTCGATATAGGCCAGCAGCAGACAACCCGCGGCCAGCGGAATGATCCCCTCAACGTCGCGTAACCTCAGCGCCGGGCCTGCCAGGCTGGGCAAGCCTGCCGGTATTTCTCCCGTCGTAGGCACCCCACGCGCCGGCAGCCCCAACAGCGTCGCGGCGGCGATCGACAACGCGACAACGCCGAGCGCGACCGGTTTTCCCGGAAACAGCCGGTCACCGAGTACCAGCAGCAGGATCGCGATAATCCCTACGACGAGAACGAGGTAATGCACCTGGCCTAGCTGCCCGGCGAGCGTGAACGCCCGTTCGAAGAAATTATGGCCCCCGCCCTTCAAGCCGAACAGGCTCGGCAGTTGCGTCATGGCAATCGTCAGGCCGGCGCCGGCCTTGAACCCCACAAGAACGCTGTCGCTGATCAGCTTCACCAGCACGCTCAGCCGCAACAGCCAGGCGATCAGGCTGAGCGCAGCCACGGTGAAGG
>JBGPSI010000006.1:0-61265 GCA_041490045.1 Bradyrhizobium sp.
CGTGCCCTATGACGAGGTGTTCGAGCTCGAGGACATCAATTCGGAATTCGCCCAGGCCGATGTCGCCTTCGTGATCGGCGCCAACGACGTCACCAACCCGGCGGCCGAGGAAGACAAGACCTCGCCGATCTACGGCATGCCGGTGCTGCAGGTCTGGAAGGCCGGCACCGTGATGTTCATCAAGCGTTCGTTGGCGTCCGGCTATGCCGGCATCGACAATCCCCTGTTCTACCGCGACAACACCATGATGCTGCTCGGTGACGCCAAGAAGATGACCGAGAATATCGTCAAGGCGATGTAAGCCCCATCACGGGAAATCATGATCGTCCTGACATGATCGTCCTGAAATGGCTCGTCGTTCTTGCAGCGGGCGGCTATTTCGGCGGTCTTGCGCTGCTGTTTTTCGCGCAGCGGTCGTTGATCTTTCCGATCCCGGAGACGGTACGCACTGCTCCAGAAGCCGCCGGCTTTCCGGAAGCGGAAGAACATATCTTGACGACGGCGGATGGCGAGAAGGTCATCGTTTGGCACGTGCCGGCCGGACCGGGACAGGCGGCCGTGATCTATTTTCCCGGCAATGGTGATTTCCTGGCGGCGCTCGCCGGCCATTTTCGCAGCATCACCGTTGGCGGTACCGGGCTGGTCGCGCTGTCCTATCGGGGCTATGCCGGCTCGAGCGGACGGCCCAGCGAGGAGGGACTGCTGAGCGATGCGGCGGAGGCCTATGCTTTTGCGGCCGCACGCTACAGTGCGGAGCGGATGGTGCTTTGGGGGTTTTCGCTGGGTAGTGGCGTCGCGGTGGCGCTGGCGGCCGATCGACCGGCCGGAAAGATCATCCTGGAAGCCCCTTACACGTCGCTGGCGGATGTTGCCGGTTCGTTGTTCTGGTTCGCGCCGGTCCGCTGGCTGATACGGGACCCGTTTCGCTCCGATCTGCGCATTGCGCGCGTCACGACGCCGCTTTTGATCATGCATGGCGCGCGCGACGCCACCATTCCGATCAGGTTTGGCGAGCGATTGTTCGCGCTGGCCCGTGGGCCGAAACAATTCGTGCGGTTTCCCGAAGCAGGCCATAATGATCTCGCCAATCATGGCGCGATCGAAACGGCCCGGCGCTTCATCGATGCTGCAAGAGGCTGACGGCTGCCGCGGTTTGGCGCATAGTTCATGCCCCGACGTTGAAAATGAGGTCACATGAGCGCGTACGGCCCGATGCCACGATCGGCGTGGATGTTCCCGACGCTGGCGGTGCTGTTTTTCGCAGGCGCCACCGTGCTCGGCGTCACCTTCACGCCGTCGGCCGCCGGGGTGGCCTTCGCCGCGGTGCTGCTGGTGATCCTGTTCGGCACCGTATTCGCCGCCGTCCATCATGCCGAGGTGATCGCGGAGCGGATCGGCGAGCCCTATGGCACGCTGCTGTTGACACTGTCGGTCACCGTGATCGAGGTGGCGCTGATTGCGACCATCATGCTGGGCGAGAAGCCGGTGCCGACGCTCGCGCGGGACACCGTGTTCGCGGTGGTGATGATCGTCTGCAACGGGCTCGTGGGAATCTGCATCCTCGCCGGCGGGTTGCGCTACCGCGAGCAGGACGTCCAGGTATCGGGCTCGAGTCTGTATCTCAGCGTCCTGATCGTGCTGGCGACGATCACGCTGATCATGCCCGATTATACGCTGACCACGCCCGGGCCGATCTACTCCGCGGCGCAGCTCGGCTTCGTCAGCGTCGTCACGTTGCTGCTCTATGGCGTGTTCCTCTATACCCAGACCATCCTTCATCGCGGCTATTTCATCGGCAAGGACCACGACCCCGGCGAGGGCGGGATTCCGCTGTCGAATCGCATGCTGGGCCTGAGCATTGGGCTGCTCCTGATGTCGCTTCTGGCGGTGGTGCTGCTCGCCAAGAAATTCTCGCTGGTGGTGGATTTCGCAACCGCCCAGATCGGCGCACCGCCGGCCTTTGCCGGCGTCCTGGTGGCGCTCCTGATCCTGTTGCCGGAGAGCGTCGCCGCCGTGGCCGCCGCCCGCAAGAACGACCTGCAGAAGAGCATGAACCTCGCGCTCGGCTCGTCGCTGGCGACCATCGGGCTGACGATCCCGGCGGTCGCGGTGGCGGCCTATGCGCTGGACAAGCAGCTGGTGCTCGGGCTCGACGCGCAGAGCCTGGTGCTGCTGGTCCTGACCTTCGTCCTGAGCATGCTGACCTTCGGCACCGGCCGCACCAACATCCTGTTCGGGCTGGTCCACCTGGTGGTATTTGCCGTATTCGTGTTCATGGTGTTCGTGCCCTAGAGGGGCCGGGAAGACGAGGGAATGACAATGCTCAGCGCCAGATCGGACGTTCAGGTCGACACAGAGGAAGTCCGCGTCACCGAGTGGCGGCTGGCGCCGGGCAGCGCCACCGGCCATCACATTCACGGGATGGACTATGTCATCGTTCCCGTCACAGCCGGCGAAATGACCATCGTGGCGCCCGATGGGGAGCGTTCCAAGGCGCAGCTTGCGATCGGCAAATCCTACTTCCGGAAGGCCGGGGTGGAACACGACGTTCTCAACGAGACCTCCTCCGAGATTGTGTTCCTGGAAGTCGAATTGAAACCATAACTAACTGGTTTCGACCGATTGCCACCGATCCGTCGCAGTTGATCCCTTAATGTGCCTCAAAGTTTCCGCATCAAACCGCTGCGGGGAGTGGCCGGCATGCTGAAATACATCACTAAATTCGCGATGGACATATTGCCCTCGGTCGTTGCGACCATCATCGGGGCCTATATCGTCAATCACTACATCGTCGCCAAGCCCGATGCCCCCGCTGCCGCTGTGGTCTCCTCGGCCGACCCGAAGAAGCCGGATGCCAAAGCCAATGGGAAGCCGTCCGTCAGCGTCGTCGGCGGCCTCCCGCAGCCGGGGGTCACGGCCAAGGGCATTTCTGAAAAGGCCCTGATCGAGCAGACCGCCGCTGAAAAGCCGGCGGTGGTCGAAAAGCCCGCGGAAAAATCCGCCGACAAGCCGGCGGAGACGGCAAGCATCCCGGCCGAAACCCGTCGTCATGCGCCGGCTCCGCGCGAACGCGAAAAGGTGATCGCCAAGTCCGTCACGGCGCCGGTGCCGCCGTCCACACCGGCCGTGGCTGCCGCGCCCGTCGTCGCCGCGCCCGCTGCCGCCCCGGCTGCCGAGGTCGTGGCCGCACCGGAGGAGCACCGCGACGCCAACGAACTGGCGCGCGCGGCCATCGAGCGGTTGCGTGGCGATGGTTCGCCGCGTCCGCAGGAAACCGCCCGTGTCACGGAAACTCCCCGAATCGTATCGGCGCCACCGGTGGCGCCACCTGTCGTGTCGGCCCCGGCGGTTCGTCCGCTCCCGCCCCCGATCATGGTCTCCACCCCGGCAGCCGAAAGCTTCAACGCGCCGACGGGATCCACGCAGGTCGGTCCCTCGGGTAGCGAGGACTCGCGCCGTCCGGTCCCGCCGGCCGACATTCCGGAAGCGTCTCCATCTTTCTCGTTACCGTCTCCGGGACCGCTTGATCTGCGGGCCGAGGCCGGTGAGCCGCAGCGGCGCGAACACACCAATGTTGCCGAAGACATGCTGCTGGCGGCGAAATCGGTTTTTCACGCGGTATTGCCGAAATAGCTCAGGTCTGGGTAGCTCAGGTCTTTATTGCTCAGGTCTTGCCGCCGACGCGCGCCAGGCCGTTTCGCGCGGCGTCATCCCCGGGACGCAGGTTGACGGCGCGGCCGTATGATTCGGCGGCTTTGGCCTTGTCGCCGAGACGTTCATAGGCCTTTCCCCGTGTGGTCCAGATCTGCGCGTTCTGCGGATCGGCCTGCACCGCCTCGTCGAGATCGGCGGCGGCTTCCTTGAACTTTTCGAGTGCGAGGTAGCTCACCGCGCGGCCCAGCAGCGGCTCCGCCTGTTGCGGCTTCAGGCCATTTGCCGCGGTGAAATCGTCGATCGCCTGCGCGTCCTGTTTTTCGTCCTGATAGAGCAGCCCGCGGCCGTACAGCGCCTGTGCATTGTTCGGATCGAGCTCGATGGCCTGATTGAACTCCGCGAGCGCCTCTGCGGTTTTTCCCGATTTTGCCAGCACCTGAGCGTGCGTGGCATAGACCTGCGCCTGGGCCACCGCGGCTCCCGCCGGGGCAGGTCTTGCCACCTCTTCCTTGTCCGACCCTGATGAAAACGATCCCAGGTCGAACGAGCAGCCGCCGAGCGCGATCGCGGCCAACAGAATCAGCACGGACGCGCGCCGGCCAGCGCGCGAAGCTCCGGAAAGAGAGGACGGGACCGGGATAGTCATGAGATGCGGAATACTCGCGCGACTTGCGTCGTATTGTTAGCCCGCCGCGCCTCAAAATGCATCGGTCAAAAATACGCACCCATAGCGTTTTCGAGCGAAGTGGCTACCGGCTCGCGTGAAGATAACGCGTCAAGTGAGCGAGATAGACTCGGTTCTGATTTGATCAGAATCGAGGCTCCGAAAACAACAACGCGGGCCTCAAGGCCCGCGTCATCAAAAACTCGATCTGCAAAAGATCCCGATCAGCGCGGGCCGCGCGGACCCGCACCGGGACCGCCACGACCGCCGGCGCCACCGCGCTCTGCGCCGGGACCGGCGCCGAACACCGGCTTCGGCTTCATCGGCAGCAGGCCTTCGCGCTGCAGCTTCTTGCGGGCGAGCTTGCGCGCGCGGCGCACGGCTTCGGCCTTTTCGCGGGCCTTTTTCTCGGAGGGCTTTTCGTAGTGACCGCGGAGCTTCATCTCGCGGAAAATACCCTCGCGCTGCATCTTCTTCTTCAGCGCCTTGAGGGCTTGATCGACATTGTTATCGCGAACGAGAACCTGCACGCGGCATCCTCTTTCAATGGGTCGGATTGGAATTCTGGTAAAGCGAAGGGCCGGCAAAAGGCCTGGCCCTTAACCTTGAGCGCGCAGATGTATCAGACAAAGCCGCCAATGTCCACCTTTGGGGAACGGATTTATGCCGAAAATGGCCCGAATCGTTTGAGACAACTCGCCTAAGAATTGGTTCCCAGCCTTTAGCGCCGCTTGGCGGCCCTTGCCCAGATTTTTGGCCCCAAAAATGGGAGGAGAAGGCCATGAATGCGAAGAAATATGCCGCGGAGGCGATCGGGACGTTTTGGCTGACTTTTGCAGGCTGTGGCAGTGCGGTGATCGCGGCGGCGTTCCCGCAGGTCGGCATTGGACTGCTCGGAGTATCTTTCACCTTCGGGCTGAGCGTCGTGACCATGGCCTATGCCATTGGTCACGTCTCCGGGTGCCATCTCAATCCGGCGGTGACCGTGGGCCTCGCCGCCGGCGGCCGTTTTCCGGCCGGCCAGATCGCGCCCTATGTGATCGCGCAGGTGATCGGCGCCGTTGCCGCCGCCGCGCTGCTGTATGTGATTGCGAGCGGCGCTGCCGGCTTTGACGTCAGCAAGGGCTTCGCCTCCAACGGCTATGGCGCGCATTCGCCGGGCCAATATAGCCTGGTCGCGTGCTTCATCATGGAAGTCGTGATGACGATGATGTTTCTGTTCATCATCATGGGCGCCACCCATGGCAGGGCGCCTGCGGGCTTCGCGCCGCTGGCCATCGGACTGACGCTGGTAATGATCCATCTTGTCAGTATTCCCGTGACTAACACGTCTGTTAACCCGGCGCGCAGCACCGGGCCGGCGCTGTTCGTCGGCGGCTGGGCGCTGGCGCAGCTCTGGTTGTTCTGGCTGGCGCCGTTGATCGGCGGGGTGCTGGGCGGCGTGATCTATCGCTGGCTCAGCGAAGAGCCCGACGGCGCCGTCGAGGGCAACGCCCCGGCTTGAGGGCGACGGCGGCTATTTTTCGCGCGGCGATACCTGCGTCACATGCCCCATTTTGCGGCCGGGCCGCGGCGCTCCCTTGCCGTAGAGGTGAACGGTGGCCCCGGGGATGGTCAGCCATCGTTCGTAGTCGTTGATATCGTCCCCGATCAGATTGGTCATGGTGACCGGGCCGTGGCGGACCGGCTTGCCCAGCGGCCAGCCGGCAATGGCGCGGATATGCTGCTCGAACTGCGAGATCGACGCGCCGTCGAGCGTCCAGTGTCCGGAATTGTGTACCCGCGGAGCGATCTCATTCACCAGGACCTTCGCCCCGCCGTCGGCCTGCACCACGAACATCTCGACCGCGAGCACGCCGACGTAATTCAGGGCGCTCGCGATCTTCTCCGCGACGGCACGCGCCTCGTCCGCCAGCGCGTCCGAAATATTGGCCGGCGCCCGCGAGATTTTCAGGATGTGGTCGCGATGCTCGTTTTCGGTGACGTCGAAGCATTCGACATGACCATCCGCCGAGCGCGCGACGATCACGGAGATCTCGCACTGGAAGGGAACGAAGGCCTCGAGGATGGCGGATCTTGTGCCGAGGTCATCCCAGATCCTGTCCGGATCGTCGCCCGCGCGGATGATCGCCTGGCCCTTGCCGTCATAGCCGAAGCGGCGGGTCTTGAGCACGGCCGGCAACCCGATGCGCGCGATCGCGGCGCGCAGGCTCGCGGCCGACGACACATCGGCGTAATCGGCGGTGCCGATGCCCAGTCGCTTGACGAAGTCTTTCTCGGCGAGGCGGTCCTGGGTGGTTTCCAGGATTTTCCGCTCGGGCAGCACCGGGCGGCGCGCGCCGAGGATCATCGCAGCGGCGGCTGGCACGTTCTCGAATTCATAGGTGATGACGTCGACGTCGGCTGCGAACAATTCCAGCGCCTCGACATCGGCATATTCGGCGCAGGTGGCATTCAGCACGACGTCGAACGCCGGCGAATCCGGGTCCGGCGAAAACACCTGGCAGCGCAGGCCGAGCCGTGCCGCCGCCATGGCCAGCATCCGGCCCAATTGTCCGCCGCCGAGAATTCCGATGGTGTCGCCGGGCTTCAGCTTCACCTGCCGTGGAGAAGTCACGCCGGATCCTCCGGGCGCTCGCCTACCGCGTCCGTCTGCGCCTTTCGCCAGGCGGCAAGCCGGCCCGCGAGCGCCGGATCATTCAGCGCGAGCACGCTGGCCGCCAGCAGCGCGGCGTTGATGGCGCCGGCTTTGCCGATCGCCAGCGTTCCGACCGGGACGCCGGCCGGCATCTGGACGATGGAATAGAGCGAATCGACGCCGGACAGCGTCTTGGATTCGATGGGAACGCCGAATACCGGCAGTTCGGTCAGCGACGCCGTCATACCCGGCAGATGCGCGGCACCCCCGGCGCCGGCGACGATGATCTTGAAGCCGGCCGCCTTGGCCCCTCTGGCAAAGGCGAACATCCGGTCCGGGGTGCGGTGCGCCGAGACGATGTGCTTCTCGTAGGCAACCCCGAGCACTCCAAGGGTTTCGGCGGCATGGCGCATGGTGTCCCAGTCCGACTGGCTTCCCATGATGATGGCGACGGGGGCGGGCATACGGTTAATTCTTTCGGGAATCCAGAAACATAGGCCGGATTATAGGATCGGCTCGGGGCTCGGCAAGGCGTGGCAAGGGGTCCGGAATGGACTATCCTGTCTTGGTGAATTCCGGCAAGCCTTCTTAGCGCATGAATCAGCCCAAAGGGCTGTATCAACGCAAAGTGGTTGCCGATTTGAGATGTCCATGAAGAAGAAAAAAGGGCCGGCCGCCCCCAAATCTGCGCAACCTAAGGCGGCGAAACGCCGCAAAAGCGGCGTCGGCAAGCCCAAATCCAAGCCCAAGTCCAAGTCCAGGGGCAAGGCTGCGCCGCTACGGGTCCAGCCGGGCAAAGCGCCAAAACCGGCGTCCCTGGCGCCGGTCAAGTCCAGTGGCGCCGGGCGGACGCTTCGCAAGCTGCGGACCCAGCTGGCACAGGCGCTCAAGCGGATCGGGGAATCGGAGGCGTCGGCGGATACCGACTTCCTCCTGGACATTCCGAACCGGCGCGGCTTCGAGCGCGAGTTCCATCGCGCGGTCGCCTACATCAAGCGCTACCAGGCGAGCGGCGCACTGATCGTGCTCGACGTCGATCGCCTGAAGCCGATCAACGACGCCTTCGGCCACGCCGCCGGCGATCAGGTCTTGAAGGACGTGGCGGCCACGTTGCTGCGCCAGGTGCGTTCCTCCGACGTGGTCGGCCGACTCGGCGGCGACGAGTTCGCGGTCTTGTTGTGGAACCTGACCGAGACCGATGCCCGGGCGAAAGCGGCCTCGCTGGAAGAGGCCATCGACCGGCTCATCTTCACGTTTCGCGGCCGCACCGTCACCGCGGGCGCATCGGCCGGCGTCGCCGTTCTCGGCCCGCATACGGAAGCCGGCCGCGCATTGGAGGAAGCCGACGCCGCGATGTATCTGCGCAAGGCGCAGCGCCGGCATGAATCCTGATGTTTACAGGCCGCTCAGATCGTCCGGCACATTGCCGAATTTCCGGAGCAACTCGGCGTCGCCGAATTCGCCGATCATGGGATCGCCGCTGCGTCTGAAGGCCACGGCGCCGATACTGCCGGGGGTTCGCGACAGGACTTCCGCGCGCCGCAGCGCCGCCGACGAACTCTGGCATTCCTCCGCCGCGCCCGCGACCGGCGAGCCGGCCTCGTCCTGCAGGAACGGCATTGCGACATAGTAGGTCACATCGGCCATGGTCTTCGCTCCCTCAAGCTCCCTGCTTCCGGTTCGATCGATCAGGCGGCGTCGCTGTTTGACAATCCCGCCGGCGCGCAGCCGCAGGCAATCGCCACCTGCAGTTCCAGCAGTTCGCTCTCCAGATATTCGTTCGCCATGATCAACGCCTTGATCGTACTGCGCAGATTGCCGTCGCACATCGCGATCGCCTGGTCGCAGGCCTGCTCGTAACGGTTGCTGTTGGATGGCGAACGGGCTTCGGACATGGCGGATACTCCGGGGATGGCTGGAAGGGCTAACGTTAATGTTCCTATTTTGTTCTCATGAAGTCAAGTGCCTCGATACCCGGTCGACGGGTTGGGCAATTCGAAGCGGCAGAGGCGTTCGGCGCGGGACCGACCGAGCCAGGACGGTCCGAAAGTCTAAGGCGGGGAACGAAAACAACATCCGGGGCTTAATGCCTATTCGCAGGGGAGTGGGACGGATGGGTCTTGTTGAGTCCAAGAGACCCGTGGTGTTGGTCGTTGAGGATGAGTTTCTGCTCCGAATGGACGCGGTCGACATGATCGGAAACGCCGGGTTCGATGTCGTCGAAGCCGCGAATGCCGATCAGGCCATTGAAATTCTCGAAGCTCGACGGGACATCACCGTGGTGTTCACCGATATCCAGATGCCAGGCTCGATGGACGGGTTGAGGCTCGCGCGCGCGGTGCGTGGCCGCTGGCCGCCGATCAAGATCGTCGCGACCTCCGGCCATGTTGGCGTGCGGGAAGCGGATCTGCCCGAGGGGGGCCGCTTTCTGCCCAAACCCTACAGTTCGATCCAGGTAACGGGCATGCTGCGCGAGCTGATCGCCGGCGCGTGAGTTTCAGCGATGCGATTTTCGCATTCGCTCGTTTCAGTCGCGCCGCCCAAGACGAAAGTTACGCGATGATATCCGGTGTGATCTGGTCTTCGATGAAGGCGATACGGTCGCGCAATTGCAGCTTGCGTTTCTTCAACCGTTGCAACCGCAACAGGTCCGGGGCGGGAGACTGGTGCAAGGCGTCGATCGCCGCGTCGAGATCGCGGTGCTCCTGCTGCAGCCGTGCGAGCTCGTTGGCGAGTTCGCGCTCATCTTCGTCGGTCATGATGTACGTTGGCTGAAAAACGCGATGAGATTGCGAATGGTTGTGGAAACGGCTTTGGAGAATATCGTCCCTGCCGGGTCGGGGCGCAAGCTGGCGCGGGTTCCGTACTCACGATTCGTTACAGTTGCCGGCGGAAAAATGGGGCCGCCATTTTTGATACCCATCGACAGATTCCCTTACTCGTGTACACTCTCTTGTCCGGATCGAATCTGAGGTCTCAATCAACCGAGGAGGTTTGGTATGGCAATTCAGGCGCATCTTGTTGAACTGGAACGCAAACACAAAGTTCTTGAAAACGAATTGCATGAAGCTCTCGTGCACCTCTCAACGGACGACCTGCAAATTGTCGAACTGAAGCGCCGGAAATTGATGGTTAAGGACGAGATCGAACGGTTGAAAAATACCACAGGCGAAACGCTGCACTAGCTTTCGCCACTCCCCAAACTCCCGCAATCACCACCGCCATCGCTGGGACGAACGTCAGCTGGGACGAACGTCAATTGCGTTCACGGGCAAGGTGCGCGCTTCAGTCGCACCACCGGGTAACGCAGTTGACGTGACGCTCAGACGCCTGCCAGCTCGCCGATATAGTCCGCGATCGCCAGCGACGATGTCAGTCCCGGTGACTCGATGCCGAACAGATTGATCAGTCCGTCCACGCCGTGCTCACGCGGCCCCTGGATGAGGAAATCCTGCGTCGCGACCGCCGGCGGTACGATCTTCGGCCGAATGCCCGAATAGCTCGGCATCAGCGCGCCGTCCGGCAGCGTCGGCCAGTAGCGCCGGATCGCCGGATAGAACCGCTCCGCCCGCGCCGGGTCGACGGTGTAATCCACTTTTTCGACCCACTCGACGTCGGGCCCGAACCGGGCCTGTCCTGCCATGTCGAGGGTTAGGTGCACGCCGAGCCCGCCGGGCTCGGGCACCGGATAGATCAGATGCGAAAACGGCGCCCGCGCGCTGCAGCTGAAATAATTTCCCTTGGCGAGATAGGCCGGCGGTATCTGCTCGATCGGCATGCCGTCGATGCTGCGCGCGACCGCCGGTGCGCCGAGCCCCGCGGCGTTGACGAGCAGCCGGCATTCAAGCGACATCGGCGCGTTGCCGCCGGCGTCGAGTTCGATGCGGCCCCCCGCCGCCCGCGCGTGCAGCAGCGGTGTATGAAAAGCACAGGCTGCGCCGGCATCCTCGGCGTCGCCGCGCAGCGCCAGCATATAGGTATGGCTGTCGATGATGCCGGTGGAGGGCGACAACAGCGCCGCCTCGCAGTTCAGCGCCGGCTCCAATGCGCGGGCCTCGATGCCGGAAAGGGTCTTGAGATCGTCGACGCCATTGGCCTCGGCATGCGCCTTGATCGATTGCAGCTTCTCGGTTTCCTTGGGCGTGGTCGCGACGATCAGCTTGCCGCAATTGCGGTGGGGGATGCCGTGATCCAGGCAGTATTGATAGAGCGCGCGCTTGCCGCCGACGCACATCCGCGCCATCAAGCTGCCCGCCTTGTAGTAGATGCCGGCGTGGATCACCTCGCTGTTGCGGGAGGACGTCACCGTGCCGATCGCCTCGGCCGCCTCCAGCAGGATCACCTCCCGGCCGGCCTGCGCCAGCCGCCGCGCCACCGCGAGACCGATCACACCCGCACCGATAACGACGCACTCAACCTTGTCCATTCGCGCCTTCAGGCCCACCGATTACGGAACAATCGAATCAACGTTCGCCTCGTTAAGTGGCTGTCCCTTCCGGGTCAATCGCGCCCGCGCGTTATAGCCCGGTTTGCGGCGACTTTTCGCAGAACCCGCCGGGTTCGTTTCGGGACGCTTTCCGGAGGCGGATCGCGTTAGGGGAGCATTAATCATGTCAGGGCAATTGCCATAATTTGAGTCACATTTTTGGGTTGTAAGGGTAGGCGTTTACCCGATCCAAACGCGTCCGGTCAGACACTCCGCCGCGAAATGCTCGGGTGACTGATGGCTGGCAAGAACTGGCAGGCAGGCGGCAAGAACTTGATTCCTGCGCAGGCTCTCTTGTGCCTGGTCGTCACCGCCGCGCCGGTGCGGGCGAGCTGGGCCTTGTCGGATAATTTTGCGCCGCCGAGCTATGTCGGCTCCGCCGACCCCAACACGCTCTGGGAAGTCCTGATCGGCGGCATCGTCGTGTGCTCGTTCCTCGCCGCGGTCGCGCTGTGGATCCACTCCGCCCTGCGCAGGGTCAAGCGTTCGCAGTTACGCCGAAACGCGTTCGTTAGCTCAGCGCTGAACAATCTCAGCCACGGCGTGGTCATGACGGATGCGCAGCAACGCATCGTGTTCTGCAACGACCGCTATCTTTCGATCTATGGACTGACGCGTTCGGACATTGCGCGGAACATGACCGGACCGCAACTGCTGGAGATGCGGCGCAAGCGCGGCGTGCTCGACGTCGACGTCGAGGAATTCTACCGGCTCGCCAACCGGCCGGAAGGCCTCGTTACCGAACTGCCCAACGGGCACTCGGTGCTGGTCAAGCACTTCGCGCTGCCGAACGGAGGTTCGGTGGCGACGCATGAGGATTGCAGCGAGCAGCGCGAGCTTTCGCGGCAGCTGGCGTCGACCAAGCAATTCCTGGAATCGGTGCTTGATAACGTGCCGGTCTGCGTGGCCGCCAAGAGCATCGAGGACGGCCGCTATATTTTCGCCAACCGCGCCTTCGAACGTTTCTCGCGCTTCTCCCGCGACACCATCGTCGGCAAGCGTGCCGACGAGATCTTCCGTCCAGAAACCACAGCCAGCATCGAGGCGGCCGACGAGGCGGCCGTCAAATCGCCCGAGGGCCAGTTCCGCACCGAATTCGAGGTCGAGCGCGGCTCGGAAAAGCGCGTCCTGTCCAGCGTCCGCGTCATCGCTCGCAACGACAAGAACGAGCCGGAATTCCTGATCGCGCTGTTCGACGACATCACCGAGCGCCGGTCGCTTTCCCAGGAGCTCGAGAACACCAAGAAATTCCTGGAACTCGTGGTCGACAACATTCCGGTCTCGCTGATCGTGGAGCGGGTCAGCGACGGACGCTATCTGCTCGCCAACCGCAGTGCGGAGATCATCCTCAACCGGCGCCGCGAGGATGCCACCGGCCTCACCGCCGCCGACATCTTCAATCCGCGGGAAGCCAAGCTGATCATCGCCCGCGACGAGGCAGCGATCAAGAAACGCGGCCTCTTGGTCGAGGAGCATCCGATCAGCACCAAGGAGGGGCTGCGGCTGTTTCTGACCCGCCGCATGACGGTGCTCGACGAGGCCGGCGAACCGCAATACCTGATCAAGACCCACGAGGACGTCACCGACCGCCGCCAGACCGAATCGCGCATGGCGCATATGGCCTATCATGACGGCCTGACCGACCTGCCGAACCGCGCGGCGTTCCTGCAGGCACTGGCGCAGATGATCGAGGCCTGCGAAGGCACCGGCGAGGAATTCGCAGTGCTCTCGCTCGACCTCGACGGGCTGAAGGAAGTCAACGACGTGTTCGGCCACGCCACCGGCGACAAGCTCCTGATCGAAGTGGCGCATCGTCTGCTGGCCTCGGCGCGCGGCGGTGTCGTGGCCCGGCTCTCGGGCGACGAGTTCGGATTGATCATCGACGGCAAGCAGCCGGTCGCCGGCATGCTGCTGGCCGAGCAGCTCGCCGAAGCGCTGACCAGGGAGTTCCAGATCGACGGCAAATCGGTCCGCACCGGCGTCACCACGGGCATCTCGGTATTCCCGCATAACGGCGCCGACGCCGCCTCGCTGCTCGCCAATGCCGGCGCGGCGTTGTTCCGCGCCAAGGCCAAATCGCGCGGCTCGATCAGCATCTACGAGCCCGAGATGGACCAGCAGATCCGCGATCGCCGCGTGCTGCACCAGGATCTCTCGCTCGCGATCAAGAACGGCGAGCTGTCGCTGCACTACCAGCCGCAGGCGATGTCGCGCCACACCGTCGCGGCCAGCGAAATCATCGGCTTCGAGGCCCTGGCGCGCTGGCTGCATCCGGTGCGCGGCTTCGTGCCGCCGAGCGATTTCATCCCGCTCGCGGAAGAAAGCGGCCTGATCGTCGAAATGGGCGAATGGATTCTGCGCGAGGCCTGCCGTGAGGCCGCGTCCTGGCCTTTGCCGCTGCAGATCGCGGTCAATTTGTCGCCGGCGCAGTTCATGCACGGCGACGTCGTCAGTCTCGTGCATTCGATCCTGCTCGAAACCGGTCTTTCGCCGGGCCGGCTCGAGCTGGAAATCACCGAGGGCGTGCTGATCGAGGATTTCGACCGCGGCCTGGCGCTGCTGCGCCGGCTGAAGGCGCTCGGCGTGCGCATTTCCATGGACGATTTCGGCAGCGGCTATTCGTCGCTCTCCTATCTGCAGGCGTTTCCGTTCGACAAGATCAAGATCGACCGCGATTTCGTCATCAATCTCGGCCGCAATCCGCAATCGGCCGCGATCATCCGGGCCGTCATCGGCCTCGGCCACGGCCTCGAAATGTCGATCGTCGCCGAGGGTGTGGAGACCCAGGAGCAGCTCGGCTTCCTCGCCGACGAGGGCTGCGACGCGGTGCAGGGCTATTTCATCGGCAAACCGCTGCCGATCGGCCAGTACGCGGCGCTGGTGGGCCGCAACGGCGGCGACGCCATCGAGGCCACGCGCAAGACCGGCTAGATCATGATTCAACCCGATTGAATCATTCTCCCACCTTATTCCTGTTCGAGCATGATCCGCCGTTGGACGCGCCTTGCCTTCATCCCGGGAAGGGCAGTTTCCACTTTTACGGATCATCCTCTAGACGTCGCGCATGGCGGACTACGATCTTGCGATCATCGGCGGCGGCCTGAACGGCGTCAGCATTGCGCGCGACGCCGCTGGACGCGGCCTGCGGGTGATCCTGATGGAGCAGGGCGACCTCGCTTCTGCCGCATCCGCGGCCTCGCCGCGGCTTGTTCATGGCGATCTCGCGGTGCTGGAGCGCAGGGGATTTGGCCGCGTGCGTACGGCGCTTGCCGAGCGCGACATCTGGCTCAGGATCGCGCCGCATCTGGTGCGGCCGATGCGGTTCGCGATTCCCGCCCATTCCGACGAACGCCCGCCCTGGCTGTTGCGGACGGGGTTATGGCTCTATGACCGGCTTGCTTCGCCAAGCGAACTGCCCGGTGCTGCGACCGTCGACGTCACCCATCATCCGCTCGGCAATGCGCTGAAGCGCCCGTTCGGCACCGCCTTCGAATATTCCGACTGCGTGGTGGACGATTCGCGGCTGGCGATCGCCAATGCCGTCGACGCCGCCGAGCGCGGCGCCGACATCCGCACCGGCGCCCGCTGCGTTCGCGCCGACCGGCTCGAGATCTGGCGGCTGGCGGTGATCGATCGCGGCCGGCGTCGGGTCGTCACGGCCCGCGCGCTGGTGAACGCATCGGGCGCCTGGACCGCGTCGGTCGCGGAAACCGTCCTGCGGCTGCCGCCACCGCGCGCCGCCGCGATGCAGCTCAGCCAGATCGTGGTGCGGCGGCTGTTCGAGACCGACAACGTCTATGTTTTCCAGAACAGCGACCGCCGGCTGATCTTCGCCAGCCCCTATGAGCGCGATTTTACGCTGATCGGCACCGTCGGCCATGCGTTCAAGGGCGATCCGGCCGCGGTGTCGATGGCGGCGTCCGACGTTGCCTATCTCTGCGACGCCGCCAACCGGTATTTTCGCGAGCGGATCGAACCATCCGACGTGATCCGGACGGTTTCCGGCGCCAACATGGCCGTGGACCCCGCCAGGCGCGCCGCGCGCGACGGCGCCATGACGTTCGACGCGCGGCGCCGCAAGGCGCCGCTGCTGACGGTCTTCGGCGGCGACGTCACGACCTCGCGGCTGCGCGCAGAGCGGGCAGTGTCGAAACTGACGCCGTTCTATCCGATGTCGCCGCGCTGGACCGCGAAGGCGCCGCTTCCCGGCGGCGATTTCGCCTGGGCCCGCTTCGACACGGAGGTCGATCGCGCGCGCGAGCGCTGGCGCTTTCTCGGCGAGGCCGAGGCGCAGCGCCTGGTCGGTTCCTACGGATCCCGTCTTGCCGACGTGCTCGGCGACGCCAGGGACCACGCCGATCTCGGTCCGGCGTTCGGGCCCGAACTGACGGGGGCGGAAGTCCGCTATCTCATGACGAAAGAATGGGCGCGGTTTCCGGACGACATTCTCTGGCGCCGCTCCAAGCTCGGCCTGACCATGATTCCGGCCGATCGCGAGGCGCTGGCGGCGTATATGACGAAGGCCATGTCAGGTGGCGCCGACAATCCTGGGGCTACGCCCAGCGGCGCGGTTGAGCCGGGGGCGATCCACCGCTAGCGTGCTGCCGCGATTGGGCTGGCGAGGACGATGGCCGAGGAACACCCGCAAGGCGAACCGCAGGCGGAGGCGGCGGTCGACATGCCGCTGCTGCGCATCGACGCGGTGGTGAAGAAATTCGGCAATTTTTCCGCGGTGGACCAGCTGTCGCTCGACATCTGGCCGGGGGAGTTCTTTGCCCTGCTGGGCCCAAGCGGCTGCGGCAAGACCACGCTGTTGCGGATGCTGGCCGGGTTCGAGACGCCGGACGAGGGCCGCATCCTGCTCGATGGCAAGGATATCGCGCAGGTGCTGCCACACCAGCGCCCGGTCAACATGATGTTCCAGAACTACGCGCTGTTCCCGCATCTTTCCGTGCGCGACAATATCGCCTTCGGCTTGAGGCGCGCGGGCATGGCGCGCGCGGAGGTCGACGCCCGCGTGGCGGAGATGGTGGCGCTGGTCAGGCTCGAGGGACTGGAGAAGCGCAAGCCCGACCAACTCTCCGGCGGCCAGAAGCAGCGCGTGGCGCTGGCGCGCTCGCTGGCGCGCCGGCCGCGGCTGTTGCTGCTCGACGAGCCGCTCGCCGCGCTCGACAAGAAGCTGCGCGAGAGCACCCAGCTCGAACTGGTCGAACTGCAGCGCCGGCTCGGCATGACCTTCGTGATCGTCACCCACGATCAGGAAGAGGCGATGACGGTGGCCGATCGCATCGGGGTGATGGATGCGGGACGGCTCGAACAGGTTGCCAAGCCCAGGCTGCTCTATGAGGAGCCAGCCTCGCGCTGGGTCGCCGAGTTCGTCGGCGACGTCAACATCTTCGAAGGCCAGCTCGAAAAGCAGGAAGCTGGCCGGCTGCTGATCGCGACCAAAGACGCCGGCACGCTGGCGGTGACGCAACCGCGCCAGCCGGTGACAAACCCTGCCGTGTGCGTCGCGATCCGTCCCGAAAAGATAAAACTGTCGCGCCGCGGCCCAGCGTCCGACGAGGCGGCCGGCGCGCATGCGATCAACCGGCTGGAGGGGGTCGTGACCGACGTCAGCTATCTGGGCGGCGTCACAAGCTACAAGGTGAAGCTCGATTCCGGCGCGGTGGTGCGCTCGTCGATGGCCAACACGGCGCGCATCGAGATCGACGCCTATCAGGCCTGTCATCGCGTGGTGGCTTGGTTCACGCCCGACGACTGCGTGGTGCTGGAACAATGAGCGCGCGGTGTATCTTCACCCGCCCGGCGCGGCTGGCCGCGATCGCACCCTTTCTGTGGATGGTGCTGTTCTTCCTGGTGCCGTTCGGATTCGTGCTGAAGATCAGCCTGTCGCAAACCGCGATCGCGCAACCGCCGTATCTGCCTGTGTTCGACCTCGCGCAAGGCGCCGCCGCGCTCAGGTCAGCATTCGCGGCACTGTCGCTGGATAATTTCAGGCTGCTGGTCTCCGACGACCTCTATGTGCTGTCCTATTTGCGCAGCCTCGTGGTCGCGGCGGTCTCGACCTCGATCCTGCTTTTGATCGGCTATCCCATCGCCTATGGCATGGCGCGCCTGCCGCAACGCTGGCAGCCGGTCGCGATGATGCTGGTCATCGTGCCCTTCTGGACCTCGTTCCTGATCCGCATCTATGCCTGGATCAACATCCTGCAGCATGATGGCCTGCTCAACAAGATCCTGCTGGCGCTGCACATCGTTTCCGCGCCGGTGGTGTGGCTCTCCACCGACAGCGCTATGTATCTCGGCATCGTCTATTCCTATCTGCCGTTCATGATCCTGCCGCTCTATGCGACGCTGGCCAAGATGGATCCGGCGCTGCTGGAGGCGGCCGCCGATCTCGGCTCTTCGCCGCGGCGGACGTTCTGGCTGGTGACGTTTCCGCTGTCGTTGCCGGGCGTCGCCGCCGGCGTTTTGCTTTGCTTCATCCCGATCGTCGGCGAATTCGTCATCCCCGATCTCTTGGCAGGCTCCAACTCGCTGATGATCGGCCAGACGCTGTGGCTGGAGTTCTTCACCAATAAGGACTGGCCGGTGGCGTCGGCCGCCGCCGTCATGCTGTTGCTGCTGCTGGTGGTGCCGCTGATCTTCTACGACCGGCTGCAGCGCCGGCAGTTCGGGGATTCGCGATGACCGCGCGCGGACCGAACCGGCTGTCCCGCTTCAACGCGGTCTCGCTCGCGCTCGGGCTTGCCTTCCTGTACCTGCCGATCGTGATCCTCGTGATCTATTCCTTCAACGCTTCGCGGCTGGTCACGGTATGGGGCGGCTGGTCGCTGCGCTGGTACGCGGAATTCTTCCACGACCGCGCCATGCTGGAGGCGGCGCTGATGAGTTTTCGGGTGGCGGCGACGTCCGCCACGATCGCGACTCTGCTCGGCACGCTGGCCGCGGTGGCGCTGTCGCGCGGCGAGGGCTTTCGGGGGCGCACGCTGTTCTCCGGCATGCTCTACGCGCCGCTGGTAATGCCCGAAGTCATCACCGGGCTGTCGCTGCTGTTGTTGTTCGTCGCCGTCAACGCCGAGCGCGGCTTCTGGACTGTGACCATCGCCCACACATCGCTGACGATGTGCTTCGTTGCCGTGGTGGTGCAGTCGCGGCTCGGCTCGCTCGATCGCAGCCTCGAGGAGGCGGCGATGGACCTCGGCTGCAATCCGGCCCGCGCCTTCGTCGCGGTGACACTGCCGCTGATCTTGCCCGCGATCGCCGCCGGCTGGATGCTGGCGTTCACGCTGTCGCTCGACGATCTCGTGATCGCGAGCTTCACCACCGGCCCTGGCTCGGCGACACTGCCGATCCGGATCTATTCGGAGGTGCGGCTCGGCGTCAAACCCGAGATCAACGCCATCTGCACGCTGGTGATCGGCCTGATCGCGGTGGTCATCGTGTTCGCATCGCTGGTCTCGAAGCTGTCGAGCGCGCGCGGCAAGAGCGCTGCGCCGCTGTAAGGCGGCGCGATCGCCTTACGCCGGCGTATAGATGACGAGCTTCAGTGCGGGGTCGTCATTGGCCTGGAAGCTCGCATGCTCAAGGCGCAGCAGGCCCTTGCTGGGATGCTTCAGCAATTTCCGGCCGCCGGCGACGCTCTTGATGTCGTGCGCTTCCCACCAGCCGGCGAATTCCGCGCAGCCCTGTCGCAGGCGCTCGAGCAGTTCGAGAAACGCGGGATCGCCGGCCCACAGGTCATGCGTGGCGCGAAACTGCGCCACCATGCGCCTGGCTTCATCGGTCCAGCCGGCGCCGAACAGACGCCGCGTGTGCGGATTGGTCAGCACGAGCACGAGGCTGTTGCGATCCGCTTCAGCCAGCCGGCCGAACGCGAAGATATCTTCCGCGGCTGCATTCCACGCCAGAATGTCCCAGCGGCGGCCGGTGATGTAGGCAGGCTGACTGAGGCCTCTGACGAGGCGCAGCAGCGCTTCGGGCACGGTCTCGCGGACGAACGCCCGCCGATCGGCGTCGCGCGCCAGCGCCTTGAGATGGGCGTGTTCGGCCTTGCTCAGTCGCAGTGCCCGCGCCAGCGCATCGATGGTGGTGACGGAGGGGCTGACGGTGCGGCCCTGTTCCAGCCGGATGTACCAGTCGACGCCAATGCCGGCCAGTTGGGCCACTTCCTCGCGCCGCAGGCCCGCGGTCCGGCGCCTGCGCCCGATCGGAAGCCCCACCGCCTTGGGCGTCAGCTTCTCGCGGCGCGACCTCAGGAAGTCGCCGAATTCACTGCGCCGCGGATCCGCCATCTCTCTCTCTCTCTCTCTCTCTCTCTCTCTCTCGGCCAAACGGGGATTCTACAGTACTAGGATAATACCAGGCCTTCTTGCATTGGGGAAGTCTCCCCAGAATGGCCATCCTTCGCAACGGAGAAGAATAACCATGAAGGCTGCTGTACTGAAGACGTTCGGATCGCCGCTGACGATCGAGACCGTACCCGACCCGGTGCTGGGCACCGGCGAAGTCATCGTCGACGTCGTGGCGAGGGGCGTCCTGTCCTATGCCCATGAGGTCTTCAGCGGCGAACGCAAATATCTCCTGGACCTGCCGGTGGTGCCGGGCGCCGGCGCGATCGGGCGGGTGCGCGAGTTCGGACCCGACGCGACGCATCTCGTCAAGGGCGACTGGGTCTATTGCGATCCCACCGTGCGTTCGCGCGACGACGTGCTGTCGCCCGACATCACGCTGCAGGGCTGGAGTGCCCGCGACGCAGGCGGCCTGCGGCTACAAAAGCATTTCCGCGACGGTTCATGGGCCGAGCAGATGCGCGTTCCCACCGAGAACGTCAAACGGATCGGCGCGATCGACGAGGCGGACGCCGCTTCATGGTGCAAGCTCGGCACGCTGCTGGTGCCCTATGGCGGTTTCCTCGCGGCGAAACTGCAACCCGGGGAAACCGTATTGGTCTCCGGCGCCACCGGCAATTTCGGCAGCGCGGCCGTGGCGGTCGCGCTAGCCATGGGCGCGGCCTGCGTCGTCGCACCCGGCCGCAATGAAACGGTTTTGCAGGAACTGACGCGCCGTTTCGGCGACCGGGTGCGAACCGTGAAACTCGGCGGCAACGAGGACGATGACCGTGAGCGGATGAAGCAGGCAGCATCGGGTCCGATCGATTGCGTGCTCGATATCATGCCGCCGTCGGTCTCGACCACCACGGTGCGTGCGGCGCTGATGACTGTGCGGCCTTACGGCCGGGTGGTGCTGATGGGCGGCGTCGGCATGCTGGGAGGAAGCGGACTGGAATTGCCCTATCCCTGGATCATGCGAAGCTGCATCTCGATCCACGGCGCGTGGATGTATCCGCCGGAAGCGGCCATCCGTCTGGTCGGGCTGATCCGATCCGGACTGTTGAGGCTGGACGGTTACGAGATCGTGACCTTCGATCTCGACCATGCCAACGATGCCGTCGCGCATGCCGCCGCCAATGCCGGTCCCTTCAAGATGACCGTGATCCGATCATGACCGTTTGACCGTGCAGCTATGCCTTATCGCTTTCGGCGAGGGATCGATGCGATCGCAGCGAACGGAAAGGCGAACCGGTTCTAGCGCACGGGCATTGGCGGCCGCGGTACCGATGCGAGTTCCGGATCGGTCAGCGTCTCGCCCATGGTTTGCGGTGGCGGCGCGACTTGCCGCGGCACGTAAAGTGGGGCGGCTTGCGGCAACACGGGAGCCGTCGCTGCCTGCTGGAGCGGAGGCGGCGGCCTCGGCTTGCGCGCCCGCACGGCGGCCGTCCGCGGCGGATGCGCCGGCGTTTTCGGTCGCAGTTCGGAGGGTCTGCCCTCCGACATCCTAGCCTCGGACGCCCTGACTTCTGGCGAAACCTTGGCCTCCGAAACCTTGGCCTCCGAAACCCTCGCGTCGGAAGCCTTGGCCATGTCGCGTGACATTTGCTGCTGGCCGGCCTTGAGCTGCTCGATGGTGGCCTTGAGCTGTTCGATCTCCTGCCGCGCGCTTGCGAGCTCGTTCGCCATCGAACCGAGCGACGGCGCCGTTTCGGCCGACGCGGCGGCAGCCGCTGCGACGCCTTCCGCGGTGTTCTCTGCGGCAACGTCTGCTGGCGCAGGCTCTGCGTTCGCAGCGGTTGCCTCGACGGCAGGCGGGGCCGGCTGTTGCGCGTCCTGCGCAGGTTTTTCCAGCGGCAGCAATGCTAGGACGCGCTGCGGCGCCCACCGCGCGACCATGGCCACGGCCGCGTCGCCGTAGGACTGCCAGACGATCGAAGCGCCGCCCGTGCACGCTGCCACCACCAACGCGGCCGCGAGGGCGCGTGCCGCCTTTCCGCCCGTCGTCAGCGGCTGGCCCGGGACCCTCACATCGCCGACAGCGGTGGGGCGAAACGTCGTATCGACCGGCGGAACGGTCGCGGCCAGGGGAAGGTCGGCCTCGGTGGGGGCTTGGGGATAGGGAGGATGGCGCAGGCTGCGCGCCAGCTTCGAAAGCTCTTCATCGGTCGGGACCATCACGGCCACACCGGGCGCGACCACGAGGACATCGTGCGGATCATCGGTTGGTTTCGGGTTCAGCGCGATCGGCATGGGGTGGCTCCCTACTCAGTCCAACGTCACGGCATCGCGACGCGGCCGGCGGATTTCCGTGAGACGAACGTCACTCCGGCCCCAGACTTCACCCCGGTTTGACCAAAGCAAGGCGGTACGATGGAGAGGTTGGGGCCGCTTGCGGCAAGGACGCTTCGGGAACCCGGCCTTAGGGAGAATGCCGGCCCTCCCGCGTCGTTGCGCGCCAGCGCCTCCCCACGGGTGATGCGTCTCGGGCCGCCAGCGGGCCGCTCGTCAAATCTGTCGCCGGTTATCCCGGCCTAGCGCAGCAGGGTGTTGGCGCCCGGAAGCGTGTGGCCATTTTCGAGCCGGGCAACGTGGATTGGTCGCGCGGGACTTGATCCTCGAGCGAATAGCAAACGCACAAGGCGAGGCTCGCCCAGACCGCCGCACTGAAATAGAGAGACATCCAGACAATCTCATCTTTCCACTCGGCAAGGTCGTGCGTCACGACCCAGCGCGTGCTCACGTCACGCAGACCCTCGAGGAGTCGCAGACGCTTGCCGCCCTCGGCGACCCCGGCCCGCCATCGGCTCAAATACATCGGCACGTCGACCGTCATGAGAAACGCCAGATAGCCGACAATCCCTGTTATCGCGACGACGAGCACCACGCGAGCCTCGCCGTCGAACTCCGGCAGCAGCCGGCAAAGGCCAACCCCGACGATGAGGAAGGCAACCGCCCATATCGAATTTTCGATGGCATTGCCCAGATAGTGGGTGGTCAGCACCGCATACCATGAGAAGCATTCCGCGATGAGGATCAACGGCACGATCACCCAGGCGGCGTTCAAGGTGGTGTCCGCCCCCGTCATCTTGCCCAGCTGGTGCAGGATGATCGCCCATTGCGCCGCGAAGCAGATCTCGGCCACGGTCGCCACCGACCGGCCGACCACGACGCTCGACAGCCAATGGTCGAACAGGCAGATCCGCTGAACATCCGCGCGCGGCAGAAACGACCTGAAGGCGCAGCCAAAGACATAGGCCGCACAGAGCAGGAGCATGAGCTCGATGCCGGACGTGCTGCTGGCCGGCTGTTCGTGGAGCTGGCGGTACAGCACCAACCAGAACGCGATGTTCGCGCCGCTGACCAGGGTCAGCATAGCCCACCACCAGGCCAGGGGATTTGACCAGGCGAGGGTATTTGACCGCGCCCGCCATTCCAAACTCATGGATCGCTCCGCGTGTAACCGACCCGACATTGAACTGTAGCAATTCTGTCACGGAATCGCAGGCAGTCGCGACAAAAATGCGTGTGCGGCGGGCGCCTGGGATTGGATGGCCGGCCCGTTCCGGCCGGCGAGGACGGTTTGGAAGACCCCACAACCGACACCCAGCCAACCGGGTCGGCTTGAATTCGGCTTCGCCCCCTTGAGCTTGTCTCGATTATGCCGCACTTTTAGCTCTCATATTGCGTCTGGCCGGTCGACGAATCCTCGCGGGGGGCTGACCCACGGGGTGAAATCGGGGGTATTGGCTTTGGGGATTTGATGGCTTTCGATGCCGCGATAGCTGAGGGGCTGTTGCCGCGCCGCCGCATGAGGCGGTCCGACACGGCTGCGCTGGTTCTTGCCGCCGTCGCTCTGGCACTCGGCGCGGCTGCCTGGATTTCCGATTCCGATCAAACCACGGCGCTCGCGTCGGCGGCTTTGCCACGCGGCCCGGATCCGATCTCCTTCAACGAACGTTTTTCTCCGCTCTCGACGTCGGGCTCGCCCGCCGCCGAATTCAAGGTCCGCCTCGCCAGGGACACGCTTGCCCGACAGTTGATGTCCCCGGACTGGCGTACCGGCTTTGTCGATCAGGCCAGCCTCGACAAGGGCAGGGTCGACGAGAGCAGGCCCGGCGAAAGCAGGGCTGAGGAAAACAAGGCCGACGAAAACAAGGTCGATGAGAGCAAGCCGTCGGCTATGGCCGGCATTCCCTTGCCAAGGGCCCGTCCCGTCATGGCGGACCTGGATTCGCGGGCCGGATCGGTCCCGGCGCAGGCCGACAACGCGCCCAGGTCGGACGATCGCACGCTCCTGCAAAAACTGTCCGACCTGCTGCCGGGCAACGTCAAGCTGGCCTCGCTCGCGCCGGACGGCGGGCTGTTTCATCAGGGACCGGATCTGGCGGCTCTCGGCTACGACAGTCTCACCGCGGTTTACGACATCTCGGCGCATGCGGTTTACCTGCCGGGCGGCTTGAGCCTGGAGGCGCATTCGGGAATGGGCAGTCTGAGGGACGATCCCGAGCATGTCAGCGTGCGGATGGCCGGCGCGACGCCGCCGGCCATCTATGAGTTGAAGCCGCGCGAACATCTGTTTCATGGCGTGCAAGCGCTGCGCATGCTTCCCACCGAGGGCAGCAGCACCAACGGGCGTTCCGGGCTGCTCACGCACAGCTACATGCTCGGCCCCGATGGCGATTCGAACGGCTGCGTCTCGATCAGGGACTACGATCGATTCCTCAAGGCCTTCAACGACGGACAGTTCAATCGTCTTGTCGTCGTCCCGAGCCTGAGCGGTGCCACACTGGCCGCTCAGCACTCCAACACGTCGTCATGAGCGATGCGTCCATCTGCGAAACGCCGCTGCGAACGACGTTCAAGATCAAGCTGAATGGCAAAGCCGTATCGATCGCGACCGTCGGCGAGGCCTATCGGTTCCTGACCAATCTCAGTTCGATCGAATGGATGGAATTCCGCTCGTTGCATGCCGACGCCGTCAACCGGCTCCAGGGCGCCGCCGAGGATGCGATGCTGACCGTGCCGGCGACCAACGCGGTGCGCACGCTGTTCGTCAGGGCGAAAGTGCTTTGAGGGCCGGAAAACCCCATCGTCAACCGCATCCGCGACGCTTCGGTCACGTGCGTCGCCAGGTTAACGGGCCGGCACCGACCCGGGCGGACGAATCACCGACCGCGATGAGCGGGTCGCGGTAGCCGATGGCTTCGCCGCGGCGTCCCGCGACCGGCCGTGCCGTGCGCTATCAACTGATTCCAGATAGGAGGAGAGCGCCCAGGCCGAACTGGAATTGGTCGCGTAATGGTCCTGCAGGAACATGAAGAGCGTCAGCCGAAAGCGGCCCTTGGTGAGACCGCGTGCACTGTGATGGCATGTCGCGCAACCATCGGCAAAAAGCTTGGCGGGCGATTTGCCCTGGTCGAGATTCTGGGCGCGTGCGGCGCCGCCGATCAGCAGCGAGACGGCCCCAAGGGCGAGAAGACGAAACCAGGGTTTCCGCAGCAACGCACGTTCCGACGCTGTCCGCATGCCGCTATTGTCCCTCGAACCGCGCGCGGCATGTCGATCGAATGCCGGCGTTGCCAACCCATCATCCCAAGCTGCCTTAAGGTGGAACAGCGTCAAAAAGGCGGCGGAGCGCTGAAGCGACATCGGGCTGCGGCAATCTCAAACAGAGCCCGCCAAGCGAGCCGCCCGTGACCGTCGCGCATTCGCAGAACGGAACCTCAGTTCGTTTTGCCGTCCCCCGCCGCCGGAGCATTCGGCGGCGCCGCCGCGGCCGCATCCGGCGTCGCCGGTTTCGCGCCGCCGCCCGTCAACCGCTCCAGCACCGACTTCACGGCATCGCGGGTCTTGCGGTCCTTGACCGCGTCGAGCAAAGGCGCCGACGCCGGCGAGCGGCGGATCAGGCTTTCCGGATCGGGAAAGATCAGGGGATCGTCCCACGGCCCCTGCACCACGAACGGCAGTTCGAAGCCGGGCGCGCCGCCCGGGGGCGCATTCAGGCTGGCCACGCCTTTCATGTCGTATTCGCGTGTCGGCACCGAGGCGGTGCCGGTCAAGGTGAGGTGCGCGGCCGGGCCTTCGACGCGGATATCCTCGGCGGTGGCGATGCCGTCGGCGAACTTCACCGCGATGGTCAGCTTGTCGTAGGGCGTCGAGCCGGAGCGGAAATTGCCGCCGCCGGACAACGGCCTGCGCTCCAGCCGCTTCAGGAGTTGTTCGACATTGAAGCCGGAGATCGCGCCGTCATGACCGGTCAGGGACGCGGTGCCGTCGAGCGATGACGCCAGCCCGAACGGGCTCGAGCCCGAGGCCACCAGCGAGACGTTGAGATTGCCGCGGCCCGACAGTTTCGTCACTCCGAACAATTCGCTGGCGCAGGCCTGCAGATCGACGTCGGTGAACTGGAACTGCGCCTTGACGTCGGCGATCGCATCCGACCGCGCGATGCCGAACGAGCCCCTGGCGATGCCGCCATAAACCTGCGCCTCGCCGACAGAGAGCGCCAGCGCGCCGCCGCGCAGATTGGCGCCGAACGCGGTGCGGCCGAGTCGTGTCGGGCCGATCGTCACCCGCGCCGCCGACAGGCGCATGTCGAGGTCGGTCGAAGACAGCGCGGCGAGATCGAATGCCTGCCGGTTCCAGTCGCGCGCGCCGCTGGCGAGCAGGCGGAAGGTGGAGATGTACGGCGTGAAGTCGAGGTTGCCGGCCGCCAGCGTCGCCTGCAGCGTCTGGCGGCCGTTATTGGCGTAGGTCATGACGCCCTCGGCGACGTTGCCGTCGAGTTCGACGTTGACGTTGGTGAGGGCGATCGAGGGTCCCACCACATTGGCGCGCGCCTTCAGCGCGAAGCGGCCGAAACCGCCGGTGCCGGGAGGCGCGCCGCCCATCCAGCCCATGGCGCTGCGCAGGGACGGGCTGTCGATGGTCAGCGTGCCTTCCATCATCATGCTGGTGCGGTCGGCGACGCTGCCGTCGAACGCCACCTTCAGGGGCGCGCTGGAAAGCCGGGCCTTGAGGCCGGAACGGTCTCCCGACAGAGCGGCGAGGAAGTCGCTGGCCGAGATCGCGCCGTCGACGCGCTCGCCGCGCCAGTCGAATTGCCCGGTCGCGGCGAACGACCGCGAGATCGACGGCCACGCCAGCGAAAGGTCGATATCGTCGAGTTTTTCGGACACATGATTGGCGGCGTCATTATAACTGAGCACGCCGTCCTGGATCCGGATTTCGGAGAACGACACCGGGTTGTCGGCGCCGGGCTTCATGGTGCGGGCAATGGTGTCGATGAACGGGGTCCAGTTGCTCTCGCCGTCGGGCGTGCGGACCACGCGGATATGCGGACGCAGCATCATGACATCGGCGATCTCGAACCGCTGCAGGAGCAGCGGCAGCAGGCGCAAATTGGCCGTGAGCACGTCGACCGAGAGCGCGGGGTCGGCGGCCGCGGCGCCCTTCAGCCCGACATCATGAAAGGAGACGTAGCTTGCCGGAAACACCGAGACGTCGATGGAACCATGGACCACCAGATCGAGGCCGGTCACGGCCCGGATCTGCGCCTCGACCGCCTCGCGCAGGGCATCCCGGTTTAGAAACCAGGACGTCGCGACCAGGCCGATCAGCGCTACCCCGAGCAACGCCGCGATCGGCGTCCCCAGGCGCTTCATTCCTTGGGCCATCGTCAATGACATATCCGGTTCTGCTTAAACCAAGTTTGGTTGAACCGTAACCGGGTCGATGTCAGGTTGCGGTTGAAAAAAGGGGCGGCGGCAGGGTGCCCCCGAACTCGGGTTTACCCGGGTTCGGCAAAGCAAACTATCCAAGTCGGCAAAAGCCGACTTGGATTGCCATGCCAAGTTCGGCAACTTGATGGGTTTTCTTGACCCTTTCAAGGCCGTCTTCGGGGCGGCGTTGAACACCGTCCTCAAGACCGTTTGACGGCGGTTCTGGCGATCCGAGCCGGTCCGAAAGCCCAAATGGCCCGTCATTGACGCATTGCGAAGATTTCGCCTAATAATCCCCCATTCGTTTAAGGCCGTCAGCGCCTTGTCCTCCATCCAGGTCGCATTTCATGAACAAGGTCTATCCCGACGCCAAATCGGCACTCGAAGGGCTCTTGAGGGACGGCATGATGATCATGTCCGGCGGATTCGGTCTTTGCGGGATCGCCGAGACCCTGTCGGACGCGATCCGCGACTCCGGCGTCAAGAATCTCACCGTGGTCTCCAACAATGCCGGCGTCGACGGCATCGGACTGAGCCGGCTTTTGGAGACGCGGCAGATCAAGAAGATGATCTCGTCCTATGTCGGCGAGAACAAGCTGTTCGCCCAGCAATTCCTCGCCGGCGAGCTGGAACTGGAGTTCGCCCCGCAGGGCACGCTGGCCGAGCGCATCCGCGCCGGCGGCGCCGGAATTCCGGCGTTCTACACCAAGACCGGCGTCGGCACCCTGATCGCCGAGGGCAAGGAAGTGAAGGAATTCGACGGCGAGAAATATCTGATGGAACGCGGGCTGTTCGGCGACCTTGCCATCGTCCACGCCTGGAAGGGCGACACCGCCGGCAACCTCGTCTACCGCAAGACCGCGCGCAATTTTAACCCGATGATGGCCACGGCCGCGAAAATCACCGTGGCCGAGGTCGAGCACCTCTTGCCCGCCGGCCAGATCGATCCCGACCAGATCCACACGCCCGGCATTTTCGTCAAGCGCATCGTCCAGGTCGGAACCGGCAACAAACGCATCGAGCAACGCACTACGCGCAAACGCGAGGCGGCCGCCGCCGCTGGGGAGGAAGTCTGATGGCCTGGACCCGCGAACAAATGGCGGCGCGCGCCGCGAAGGAGCTGCGCGACGGGTTTTACGTCAATCTCGGCATCGGCATCCCGACGCTGGTTTCGAACTTCATCCCCGACGGCGTCGACGTCGTGCTCCAGAGCGAGAACGGCATGCTCGGCATGGGGCCGTTTCCCTATGAGGGCGAGGAAGACCCCGATTTGATCAACGCCGGCAAACAGACCGTCACCGAACTGCCCTCGACCAGCTATTTTTCCTCGGCCGATTCCTTCGGCATGGTGCGCGGCGGGCATATTGATCTGTCGATTCTCGGCGCAATGCAGGTGGCGCAGAACGGCGACCTCGCCAACTGGATGATCCCCGGCAAGATGGTCAAGGGCATGGGCGGCGCGATGGACCTCGTCGCCGGCGTCAAGCGCGTCGTGGTGGTGATGGAGCATTCCGCCAAGGACGGCGCGAAGCTGTTGAAGCAGTGCAACCTGCCGCTGACCGGCGAGCGCGTGGTAGACATGGTGGTGACCGATCTTGCGGTCTTCACCATCGACAAGCACGGCAAGGACGGCATGGCGCTGATCGAGCTCGCTGACGGCGTCACGCTCGACGAGGTGAAGTCGAAGACCGAAGCCGAGTTTCGCGTGGCGCTGAAGAACGTGTGAACTGATTTCCTACCGTCGTCATGGCCGGGACAAGCCCGGGCATGACGATTTTCTTGCACCGATGGAAGGTCCGCACCAGATGGTGCGGGGTGTCGGCGCCGATCACGCCTTGGCGGTCGCAACCTCCTCCAGCCCACGGTTGCGCGGCTCGACGCCCCAGGCCCACACCACCACGATCTGGACAATCACGAGCCCGATCATCAGCCAGAGCACGCCCGGCAGCTTGTAGGATGTCATCAACCATCCGACGATGAAGGGCGAGACTACGGTCGCGCCGCGTCCGAGCGTGTTGCAGATGCCGTTGGCGCGCAAGCGGATCTCGGTCGGGAACAGTTCCGGCGTATAGACGCCGAACAGGATTGCGGTCTGCACATAGATCGCGACGATCAGCACGAATCCCACGCTTAGCACGATCGCCGGATCGGAGGCCGCGTCGAAGCGGGCATAGATGTAGCCGGCGACGATGGTCACCACCGACGCGCCGATGATACTCCAGCGCCGCCCGACCGCGTCGGACAGATAGGCGCCGAGCGCGCAGCCGAACAGCGATGCGATCGACAGCACCAGCGTGTAGGCCAGCGAATTGGTGATGGTCAGCCCCTGGCGCAGGAAGAACTGCGGCAGGAACAGCACGAAGCCGAAGATCAGCGTATTGATCGTGATCAGCACCCAGGAGCCGACGAGCATGCGCTGCAGGAGCGGCGGCTTCAGCATGTCGGATGCGCTGACTTGGGCGACCGGTGCCGGCACTACCACCGGCGGCAGCGGCTTGCCGTCGGAAGATTCCTTTTCGATCGCCTGCATCAGCGCTTCGGCTTCCTCGGTGCGGCCCTGCGATTCAAGCCAGCGCGGCGATTCCGGAAGGTTCTTGCGCAGGTACCACACGATCAGCGAGCCGATGCCGGCAATGATGAACATCGGACGCCATCCGAAGGCGGGGATGATGAGATAGCCGAGTAGCGCGGTCATCGGGAAGCCGGCGACCACGATGAACACCATCATCGACAGCCAGCGCCCGCGTGTCTTCGGCGGCACGAATTCCGTCAGGGTCGAATAACCGACGACGATTTCGGCACCGAGGCCCAGCCCCTGCACGAAGCGGCAGGCGATCAGCTGGTTGATATCCTGCGCGAAGGCGGCAGCCAGCGACGCCAGCCCGAAAATCAAGAGATTGATCTGATAGGTGAACCGCCGCCCGAACTTGTCGCCGACAAAGCCGGTGATCAGCGCCCCCAGCGTCATGCCGACGAAGGTCAGCGAGATGAATTGCAGGTTTTGCGGAATGGTCGAGAACTTGCTCTGGACCGCGGCCGCCAGTACGCCGCCGGCGACGTAGAGATCGTAGCCGTCGAAGAACATGCCGGCGCCGACCAGCCAGAATACCCGGTAGTGAAACGACGAGATCGGGAGCCGGTCGAGACGTGCGCCGGCGTTTACTGCGGTAGCCATTGAATTCCCCCCTTGGATTTCTGTTTGTTGGCGCGGCTGCCGGTTTGTTTGGTCTGAGGCAGTCGCGTCCTGTTCGCGTTAGTTCAGGCGTCGCTGGGTTGCCGTGTCGCGGTACCAGTCGAACGGCTGATCGTGGGTGGCGACCATCACGCTCTTGACGTTGAAATGGTCGTCGAAACTTTCGGTGCCGAATTCGCGCCCCACCCCGGAATCGTCGACGCCGCCCCAGGGCGAGGCCGGGTCGAGCCGGTGATGGTCGTTGATCCAGACGATGCCGGCCTTGACGCCTGCGGCGAGCCGATGCGCGCGGGCGACGTCGCGGGTCCGGATCGCGGCTGCGAGGCCAAACGGCGAATCATTGGCGAGGCGCAGCGCGTCCGCCTCGTCCTTGAACGGCGTCACCGAGGTGAAGGGGCCGAACACTTCCTCCTGGAAGATGCGCATGTCGGACTTCACGTCCGAGAACACCGTCGGCTGCACGAAATAGCCGTTCTCGTGACCGGGAATTTTGGCGGCGGCGCCGCCCGTGACCAGCCGCGCGCCGTCGTCGCGGCCGAACTGGCAATAGGACAGCACGCGGTCGCGCTGCCGGGCCGAGATCACGGGCCCGAGTTGCGTTGAGGGATCGAAGGGATCGCCGATGCGGATGCTCTGCGTCTTCGCTTTCAGCTTCTCGACGAACTCGTCATAGACCCCGGCCTGCACGATGTGGCGCGAGGCGCAGACGCAGGTTTGTCCCGCGCCGATGAAGGCACCGAACGCCGCGTAGTTGACGGCCTGGTCGACATTGAAATCGTCGAACACCATCACCGGCGTCTTGCCGCCGAGTTCCATGGTCTGGTGCGCGAACACTTTTGAAGCCGCTGCGCCGGCGATGCGGCCGGCTTCGGTGCCGCCGGTCAGCACCAGCTTGTTGATATCGCCATGCTCGGCGAGCATCCGGCCGGCGCTCGCGCCGAGACCGAGCACGACGTTGAAAACGCCGGGCGGCAGTCCCGCCTCGCTGAAAATCTGCGCCAGCCGCAAGGTCGTCAGCGGCGTATATTCCGATGGTTTTACCACCGTGACGCAACCGCTCGCCAAGACGGCCGCGAGCGATTTGCACATGATCATCAGTGGATGATTGAACGGCGTGCAATTGGCGACGATGCCGATCGGCGTGCGCAGGGTGTAGTTCAAATAGGAGCCCTCGACCGGGATCACGGAATCGCGGCGCGCCAGAGCAAGGCCTGCAAAATACCGGAAGAAGTCCGGCAGCCGCGAGAGCTGGGCGCGGGTCTCGTTGAGCGGCCGGCCGTTGTTCAAGGTCTCCATCCGGTACAGGGATTCAAGGTTGGCCTCGAACGCATCCGCCAGCCGGTTGACCAGCCGCGCCCGCGAACGAATGTCCATGCCACCCCAGGCCTTGCCCTCGAACGCGGCCCGCGCGCTTTTCATGGCACGATCGATATCCTCAACAGTCGAATTCGGAATCCGCGCGATCACGTCGCCGGTGGCGGGATTGCGGACGTCGAGCATCTCGCCGTGACCTGCCTCGATTTCGCGGCCGTCGACGAAATTGCCGTGGATTTCGACCTCGGCGGTGGATGGTTTGGCGGAAACGTTCATGGTTCTCTCCTTTCGATCATGATCGGAAGCGGATCACGCTTCGACGATCACGGCGTTGCGCTTCAGCGCAGGCAACACGCGCTTTTCAGTCTGGCCGATATGGGCCTTGATGATGCGGGAGGCGGCTCGTCCGTCGCGGCGCTGCATCGCCTCGATCAGGGCGACATGCTCTGCGACCAGCCGCGCCGGATCGTGCCCCTTCACATTGGCGACGCTGACGCGCACCAGCCGGTCGGCCTGGCCGATCAGGTCGCACAGCGCCGCGGCCATGCGGCGGTTGCCGGAAGCGTGTGCCAAGGCCGAATGGAAGGCGCGGTTATAGGCGATGAAGTCCTCGTGATTGCCGGCGAAGCGCCTGAACTCGTCGAGCGGCTTCAACACATCGTCGTTCGCATGCTCGATCGCCTCGGCGACGCAGGCCGGCTCCAGCGCGAAGCGGAACCGAAGGAGGTCGCGGGCGTCGGAAAGCGAGATCGGATTGACGCGATAGCCCTGGCGCGGCTGCACGGTGACGAGATGCTCGCGCTCCAGCCGCAGCAAGGCTTCGCGCACCGGCTGGCGGCTGACGGCATAGCGCTCGGCGAGCTCCTGCTCGCGCATATCATCTCCCGGCGCCAACCGGCAGGTCAGAATATCAGTCCGCAGGCTTTCGTAGACATTATCGCGCAAAAGCATCGAAATTTTCCTTGGATCGATGCTCCAATGTTGCAGCCGTGAAATATCACGTCAAGTGACAAAGGCTTGAAAAGTCTGAATTTTGATTTATCAAGAGGAGGCCATCCGAGCCCGCTGCCAAGGCGGGCGCTTTGCAACCGCACCAGAGAGACAGGCATGGATCGACTTTTCGCTGAGGGAACGGTCAATGCGGCCGAGTCCGGTCAAAAGGCTGCGCCGGCGCTTTTCCTGTTTCATTCGCTGCTGTCGGACCGCGCCAGTTTCGACGCCGTCGTCCCGAAGCTTTCGCTGTCGTTCCGGGTGATCGTTCCCGAATTGCCCGGCTTCGGCGGGTCAAAAGGCGTCGGCGGCGGTCTCGCCGATGTCGCCGACCGCATGGCGGAGGCGGTGAAGGAAGCCGGCAGTGGCGAGAGCATCGTGCTCGGCAACGGCTATGGCGGCTTCGTCGCGCTGCAGATGGCCATTCGCCATCCCGGCATCGCCAGCCGGCTCATTCTTGCTGACTGTGGCGCGGCGTTTTCGGAGGAGGGCCGCCAAGCCTTCCGCAACATGGCGGCGGCATCCAGGTCCAAGGGACTGGCCGCTATCACCGATGTCGCGATGCGCCGGCTGTTCGCGCCGGAATTCCAGGAAAAACATCCCGATCTGATGCGGAATCGCCGCGCGGCGTTCCTGCGCAGCGATCCCGAAGTGATCGAGGCGGCCTGCCTGGCGCTCGCCGGGCTCGATCTGCGGCCCGAACTCGACAAGGTCGGGGTGCCGGTGCTGGTGCTGGTCGGCGAGCATGACGAGGCGACGCCGCCGCCGATGTCGCGCGAACTGGCGGCCCTGCTGCCGGATGCGCGGCTGAAGATCATTGCCGGCTGTGCCCACGTCCCGCAGCTGCAGTCCCCCGACATGTTCCTTGAGTCGATCGGCGATTTTCTGCCGCAACCGTCGGCGGCGAAGTGAGTTTTGCCGACTTACGACCGCGCGCTAGCCAACGCTTTGCTGAGGCCCGTTGAGAGACGGGTCATCCATGACGGCCGTTCGCGCACCAGCCGAAACCCGAGGTTGTTCGGCGGCACGCCAGCCGCGCAGCCGCCGGCGCGGGCATCGCGGATGAAATCGGTGACATAGGCGCGGTGGCGGCCCTCGGCGACGCGGACGCCGCAATTGGCGTTCCTGGAAATTGTGCTGCCTGCATCGCCCCGCGCGGTGCGCACGAAGCAGGTGGAGGTCCACTCCCAGACGTTGCCCGAGAGATCGAGCAGGCCGTTCTCGTTGGCGCCGAAGCTGCCGAAGGCGTGGGCTTCGTTGTCGCCGGCGTCGCTGTCGGATTCGCGCTCGTAACGGCTGATCCAGCGTTTCGACGGGTCGTTGTCGTCGACCGGCAGGGCATCATCGCCGAACCTACTGCCGGCGGCAAAGGCCCATTCCTCGTCGCTCGGCAGACGATAATGATCGCCGGTCTTGCGTGATAGCCAGCCGGCGTAAGCATCGGCATCGTGCCAGCTCACCTGCACGGCGGGGCGATTTATCGCGATTTCGACGTTGCGGTCGAGCGCGCGGCAGGCGCCGTCATCGACGCAGTCCTGGTAGTCGGCGGCGCCGACCTGATGCAGCATGATCGACAGCGGCCGATCGAGGCGAATCGAAACCAGCGGTGCTTCCGCCTGCCTACCGGTGCGGGTGAAATCGCCGGCGGCGCGATAGGACAGCGCGCCGGGCTGCAGTTCAACGATCGCCTGCCGGTCGCGCATGGCCGGATCGGGCGAGCCGGCGCTGGAAATCATTGGCGCGACCGCCAGCGGACCGGCAAGGCCGACGGCGCAGGCGAGCGCGAGCTTGAGCTTGAAGGCGATCAGCATGGCCGTCTCCGGCTCGGTTCGAAAGGCGAGGGTGCCGGCTCGCGCCGGCACCCAATGCCGGGTCAGTTGGTGGTCGCCGCGGTGATTTTCGCCGGCGCTTTCACCTGCATCATCAAGTCATCGTTCCACTTGCCCTCGACCTTGAAATGCGCGGTGGCGCCGAGTATCGCGGCCTCGATCAGATTGTGCGTGACATAGGCGTAGATGCCGGGCTGCTGGAAGGTGTAGAGCGCGGCACCCGCCGAACCGCCGCGGATGAACCAGGTCTCGAGGCCTGTTTCCGGCGGGTTGGAGAATTTTCCGGTCTCCCAGACATAGTCGCCATGGCCGCCGATCAGATGCGGCCGGCTGTCGCGATTGGCCTGCGCGTGAACGATCAGCACGGTTTCCCCGACATTGGCGGTCAGCGCATTCTTGCCGGTCAGCGCGCCGACCTTGCCGTTGAACACGACATGGGTCGGCGTCAGTTTGCGCATCGCTTCGATAGTGTCGGTGTAGGCCTTGGCGGGAGAATCGTAGGATTTGAACTTGCCGTTCGCGTCCTTCGGAATGTAGATGTCCTGCTCGCCGATATAGACGAGCTTGTCGTAGTGCAGCGGATGTCCCTTGCCGTCATTGAGCCCGTCTCGCGGCAGCACCATCACGGCGCCGTTCATGCCGGAGACGACATGCCAGGGGATCATCGGGCCGCCCGGCGCGCAGTGATAAACGAACGTGCCAGTGCGGGTGGCTTTCCAGCGCAGCACGACCTGCTCGCCCGGATTGACCAGCGTCAGCGCGCCGCCGCCGAGCCCGCCGGTCGCGGAATGGAAGTCGATATTGTGCGGCATCTGATTGGTGGCGGGATTGACCAGCGTCACTTCGACGTAATCGCCCTCATGGACCACCATCAGCGGGCCCGGCATGGAGCCGTTGAACGTCATGGCCTGAAACGTGGTGCCCTGATCGTCGATGACGACTTTCTTCTCCTCGATCACGAGTCTGAACTCCATGATCTTGGGACCCTCTTTAGTGGCCTGTTCGTGTGCATGCACGAATGGCGGCGCCACCAGATCGATCTTCTGCCGCGGCAGATCGAGCGTATCGGCGAGGACGGGGGTCGCCAACAGGAGGGCTGCGGCGGCGGCGCTGAACATGGCGGCTCTGCGGGTCAACATCGGATCGTTCCTTCATCTGGATGCCTTGATCGATGGCCGGCATTTTGGGCCCATCCGCGTCCAGGCTGTTTGTGCTGCAACAAGGTTCCGGTGCTTTGCGGGACCTCCGTAACATTACGTAGGTCATCTCATAAGTGACGACGGCCGCTCTTGCGGCGGCCGAACTGATACCGCCGGGGCAACAGAGCTACGTCGCTTTCGATTTCCGGGATTTTGCGTAAACTGCCGTGCAGGCCGCGAGGCCTAGAGCAGCTTGACGGCGAGCCAGACCGCCGCCCACAGCGCCAGCGACAGGAATCCGATTGAAACGACGGCGGCGGCCAAAACCCGCATCAGCGTGGCTGTATTGGCCGCGAATGACGGTCCGCTTCGGCCGACCGGAAACCCGTCCTGTTGCGGGATGTGGCCGCGAATTCCGAAAACCCAGAGAACGGCATCCAGCAGGAACAAGCTCATCGCATCGGCTCCAATTTGTCGCTCCATGACTCAAGATGGCGCGAAACCGGCCGCCGCACTTTGCGCGAGCGCAAATCTTCATTCGCTATTTACGATTTTTTTTCACGCGGCCGCATTTTAGATGCGGCGGTTTGAGCCAGCGCAAGGCGGCGCGTTTTGGTTTGCTCTAAGGAACCGATCACTTGGGGTGCGGCGTAGCGCCCGATAGCGGTGTGATTCATGCGGAGCGCGCACAGGTGAAGAGATGAAGCAGGATCTTGCGGCGTGCTACGGGCAGGAGCGGCTGCCCCGCTATACGAGCTATCCGACCGCGCCGCATTTTTCGACCGCCATCGGCCGTGACACCTATGCCGAATGGCTGAGGACCATTCCGACGCGCGTCAGCGCGTCGCTCTATCTGCACGTTCCGTTTTGCCGGTCGATGTGCTGGTATTGCGGTTGCCACACTTCGGTCGCTCACCGCGACGAGCCCATCGCCGTCTACGAATCGGCGCTTCGCTGCGAAATCGACCTGGTATCGAAACAGATCGACCGCCGCCTCAAGGTCAACCATATCCATTTCGGCGGGGGAACGCCGACCATCATGGCGCCGGAGAGTTTTACGGACCTGATGGGATCGATCAGGCACGCCTTCTTTGTCCTTCCGTCCGCCGAGATCGCGATCGAGATCGACCCGCGCACGCTTCGCGCGCCGATGATCGATGCGCTCGCGCTTGGCGGCGTGAACCGGGCGAGCCTCGGCGTGCAAAGCTTCGACCCCGTCGTTCAGCGTGCCATCAACCGGGTGCAGAGTTTCGAGGAGACCGCCGCCGCGGCCAACGGCCTGCGGCGCGCCGGCATCGCCGGCATCAGCTTCGATCTGATCTACGGCTTGCCGCACCAGACCGTCGCCTCCTGCCTCGACACCGTCAGGCGAAGCGTCGAGCTTCGCCCCGATCGCCTCTCGGTGTTCGGCTACGCGCACGTCCCTTCCTTCAAGAAACATCAGCGCATGATCAACGAAGCGTGGCTTCCCGACAGCCGCGAGCGGCTCGACCAGTCCAATGCGATATCAAATGCGCTGATCGAAGCCGGATATGTGCAGATCGGGCTGGATCACTTTGCCCTTCCCGACGACGGGATGGCGGTGGCGCTGCGCCAAGGCAGGCTGCACCGGAACTTTCAGGGCTACACCACGGATGCCAGCGACGTCCTGCTCGGCTTCGGCGCCAGCGCGATCGGACATCTGCCGCAGGGCTATGTGCAGAACGAGGTTCATACGCTGGCCTATTCGGAAGCCATCGCAGCCGGCCGGCTGGCGACCGCCAAGGGCTATGCCCTGACGGACGACGACCGGCTGCGGGGCGAAATCATCGAACGCATCATGTGCGAATTCGGCGTCGATCTCGGCGAGGTCTGCGCGCGGCACGGATCGATTCCGGAACAAATGCTGCTGTCGTCGCCCCGGCTTCAGGACCTGATCTGCGACGGCATCGTCGAGGTCGACGGCGCTTCGCTGGCTTTGGGGGACGATACCCGCTTTCTGGTGCGCAGCGTCGCGGCGGCCTTCGACGCGCATCTCGATGGATCGAGGCACCTGCACAGCCGGGCGGTGTAGGAAAGCCCGTTTCATAAATGGTCGTCATGCCCGGGCTTGTCCCGGGCATCCACATCTTCGGTGCTGCCGCGAGAAGGACGTGGGTGGCCGGGACATTCAGCGCGAAGACGCGCTTCGCGCTTTTGCCCGGCCATGACGAGGAATGGCGAAACGCTCCCCAAGTTTGTGCCGGCACAAAGAACGGCCGCGCCATCGGCGTTAGCGTTCGATGGGGGACGGAGGCGCGCATGCCCATTCGATTTGACGATCTCGTCGACGATGTGATGAGGCGCTCGCCCGAAACGATCCGCGTGTTTATCCAATTCAGGATGCGCTGCGTCGGCTGCCCGATTGCGTGCTTCCATACCGTCGACGATGCCTGCCGCGAGCACGGCGTCGACCGCGAGGCGTTCTTCAGGGCGCTCACCGCTGCGCACGAGGCCGCGTAGCGCCGGCGTTCCCGCCGACATCACGGCCGGGTCGGGGAGGTGCTTTCGCCTGGTGTCTCCTCGGCCAGCACCAACAGCTTGTGCGGCTCGCGCAGCACGATGCGCTGGCGACCGCTCTCGATCAGGCCGCGCTGTTCCCAGCCCGACAGCGTGCGGCTCACCGTATGCAGCGTGGTGCCGGTCATCTGGGCGATGTCCTGCCGGCTGATCGGAAAGTCGATCTCGACGCCGTGTTCGACCTTGCGCCCGGATTGCTTGGCGAGCCGCAGCAGCGCGTGCGCGATGCGCTGTTCGACCTGCTGCGTCGACATTTCGACCACGCGGGTGTGGGATTCCTGCAGCCGGTTGCCGACGGTCTGCAGGGTGTTGACGGCCAGCGCCGGAAATTTCTCCACCAGGCGCGGCCACGCCGTCGACGGCCACGCCAGCGCGACGCTGTCATCGACGGCGGTAGCGGTGGCGGGGTAGCGCTGCAGCCCGATCGCGGTAGCCACCCCAAACGTTTCGCCGGGTGCGACATAGCGCACCACGACCTGCTCTCCGGCCGGCGTGGTCTTGCTGGCGCGGACATGGCCGTGCAGCAGCACGAAGAAGGAATGGGCGTCTTCGCCCTGCTCGAATACCGCGTTGTTCTTCGCAAAACGCAGCGAGCGGGCCTCACGAAGGATTTCGCCGAGTTGGTCCGCGCCGAAGCCCGAAAACAGCGGCAGATGGGCGACCAGCGAAGGGTCGAGAGTGGCCATGTTCCCTCCGAAGGCGGCGACTTGAAAGGAATCTAGACTGCGATTGGGCCGCCCGATCAAGCCAAAGTTTGCTCTGGCGCAACAACGCCGCGCGCTCCGGTCTCTAAATGAGGGGGAAACCAGCCCCACCAGCCCTCGAGGAAGAGCCATGACGACCGTTCCCACCCGGCAATCCTATGATGGTCCGGTGCTGTTTTCGAACGGCTTCCGGCCGTTCTTCCTGTTGGGGTCGATCTATGCGGGCCTGGCGATCCTGGTCTGGCTGCCGGCCTTCTATGGCGAGATCACCCTGACCTCGGCTTTCGCGCCGCGCGACTGGCATGTGCATGAGATGCTCTACGGCTACCTGCCGGCTGTGATCACCGGGTTCCTGTTCACGGCGATCCCGAACTGGACCGGACGGCTGCCGATCAGGGGCACGCCGTTGATGGTGCTGGTGGCGGTCTGGATCGCAGGACGGCTTGGCGTGACGTTCTCCGCCGAAACCGGCTGGTTTCCGGCGATGCTGATCGATGTCAGCTTCCTGTTGCTGGTCGCGCTGGCCGCCGCGCGCGAGATCATCGCCGGCCGTAACTGGCGCAATCTTGCCGTGGTGATGCTGGTCCTGCTGCTGCTCGCGGGCAATATCGCCTTCCATCTCGATGCGCATTTCCAGGGGAGTGCCGACGTCGCCATCCGCGCCGGCATCGCCGTGGTCGTGCTGCTGATCGCGCTGATCGGCGGCCGCATCGTCCCGAGCTTCACCCGCAACTGGCTTGTGCGCGAAAACCCCGGCCGCCTGCCGGTGCCGTTCGGCCGCTTTGACACCCTCGTCGTCGCCATCGGCGCGCTGGCGCTGGCGGCATGGGTGGTCAGGCCTGACAGCCCTTTCACCGGCGCCGGGCTCGCGCTCGCCGGACTATTGCACCTGGTGCGGCTCGGACGCTGGGCCGGCCATCGAACCGCACGCGAGCGGCTGCTGTTGATCCTGCATGTCGGCTATTTCTTCGTGCCGCTTGGCTTCCTTTTGAATGCGGCGGCCGCATTCGCGCTGCTGCCGGCGGGCGCCGGCATTCATGCCTGGATGGTGGGCGCGGCCGGCATCATGACGCTGGCGGTGATGAGCCGCGCAACGCTCGGGCATACCGGCCAGCAACTCAACGCGTCCTGGGCCACGCAGGCGATCTATGCCGCGATCGTCGTCGCTGCGCTGGCGCGAATCTGCGCGGTGATCGAGCCCGCCCGAAGCGAGCTGCTGCTGCACGTCGCCGCCTTTGCATGGGTGATCGCCTTCATCGGATTCGCGGCCGCGTACGCACCGTTGCTCGTGGGTCACGACCCGCATCTGAGGCGAAAAGCGGTCGCCTGAACGCGCGCCACGGCGGTTTCGGTCGATGCTGACAATTTGGGCAGGCCGGCCTTAATTATCCGTTCGACGACGGCAATCCCGATGCCTAGTCTCGCATCGGCGATTGAGGAGTTCGAATGCGCACGGTTCTCGACTATTGCTCCGGAGGAGTTCAGCGAAATTTTCCCGCAGGAACGACCATGATCCACGAAGGCGGCACCACAGGTCATCTCTATGTCCTGATCGAGGGCCGGCTGGAGGTCATCAAGGGTGATACCGTCGTCGCCAGTATCGTCGAACCCGGTGCGGTGGTCGGAGAAATGTCGGTGCTGCTCGAAAAGCCGCATACCGCGACGGTGCGCGCGGCCGCGGATTCGACGATCTACGAGTTCGGCGACGCCGCATCATTCCTTCGCGACCAGCCGGAGGTGGCGCTCTTGATCGCCCGGTTGCTGGCGCAGCGGCTCAATGTCGCCACCACTTATCTCGCCGACATCATGCATCAATATGCCGGTCATGGAGATCACCTCGCGATGGTGGGCGAGATCCTGCAAAGCATGATCAACCTGCCGCCGATAAAGGTCTCGCCAGGCTCGGATCGGCAATCCGACCCAAGGATGTGAGCCACGCCGGCGGATCGACGACCGGAGAAGCCGGCCGCTGCAGCGGCGCGTTGAGGTCGATGCATTGCGCCTCGCCGGCCGGTAGCCAGAACGCCGTGCCCTCGTCGATATCGAGCACGATATAAACCGGCGGGCGGCCGGGCTGCAGGCCGGCGTTGAACACCCAGGTGTCGCCGAGCCGGTCATACCAGGAGCCGTCAGGGATGAAGGGCGACTGGTGCACATGACCCGAGATCACCATCGAGGGCCGATGGGTCTCGATCCATTGCACGAGTTCGACGTCGCCGAAAAAGCGCTTGCCGCCCCAACTGGTCGGAGAATTCGCCGGCGGCGCGTGATGCGCCCAGATCCATCGCTTCGGCCGCCTTGCGGCCGCCTCGCGAAGCTGGTCGTCGATCCGCTGTTTGACGAGTGGTCCGTCCCACCACGGACACACGGTGAATAGTGTGTCGCCGATGATCAGGCTGTCGCCGTCGCAGGCGATGCCGAGTTCGCGCACCTCGCCGATCCATCGCGAGATCTTTTCGCCCTCGGGACTGCGCTCGTCGAGGTCGTGATTTCCCGAGCAGAGAATCACCGGGGTGATTGCCGACAGCAGCGCGAGGTACTTCTTCACCACCACGATCTGGGCGCGGAAATCGACCGCCGATCCGACGTCGAGCGCGTCGCCGGCGAAGATCACAAGATCGAATTGCGGCGCGGCGCTGAGCAGCCAGTCGAATTGCGGCAGCGAATAGTGCAGATCCGCGACGACGAGGCAGCGCATTTCAGATCAATCCGATTGCTCAAGAATTGGGCGGCAAGCAGGTGCCTGCATTCAATCCGCCGATACAGAGCAAAGATTGTGCCGTGTCGCGCCGATCCGGCGCGACAGATTCCCGCACGAGTGTTCGGCCTCGCCTGAAGCCGCCCCTTCTCTTTTCAGGGTTCGAGATAACGCGCCTGGTCGAGATCGGAAATCAGCCCAGGCCCTGTCGGACGCCATCCCAGACGTTCCTGCGTCAGCGCGCTCGAAGCCGGCACGTCGAACCCCATCAACATCCCGAGCCAGCCAAAGTGCTCGCCTGCCTGCTCAGGAGATTTGGCGACAACGGGCACATTCAGGCCCCGGCCGATTGCCTCGGCGATCTCCCGAAGCGGCACGCCCTCTTCTGCGACCGCGTTATAGCGGGCTCCCGCTGAACCCTTTTCGAGCGCCAGCCGGTAGAGATGGGCGGCATCGAGCCGGTGCACCGCAGGCCAGCGGTTGAGCCCATCGCCGACATACGCCGAGACACCCTTCTCGCGGGCCACGGCGATCAGGTAGGTGACAAGCCCTTGCCTGACTGGATCGTGGACTTGCGGAAGTCGCATCACCGAAACGCGCACGCCCCGCGCCTGCACGGAAGCTGCTGCCTCTTCCGAAGCTATGCGGGGAATCGGCGAGTTGGGCGCATCTTCCTCGGTCGTGAGGCGGCCCGGCGTATGGGCGACCCCGGTCCCGGACGTGATGATCAAGGGGCGGTCAGAGCCGGCGAGCGCGGCGCTGAGCGCCTCGATGACGTGCCTGTCTGCCTCACAGTTCGCCGCCCACTTCGAGAAGTCGTGGTTGAAGGCGGTGTGAATCACGCCGTCAGATGCGGCCGCTCCGCTGCGCAGGCTCTCGAGATCTTCGAGCGAGCCGCGATGCACTTCGGCGCCTGCAGCGGCAAGCGACGCGGCGCCCGCATCCGAGCGAGAGAGGCCGAGCACTCTGTGTCCCGCAGCGATCAGTTCCGTGACGATGGCCGAGCCGATGAATCCGGTCGCGCCGGTAAGGAAGACACGCATCGAGAAATTCTCCAGGTTAGACCAAGGCCACTGTTGGCCCTCGATCTATCCGGGTAAAGTAGGAACCTTATTCGGGTATACCGACTAACAGGGTGAGCATGCCGGTCGCGGACGACAATTTGCTTGGAACCTATCTGAGGGACCGCCGCGCGAGGCTCGATCCGGAGGCGTTCGGCTTTCCTTTGACGCGCCGGCGAACGCCGGGACTGCGGCGCGAAGAAGTGGCTCAGCGCGCCAATGTCAGCGCAACCTGGTACACGTGGCTTGAACAGGGGCGAGGCGGCGCACCTTCGGCCGACGTGCTCGACCGGATCGCGCGCGCCCTGATGCTCACGGAAGTCGAGCGCGAGCACCTCTTCCTGCTCGCGCTCGGCCGCCCGCCCGAGGTCCGCTACCAGCCGGCCGAGGGTGTTACGCCACGGCTGCAACACGTGCTCGACGCGCTTGAGTTCATCCCCGCTTATGTGAAGACCTCCACATGGGACGTCGTTGCGTGGAACCGCGCCACCCTGGCGGTACTGACCGACTATCGGGCGCTCGCGCCCGAGCAGCGCAACATTCTGCGCCTCATCTTCTGCGATCCTCGCGTCCGGGCCGCGCAGCCTGATTGGGAGAAGGTCGCGCGGTGGGCGGTGGCGGCGTTCCGGGCGGACGCCGTGCGCGCCGGCGCTTCGAGGAACGTCAAGGCATTGGTCGACGAGCTTTGCCGGTTGAGCCCCCAATTCGAAGCGATGTGGCGCGAAAATGACGTCCGCAGCAGCTATGGCGAGCTCGCCAAGTCGCTGCACCATCCGCTTGCCGGGCTGATCACGCTGGAATATTCGGCCTTTGCGGTCAACGGCCGGCCAGATCTCGAGATGGTGATCTTCAATCCGGCAACGCCTGACGATGCCGAGCGGATCAGTGCGCTGGTCCGCTCCCAGTCACAGGGCCCTGGAATTCCGGAGCATGGTTCAACTGAATTGAATCATGCGCGTCGTCGATCTCCTGTTTGAGCACGATCTTTCGGAAAGCCGGTTACCCGCTTTTCCGGATCGTGCTCTAGGTCTTCGCCATCTCCTGCGAGAATACCACTTCGATCAGCGTGCCCGAATGCGCAGCCGTCTTGATGTGGAATTGCGCGCGGTTGGCCTCGACCAGCGCCTTGGTCAGCGACAGGCTGACGCCGGCGCCGTCGGAGGCCTGATCCGGGGGGCCCTGCGTGCGGAACGGCTCCATCGCGGCGGCGAGTTCGTTGTCGTTGAGCCCCTGGCCGGTGTCGCGGACCCGCAATACCACGTCGCCGAAATCCGACAGCGCGGTGGAGACGATGACCTGGCCGCCCGCATTGGCGAGATGGATCGAATTGCCGACCAGATTGAGCGTGATCTGGCGCAGCGCGCGGGCGTCGGCGACGACCGGCGGCAGCGCATGCGCGAGCGAGGTGCGGATGATGATGCGTTCGCGGTTGGCCTGCGGCTGCATCACCGCGACGCATTGCTCGACCAGGTCGTTGAGGTTCTGGCTGGCGAAGGTGAGCTCGAGCTTGCCGGTCTCGATCCGCGAGAGATCGGTGAGGTCGTTGATGATGGCGATCACGCGTTCGCCGGAGGCGCGGATGTCTTTCATGTATTCGACGTAGCGCTCGTTGCCGAGCGCGCCGAAGCGTTCGCCGATCATCACTTCGGCAAAGCCGATGATGGCGTTGAGCGGGGTGCGGACCTCGTGGCTGATCCGCGCCAACAGGTCGGCCTTGGCGTTGGCGGCGCGATCGGCGAGACGCTGCGCCTTCTGCAGCTCGCTTTCGCTCTTTTTGGTCTGCGACAGATCGCGGAACACCGCGAAGAAATTCGGACCGTCGTGGCGGGTCCGTCCCATGGTCATCGCCAGCGGGATGATGCCGCCGCGGCTCGCGCGGCCGAGCACGTCGCGGCCGTGTTCGAGCAGGCTGGCGACGCCGGCGCCCTTGATGCTTTCGAGATAATCCATCACCACGCGCTGGCTCTCCGGCGCGAACAGGTCGGAAAGATTGCGCTGCACAAGTTCATCGCCGTCATAGCCGAACAAGGCCTCGGCGCTGCGGTTGCACGAATTGAGATTGCCCTCGGCGTCGAACATCACGATGCCGTCGGCGGTGGTGTCGAGGATGGCGCCGAGTTCCTCGGCATCGGCGTGGCCGACCGGCGAGGGCCCCGGCGCCGGCGGGGCCTGCGAGATTGCGGCGGCGATATCGGCGCTTTCCGTCGCGGTGCCCGAGAAGATCAGGGCCAGCGCCTGTTCGTCGTCCCAGCTGATGGTGTAGAGCCGCGCGTCGATTGCCGAGGACGGTGTGTGTTCGCTCGAGGCGTCCGGTGCGGAAATCCTCACCGGCGTGCCGGTGTCGGAGGTGCTGCTGGCGTTCGAGACGCCCGGCTCGACATAGAGCGCATCGAGACCGCCGGAATCCTCCAGCGCATGAAGGTTCGCATAGCCCATCCGCTCGAGAAACGCGGCGTTGGCATAGACCAGCCGGTCGAGCCGATAGATCAGCACGCCGATGGGCAAGAGGTCGAGCAGGGTACGGTCGCGCCGGGCCTGGCCGCGCGGCGCCGGTTCGGGCTCGATCAGCCAGCCGGCCTGTTCGCCGAGATCGGGTGTTTCCGGCACGGCCAAGGGCTCGATCACGGCCGTGGGCTGTTCGGATGTCGCCGGCGCTGCAGCGGTGATGCCGGTTTCGCTTTCGAGCCGCGCCGATAATTGCCGGGCGAGTTCGTCGAAGGCGCTGTTTTCCACCGGCGTCAGGGCCGGCGATTTCGGTTCGCCCAATTTCGATTCATTCAAGGGGCGAAACGGCAGCACGTTCTTTGGGATTTCCACGGGGGTTTCCACGGGCGCTTCCAAATCGGTTGGTGGTGAAATCTCGACAGCGTCAGGGGCAGGCCATTCGGCCGCACCATCAGTTCCAGTATCGCGAACCGAAGGCAAATTCGCGGCCGAATCTTTCGCAAGATCGGCCTGAACGGTGTCAGCCGTAGGCGTTTGTGGCGCCGCCGGGGCATTGAACGATTCGAAGCGGCGCAGCGCCGCCAGCCGCGTCAGCGCGTCGAGATCGCGGCAAACGCCGAACCCTCGATAGCCGGCGAAATTCCGCATCTGGTCGTAGACCGGCAAGCCCGACAATTCGACCGGCAACCGGCCGCCGTCGGCGGGCCAGTTCAGGGTGATGCCGCTCCAGGTATTGCGGGTGGCGACGGCCTTGAGGACGCGGCCTTGCGGATCGAGCGCGAAGCTTTGCGCGATTTCGCTCCACAACCGGCCGAAGCCAGCGGCGGTGCGCGTGCCGATCAGGCGGATGAATTCGTCGGAGCCGAGCGAAAAACGGCCATCGGCATCCATCTGCCACAGGAACCGCAGCGGGTGGCGGCGCTCGGCGGGCGAGGCCTCATCGAGCGATGACGGGCCTTCAGCGGACGTCGGCGTCGGTTCGTCGGCAACGGCTTCGACACAGGGAGAAGGCTCATGGGCAGAGGAGCAGGCCTCCTGCGGCGCGGCCTCCGGGGCCTCGGCGGGCGATGCTTCCCCATGGGGCGTCTCGAACTGCAACACCGTCAGCAAATCGGGTTCGCCTGGCGTATTCTCGTCGACGGGCCCGACGGCGGGCTCCGGTGGCTGTTCGGAAACTTCCTCGATCAAGGCGAACTCGGCCGGGGCTTCGCCGGAATTGGCCGGCTGCTCGTAGTCGGGTATCGGCTGCTCCGCCGCCGGCGCGACCGGCTCGGGCGTGGGCTCGGCGTGTGGTGCTTCCATCGTCTCGGCGGGCGTCTCATCCGCGAACTCGTCGACCAAGGCAAACTCGGCCGGGGCCTCGCCGGAATTGGCCGGCTGCTCGTAATCGGGCATCGGCTGCTCCGCGGCCGGCGCGACCGGCGCGGGCGCCGGTTCGGCGTGTGGTGCTTCAATCATCTCGGCGGGCGGTTCATCCGCGAACTCGTCGACCAGCGTAAACTCGGCCGGCGCTTCACCTGAAATCGCCGGCTGTTCGTAATCGGGCATCAGGTGCTCCACCGCTGGTGCGACCGGCTCTGACTCGGGCTCCGAAGGAGCTGCCTGCGGCACGGCCGGCGCGGCATGTCCGGGAACCGCGGCCGCCGTCGCACCAGGCGCGATCAGCCCGACCAGGCCGACATCGGCGCCGCTGCCGACCCGCTGCAGCACCATGTGGCCAAAGCCGACAGCCGTTTCGATGCGGCCCTGCCTGAGCGCGTTGTCACGCGCTTCGTCGAGGCCGGCCTCGGAGAGATTGCGGAAGCCGAGCAACGGGCGCGCGGCGTCGCTGGCGCCGGCCAACATGCCGTCGCGCGCGAAGGCGACGACCGGCTGCTCCATGCCCTCGACCAGAAGCTGCAGCCGCTCGACCAGCGGCATGGCGCGGCCGACGGGTTCAGCCGCGGCGATCAGGACGCCGTGGTTGCCATCGGCAAATTCAAGCCGGGCGCAGCCGCAGGTGACGAGCATGCCCAGCGCCGAGCCGAAGCCGCGCAGCCGCTCCATCCGGATCGCGCCGTTCAGCGGCAATCTTCCCGCGAGCTGTGCCACTTGGCGTCGGCGCGCGTCCGCCGGACCGATGCGTTTTTGGGCGAGGGCTGCGCCATTGGCCGCGCCGAACAGTTTGGCGCCGACCGGATTGGCCCAGAGAATCCGGGTACCGTCGAGCGACCAGAGCCAGGCGGGGAGGGCGCTCGTCGCATGGACCGCCAGTCGCGGATCGCCGACGCCTCGCAACTGGAATTCCGCATTGTTCATCGCAACGACATGATCCGACTGGCGAGGCGCGTGCCCGGTGGTGGCTGCAGGTGCCGGCGGTCAAACGATGACAGCCCTGGTGGAGCGTCAGTATCGCCCGCGGGCGACGGCAGGTCCACGGCCTGGCGGCCCCGGTTCACACCCCAGCCGCGATAACCTTAATCCGGTTGAACCCTATTGGCGCCTGCGGCGTTGGGGCTGTTGCAAACGGCGATCAAAGGTTCACGATGGGGAACCTTTAGTCGTCGCGTCACACCGGCGAAGTCTCTTGTCGATAGTTCGAATTGGGCGAACGGGGAAGCGGGAGCCGGGGATGGCCCTCGCGATTGCGCAACAGGAGTGCGACCATGAGCGAAGAAGAGCGTAACCGTTTCGAAATTCCGAAGGAAATGCGATCGGTGGCGGAGGCGAGCTTTGATCAGGCCCGCAAGGCCTTCGAGAAGTTCGTCGCCACCGCACAGGCCGCCGCTGGAACGATCGAGGAGCGGGGAGCGACGGTACGCGCCGGCGCCAAGGACGTCGGCGCCAGGGCGATCTCCTATGCCGAAAAGAATGTGCAGGCTTCGCTGGACTATGCGCAATCGCTGCTGCACGCCAAGGACCTGACCGAAATCATGAAGCTGCACAGCGAATATGTGCAGACCCAAATGCGCTCGCTGGCCGAGCAGGCGAGCGAAATGGGCCAGATCGTCAGCCGGGCGGCCATGGAAGCCGCCAAGCCCAAAACTTGAGAAAGAGAGCCCCCAGGCGGGGGTGTTTTGCGGTCGGGTAGTCGGGGAGGGACCGCTGCATCCCCTCCGGGTCTGCCATGCGGTGTTGCACCTTAAATTGCGTCTCGTTGTATTGCATTGCACAAAATTGACATTATGTGGGCTCACAAGCGTCTTGTGCCCGACGCGGGGCACCCCCACAGCGTGATCCAAGTCGACGTTCCCGGCATTTTAGGCCGCTGGGCGCGCAAGGGGTCACATCATCTCACCCCTGTTTTGAAGGATTCATGCCATGGCAAGTTCCGATCCTTTCTCCTCCTCCGTCATCCCGTTCGAGGTCCCCGAGCAGATGCGCGCGTTCGCCGAAAAGGGCGTTTCGCAGGCGCGCGATAGCTACGCGAAATTCAAGGACGTCGCCGAGAGCAACAACGGCACCATCGAGGCGGTGTTCTCCTGCGCCAGCAAGGGCGCCAGCGAATATTCCGCCAAGCTGATGGAAATAATGAAGGCCAACAGCACGGCGACGCTGGACTTCGCGCAGGAGCTGCTCGGCGTCAAATCGCCTTCGGAGGCGGTCGAGCTGTGGAGCTCCCACACCAAGAAGCAGTTCGAGACCATCTCTGCCCAGGCCAAGGAACTCGCCGAGTTGGCCCAGAAGGTCGCAACCGAGACCGTCGAGCCGATCAAGGCCAACGCGTCGAAACTGTTCAAGCCGGCCGCCTGATCGATCATTTTGATGCCAGGAGGCCCGGGCGGGATCGCCCGGGCCTCCTGTTTTTTGTCATCTTCCAGGGGCTGCTGATCGCGCGATAGGTGGCCCCGTCGGCCTTGCCAAAGACGGGCGTTGCACCTAGTTTCCGCCCCGTTCGGCCACCCCTTTTTCGGGGCCGGCGAAGGATGCAGTTGTAGCTCAGTTGGTTAGAGCGCCTGTCTGTGGAACAGGAGGTCGGTGGTTCGAGCCCACCCAACTGTACCACGCATCGAGCCCTTGATCGCGCGAACGCGACCATCGAAGCGAGCGCCGTGTTTTCCATGACACGGTTGACCGACATTCGGTTCTCGTTGCCGTTCTCGTTGCCATCCTTCCTTGCCAATCCGTCGCCCGTCACCCACAATTCGCGGAGCACTGCTTCGGGGGGATTCGCGATGGCTGTCCGTTCCAGGAACTTCCACGTCGGTCTGCTGCTGGCGACAGCGCTGTCGGTGTCGATGTGGCCTGCGGCAAGCCGGGCTTACACGCCCGAGCAGGAGCAAGCCTGCAGCGGCGACGCGATGCGCATCTGCGGCGCGTTCGTTCCCGATGTCGACCGCATCACTGTCTGCATGATCCAGAACAAGTCGCAGCTCAGCCCGGGCTGCCGCGTGTTCTTCAGGTCCGGGCCGGAGACCGATGTCTCCGCGATCAACGTCGGCAGACCGATGAACATCAAACCGGAAACTTCGCGAAAGCCGAAAAAATCCAGGAAGTCTGACGAGGACTAAGTTCGGCTCGCGCGTGTTGCACGGCTGAGCTGGGGTTTTCGTCGTTGGCTGTCGCCGCAAGCGGCTGCCTCCTTTGCGGGCATCATTCACCGTCACCCGGACTCGTTTTGTTCGACTCGCCCCGTCGGTTGGCGTGAAACCCGGCTGCGCGGGTACTCGGACAGGTTGAATGCGGATGGATTTGCTGCCGACATCCCCCGAGAAAATCGCGCGATGACTCCAACAAGGGCATTTTCGATTCGATTTACGCGATTTTTCCCCCGCTGCGCCGCGTGGTGTGACTCAAAAGCCAACCCCTAGGATTAATCCGGGGGGTGCATCACAATTGGTTGTAAATTCTTCTTTCACGAATCAGCGGGGTGATTCATTTTCGCGTTCTGGGGTCAATCTGGAGGCCAAGGTATGAACGTCATTGTTTTCGCTTCGCGTAAAGGCGGCTCGGGCAAAAGTACCCTGGCCGCTCATCTTGCTGCGCATGTCCATAAGGCAACGAAACCCACTCTGCTTGTCGACGCCGATCCGCAGGGTTCGTTGACTCTTTGGCACAAGCTGCGCGGCACCAACGAACCGCCGATCAAGACCGCGGTCAATTCCGTCAGCGGGATCGTCGCGGCCGCGAAACGTGACGGCTTCGAGTGGGTATTTATCGACACGCCGCCGAATCTCTCGGCCGTCGTGGAAGATTCCATCAAGAACGCCACCATGGTGATCATTCCGGCGCGGCCGGGGGTATTCGACGTCAACGCCGTGCAGGAAACCATTCAGACCTGCCGTGCCGCGCGCAAGCCCTATGCCGTCGTGCTCAACGGTGCGCCCGCGCGCCGCGACGACGCGGAAAGCCCGATCGTCACCATCGCTCGCGAATCGCTGGCCAAGTTTCGGGCGCCGGTTTGGGGCGGCCAGATCACCAACCGTGCCGACCTTTTGATGGCGCTCAGCCATGGCGAAGGCGCGCGCGAATATTATGCGGAAGGGCGCGCTGCGGCCGAGATCGGCCGGCTGTGGGCCGCGATCGAACGTTCGGTGAAGGCGATCCGTGGATCGGCGTCGGCGAGCGGCGCAATGCACAAGCAGGCGGCTTAACCAGGCCGCGGCTCAAGACCAACAAGAACGCGCAGGCTTCGCGCGTTTTTCTGTTGTGAATCGTCATCCCCACGTAACGGCTGAGGCGTTACGTGGGGATGACGTTGTTATGGCCTGGAAATGTTACGGCCTGGAAATTCGCTTGCGATGGCCCGCTTACGCGACCATCAGCATGTAGAAGACGATCACCGGCGACAGGCCGAGGATCACCGACCAGATGCCCAGCGCCCAAAGAATGTCTTCGGTGCTGAAGCCCTGCTGTTCAGGGAATGGATTATCCTGAGTGCTCACGACGCCCCCGCGCTTCTTGCTCTTGTGGGCATGTTGATACGCGAGAATTTTTAAAAAAGCCGATCGCGATTTCGCGCGCTTTTGACCACCGGCGCTACCGCGGATTAACCAAGGCAGCCGTCCGCGGCCCTGTCAGCTTCCCGTCACGAGGCGCAAGGCCACCACCGGCGCCACGCCCAAAAGCATCGCCCACAGTCCGAATGACGATACCAGAAGCAGGTCCTGCACGGCTTCGGCGCGCGCCGAAGCCAGAACGGCCGCGTCTCGAATGGTCTTTTTGGTCATTGTTTCCCCCGTTGGTTTGTCGTTGGGGATTTCAATAGACCTCAAGCTTTAAAGTAGGCGCTGCCGCCTCGTTCGGATTCGACGTGCCGGCATTACCGCGCATTAACCACGCAGCTCGCCCGGCAAGGGTAGCGCGAAGCGCCGGGTGCAGCGTAGCGCACGGCAGTACGCGAAAAATCTCGTGTGCCGAAGCAGCCCCCATCCGTCACGTTGCTCGCTTCGCTCCCAGCGCGCCACCCTCCCCACGAGGGGTCCACGAGGGGGAGGGATCAAGAGAGGCGCTACACCACGCGCGCCGATGCTGTCTTCCTTCGTTCAATCTCCGCATCAATCCGCGCCGCAAGCTCCGCGCTCACCTCCGTCATCGGCAGCCGCACCTCCGCGCTGTCGATCAACCCCGCGCGCCACAGCCAGTGCTTGATAGGTGCCGGGCTCGGCTCGGAGAACAACAGTTTCGTGAGATCCGCGACCGAATGCCAAAGCGCCAGTGCGGCCTCGCGCTTGCCCGCCGCGTGCAGCCGCCAGATTTCCGCGAAGATCGTGGTTTCGACATGCGCGGACGCCAGGATGCCGCCGTCGGCGCCATCGCCCAGCGCCTCCTGATATTGCGCGTCCTCGCCGGTCAGCACGGCGAAGTCCTGCGGGCGCCGGCGCAGCAGGTCGAGCGACTGGCTGCGGTCGGCGCAGCAATCCTTCAGTCCAGCGATATTGCGATGGGAGGCCAGGCGCAGCATCGCCTCGTTGCCGAGATTGACGCCGGTCCGGTACGGAATGTTGTAGAGCGCTACCGGATGGGCGGCGCGCTCGGCGAGCGCGCGGAAGTGAAGCTCCAGCCCGCGCTGCGACGGCCGCGAATAATACGGGCAGGAAATCAGGTAGCCGTCGATTGGCCATGAGGCGGTTCGCTCGAGCGTGTCGAGCAGCGCGCCGGTGTCGCTGCCGGACAGGCCGAGGAGGACCGGAAGCCTTCTCGTCTTTCCGGCTTCGTCCCGCACCGCGAACACCAGCCGTTCGGTTTCGGAAGGCGACAGCGTCAGGCTTTCGCCGGTGGTGGCTGCAAGCACCAGCCCGTCGAGGGGCAACGCGATATAATGCCGGACCAGCCGCCGCAGCGACGCCTCGTCCAGCATGCCGTCGCGGAACGGCGTGATCAGCGGCAGCCAGAGGCCGCGCAGGCAGGCTTGAAGATCGGAAGTTCGAAGGTCGCTCATTGGTCCATCTCCTTGGGGGAAAGCCGGAGACGGGACACTAAAAAACCCCGTCCAGACGGCGGGGTTTTCTCGGATCGGTGCTGGCTGAAAAACTATCGCGCGCGCCGATTCAAAGCCCCGGAAACGGGAGCTTTTTTCGACAACGCTGCCATGCAAAGACTCAGGATCATCCAACAATGATGATCGGTGGCCTTGAGCCTGTCAACGTGCGGAACAGGTGCAGCCGGCGCATCCAGCCGCACGGTAAGCCAGCGATCATGACCAAACGCCCAAAAAAAAGCCGGGCTCGATAGAGCCCGGCTTAAGGTATTGGCCACGTGAGGCCGACACAATCACCTTCCAAGAGGGATTACTGAGCTCCCGCGCCACTGGAGGAGGGGGACAAATGCGCAACGCGAATGCTCAGCGTACATACAGTATGGTCCCCGCCGGTGCCTTGCAGCAACTACCCGCGAAGCATGTCAGTCATGCGGAGACCGGGGGCTCTGACAAATCGCGCAACGACTTGGCGCAAGATCACGACGGCCAGCGCTGCGCCTTGCTCACCACGAAGTCGCGAAACACCTGCACCCGCGCCACCGTCTTCAGCTCTTCCGGATAGACGAAATAAGTGTCGAGCTGGATCGAGTCGGATTCCCCGAACAGCTGCACCAGGCGGTTGTTTTCCTCGACCAGATAGTCCGGCAGCGAGGCGATGCCGAGCCCCTGCTGGCAGGCGCGCACCAGGCCTAAGATGTTGTTGACCCTGAAATAGGCCTCGCGCGGGCCGGAGCCGTTGCGGCCGGCCTCGATCAGCCAGCTGCGGTTCTGCAGATGCGGTTGAACCTGCGTATCGCTCAGCATGATGATGCGATGCGAATCGAGGTCGTCGAGCGTGCGCGGCGTGCCGAAGCGCTTGATGTATTCCGGCGAGCAATAGGCATGGAAGCCGATCGAAAACAGCTTGCGCTGGATCAGGTCGGGCTGGGTCGGCTTGCGGGTGCGGATCGCGACGTCGGCCTCCCGCATCGAAAGGTCGAGTTCCTCGTCGGTGACGATCATCGAAATCCGGATTTCCGGATAGAGCGCGGTGAATTCGTGGAGCCGCGGAATCAGCCAGTTGATGCCGAGCGCCGGCGGCGTCTGGATCTTGAGATCGCCGCTCGGCCGCTCGCGGCTGTCGGTGAGTTTCGCCCGCGCCGCCTGCAACTGCATGAACACGTCATGCGCGGTGCGGAACAACAGGTCGCCCTGCTCGGTGAGGATGAGACCGCGCGCATGGCGATGGAACAGCGACACCGAGAGCTCCTGCTCCAGCGCGCTGACCTGCCGTGAGACGGCCGATTGCGACAGGCCGAGCTGTTCGCCAGCATGCGTGAAGCTGCCCGCTTCCGCCGCCGCGTGAAACACCTTCAGCTTGTCCCAATCCATATCGGTAAATCCGTTGCGGGTTCGAGCCATGACTATTCCGCCGCCGCGCGATCGCTCGCGCGCAAAGCGAGAAAGCGTTCGGCTTCAAGCGCCGCCATGCAGCCGAGGCCTGCGGCCGTGACTGCCTGCCGGTAGGTTTCGTCGGCGACGTCGCCGGCGGCGAACAGGCCGGGCACCGAGGTCGCGGTCGAATTCGGCGCCACTTCGACATAGCCCGACGGTTTCAATTTGATCTGGCCCTGCACGAGGTCGGTCGCCGGCGCATGCCCGATCGCGATGAAGACGCCGTCCGCCGGCACTTCGGAGAGCGCGCCGGTCTTGACGTTCTTCAGGCGGACATGGGTGACCTTGCCCGGATTCTCGGTGCCGCAGATTTCGTCGATCGCGCAGTCCCACACCACCTTGATCTTGGGGTGCTTGAACAGGCGGTCCTGCAGGATGCGCTCGGCGCGGAAATGGTCGCGGCGATGCACGATCGTCACGGTCGATGCAAAATTGGTCAAAAACAGCGCCTCCTCGACCGCGGTGTTGCCGCCGCCGACCACGACGACTTCCTTGCCCCGATAGAAAAACCCGTCGCAGGTGGCGCAGGCCGAGACCCCGAAACCCTTGAATTTCTCTTCCGAGGGCATGCCGAGCCAGCGCGCCTGCGCGCCGGTGGCGAGGATGACCGTTTCGGCAAAATAGACATCGCCGCTATCGCAGGTCAGGCGGAACGGCCGCTGGCCCGCCTCGAGTTTGGTGACGAGATCGGTGACGATTTTGGTGCCGACATGGGCGGCCTGCTTCTCCATCTGCTCCATCAGCCAGGGACCCTGGATCACGTCGGCAAAGCCCGGATAGTTTTCCACGTCGGTGGTGATGGTAAGCTGGCCGCCGGGCTGGATGCCCTGGATCAGCACGGGCTCCAGCATCGCGCGCGCGGCATAGATCGCAGCGGTATAGCCGGCCGGGCCGGAACCGATGATGACGACCTTGGCGTGGACGGGAGCAGGCATAGGAGAAGTCCCTCTCTTAAGGGAATTTGGTCGGGGCTTGGGCGAAAAGCGCTCGGAGGGCATCGCCCCGGCGCTGAAAGTGTCAAATCCAAGTCTAGGATATCTGGCAAGCTATGCAAGAATTGCAATCCATATCGGCGATTTTTCCCCCCAGGGGTGAAAAATGGCGCAGCGCACGCGCAATAAAATTGCGCAAGCGGCCGTAGCTGGGCTAAGAGAGTTGCCAACCATTGTCACGAGCCATTGCCAGCCCAGGACCCGGACCCGCGTGTCGAAGAATCTTGACGAAATCGACCTCAAAATCCTCAGTGAAATCCAGGCCGACGGCCGAATCACCAATGTGGAACTGGCCAAGCGAGTCGGGATTTCACCGCCGCCCTGCCTGCGCCGGGTACGGGCGCTGGAGGAAGAGGGTTACATCCAGGGCTATCGTGGCCTGTTGGACCCGCGCCGGCTCGGCTTCGATGTCACGGTGTTCGCCTCGGTGCATCTGTCGAGCCAGGCCGACGCCGATTTGCGGGCGTTCGAGGATTTCGTTCGCGCCGAACCGCTGGTGCGGGAATGCTGGATGCTGTCGGGCGATGTCGATTTCATCCTGAAATGCGTGGCGCCCGACATGGCGACCTTTCAGGAATTCGTCACCCATCTGACGGCCGCGCCCCATGTGCGCAACGTCAGGACGTCGCTGGTGCTGCATAATTCCAAATACGAGGCGGCCGTGCCGCTGGAAGTGAAAGTGCCGGGCTGAGGTTACGAGTCATTCCGGGGCGACGTGGAGCGTCGAACCCGGAAGCTCGAGATTCCCCGATGCGCCATTGCGCATCTGAGGTCCGCGCTCCGCGCATCCCGGAAATGACGGTGTTCGTTTGCCAGGCGACGGTCGTCCTCAGCTCTTCTTGCGCAGCATAGCGTCGAGGCTCAGCGGCCCGCCGCCGGCGCAGGCCAGGAAGAGGCAGGAAAAGCAGAACATGATCGCGAGGTTGCCGCCGTTCAAAAGCGGAATGAAGCCGTTGGGGAAATGGCTGATGAAATAGGCGAACGCCATTTCACCGCAGAGCACGAAGGCCGCGCAGCGCGAGAACAGGCCGACGAGCAGGAGCCCGCCCACCACCAGTTCGAACATGCCGGCGACGCCGAACAGCGACAACGGCTGCACCTTGTCGAACGCCGTGCCCGCCGGAACTTTCAGAAGCTTCGCAACCCCGAACTGGAACATCAAGAGCGCGGTGACGATGCGGAAGATGCTGAGAATGATCGGCTCGCCCGCGGCGAGCATTTTGTTGAACCGGTCCATGATCTTTCCCCTTATCTCCGCTTCATCATTGCATCGAGGCTCCACGGCCCCGCGCCCGCGGTCGACAGGTACAGGCAGGCGAAACAGTAGATGATCGCCAACGTGCCGCCGTTGATCAGCGGGAAGAAGCCCCTGGGCGCGTGCACCATGAAATAGGCGACCGCCATTTCACCGGAGAGTATGAAAGCCGCGGGCTGCGTCCAGAGGCCCACGATCAGCAACGCGCCGCCGATCAGCTCGATGAAGCCGGCGGCGCCAAGCAGCGATAGTGGCTGCAGATTGGCGAAGGAGGGAACCACTGGAAATCCGATCAGCTTGGCCATGCCATGTTCGATGATCATCAATCCCGTGATGATGCGCAGTACGCTCAAGGCGCGCGGCGTCCATGCCGTGAGGGCTTCGGTCATTGTCGTGTCCCCAGGAATTTTCGACGTATTCGAGTCGTATAATGGTGCGAAGCGAAGCGAAAGCGTGTCGCCAAAATAAAATCGGCGGCGTTTCGCAAAGCAGCAATGGAATAAGGGCGCTCGCAAAGTGTTTGCGCGGCACTGCATGATGACGCCGAAGCGAAAGGGCCGGGAGATTGTCCCGGCCCTTCGTCGCAAGACGCATTATTTTCAGAACGCAGAAGCAGAATCAGGCTGCCATTTCAGCGCCACTCGACCTTGGTGATCTCGTAGGCCTTGGGACCGCCGGGCGCCATGACTTCGACCGAGGTGCCCTTCTTCTTGCCGATCAGCGCACGCGCGAGCGGCGAGGTGATGGAGATGCGGCCCTTTTTGGCGTCGGCTTCCGGTTCGCCGACGATCTGCCACACCGCCTTCTTGTCGGTGTCCTCGTCGATCAGCGTCACGGTCGCGCCGAACATGATGGTGTCGCCGGACAGTTTCGAGATGTCGATGATGTCGGCGCGCGCCAGCTTGTCCTCGAGCTCGGCGATGCGGCCTTCATTGTGCGACTGCTCTTCCTTCGCGGCATGATATTCCGCGTTTTCCGAGAGGTCGCCATGCGAGCGCGCTTCGGCGATATGCTCGATGATGCGCGGACGGTCCACCGACTGGCGCTGTTTCAATTCGACCTCGAGGGCGGCATAGCCGCCGGCGGTCATCGGAACCTTTTCCATCATCTCTCTTGTCCTTCGATCGCGCGAGCCGCCTGAAGGCGCGCGCGAGACGTTTTTCAGATTGCAATTTCGGGGCGACCGGGCGCCGAAACAGAACATCCGCTTGGCCGGTGAGTTCCAGCCAAGCCTGCTTTATTGCCAATCGGTTAACGGGCACGCAGGCCCGTTAAAGATCAGGATTCGGAAGAAAAATAGCTCTGTAGCGTGCGGACCTCAAGGTCCCCGCCCAGATAGGCCCGGATGCCCTGCGCGGCCGCCACGGCACCCGAAAGAGTGGTGTAATATGGCACTTTATGCAAGAGGGCAGCTCGTCGCAACGAGCGGCTGTCGGCCAGCGCCTGTGGCCCTTCGGTGGTATTGAAAACCAGCTGGATGTCGCCGTTCATGATGGCGTCTACGATATGCGGCCGTCCCTCCAGGACCTTGTTGACCTTTTCGGTCGGTACCCCGAAATCGGCCAGGAAGCGCTGCGTCCCCGACGTGGCCATCACCTTGAAGCCGACCGCCGACAACAGCCGCACCGCTTCCGCGATCCGGGTCTTGTCGATGTCGCGGACCGATACGAACACCGTGCCCTTGCGCGGCACGCGGGTGCCGCCGCCGAGCTGGCTTTTGGCGAAGGCAATTTCGAACGAGCGGTCGATGCCCATCACCTCGCCGGTCGAGCGCATCTCCGGACCGAGCACGGTATCGACGCCGGGGAAGCGGGCGAACGGGAATACCGATTCCTTGACGCCGACATGGCCGAGCTTGCGCTTCTTCAGATTGAAGTCCTTTAGCTTCTCGCCGGCCATCAGCCTGGCTGCGATCTTCGCCACCGGCGTGCCGATCACTTTCGCGACAAACGGCACCGTGCGCGAGGCGCGCGGATTGACTTCCAGCACGTAGATGTCGCCGTCCTTGATGGCGTACTGCACATTCATCAGTCCGACCACGTCGAGCCCGAGCGCCAGTTCACGCGTCTGCCGTTCCAGCTCGGTGATCATCGCGGCATCCAGCGAATGCGGCGGCAGCGAGCAGGCCGAGTCGCCGGAGTGAATGCCGGCTTCCTCGATATGCTCCATGATGCCGACGACGAAGGTGTCCTTGCCGTCGGAGAGGCAGTCGACGTCGATTTCGATGGCGTCGGACAGATAGCGGTCGAACAGCAGCGGATTGGTGCCGAGCACGGTGTTGATCTGCCCGGTCTTGTCGTTGGGATAGCGGGCCTTGACGTCGCCGGGCACCAGCTCCGGCAAGGTGCCGAGCAGGTAGTCGCCGAGCTGGCTTTCCTCGCGGATGATCTGCATCGCGCGGCCGCCGAGCACGTAGGACGGACGCACCACCAGCGGCAATCCGAGATCGGCGGCCACCAGCCGCGCTTGCTCGACCGAATAGGCGATGCCGTTCTTCGGCTGCTTCAGGCGCAGTTTGTCGAGCACGCGCTTGAAGCGGTCGCGGTCCTCGGCGAGGTCGATGGCGTCGGGCGAGGTGCCGAGGATCGGCACATTGGCCGCTTCCAGCGCGCGCGCGAGTTTCAGCGGCGTCTGGCCGCCGAACTGCACGATCACGCCATGCAGGGTGCCATTCTGCCGTTCGGTGGCGATGATCTCGAGCACGTCCTCGGCGGTCAGCGGCTCGAAGTACAATCGGTCGGCGGTGTCGTAGTCGGTCGACACCGTTTCGGGATTGCAGTTGATCATGATCGTTTCGTAGCCGACATCGTGCAGTGCGAAGCAGGCATGGCAGCAGCAATAGTCGAACTCGATGCCCTGGCCGATGCGGTTGGGGCCGCCGCCGAGAATGATGACCTTCTTCTTGTCCGTCGGCGCGCTCTCGTCGGCGAGCGAGCCCGCGAACGGCGATTCATAGGTCGAATACATGTAGGCGGTGGGCGAAGCGAACTCGGCCGCGCAGGTATCGATGCGCTTGAACACCGGGCGAACCCCGAGCGCGTGGCGTTTGGCCGTGATCTCGGCCTCGGTGGTTTCGGCGAGCACCGCAAGGCGCGCGTCGGAAAAACCCATCGCCTTCAGGGTCCGCATGCCGAACGCATTGCTGGGCAGGCCGTTTTCCTTGATCTTGCGCTCCATATCGACGATGCCGCGCATCTCGCTGAGGAACCACGGATCGATCTTGCAGGAGGTGAAGATTTCCTCATTCGACCAGCCGAGCCGCATCGCCTGCGCCACCTGCAGGAGCCGGTTCGGCGTCGGCGTGCCCAAGGCCGCGCGGATCGCGTTCTTGTCGTCGCTGCGGCCGAGCCCCTCGATCTCGATTTCGTCGAGGCCGGTCAGGCCGGTTTCCAACCCGCGCAGCGCCTTCTGCAGGCTTTCCTGAAACGTGCGGCCGATCGCCATCACTTCGCCGACCGACTTCATCGAGGTGGTCAGCGTGGTCGAGGCGCCGGGAAATTTCTCGAACGCAAAGCGCGGGATTTTCGTCACGACGTAATCGATGGTCGGCTCGAACGAGGCCGGTGTCGCGCCGCCGGTGATGTCGTTGGCGATCTCGTCCAGCGTATAGCCGACCGCGAGCTTTGCCGCGACTTTCGCGATGGGGAAGCCGGTCGCCTTGGAGGCCAGCGCGGAAGAGCGCGACACCCGCGGGTTCATCTCGATCACGACCATGCGGCCATCGGCCGGGTTGACGCCGAACTGCACGTTGGAGCCGCCGGTCTCCACCCCGATCTCGCGCAGCACCGCCAGCGAGGCGTCGCGCATGATCTGGTATTCCTTGTCGGTCAGGGTCAGCGCCGGCGCCACCGTGATGGAATCGCCGGTGTGCACGCCCATCGGATCGAGGTTCTCGATCGAGCAGATGATGATGCAATTGTCCTTCTTGTCGCGCACCACCTCCATCTCGAACTCTTTCCAGCCGAGTACGCTTTCCTCGATCAGGACTTCGTCGGTGGGCGAGGCGTCGATGCCGCGCTCGACGATCTCGATGAACTCGGCCTTGGTGTAGGCGATGCCGCCGCCGGTACCGCCCATCGTGAAGGAGGGGCGGATGATCGCGGGCAGCCCGATGTCGTCGAGCGCGCGCAGCGCGTCAGGCAGGGTCTTGGTCTGCACCGAGCGCGGGGTTTCCAGCCCGATTCTAGTCATGGCCTCGCGGAAGCGGCCGCGATCCTCGGCCTTGTCGATGGCGTCCGCCGTGGCGCCGATCATCTCGACGTCGAATTTTGTCAATGTGCCCTGTTTGCGCAGGGACAGCGCGCAATTCAGCGCGGTCTGGCCGCCCATGGTCGGCAACAATGCAAAACCGCCGGGAACGACGTTGCGCTCCTTTTCGATGATCTTGGCGACGATCTCCGGCGTGATCGGCTCGATATAGGTGGCATCCGCCAGTTCCGGATCGGTCATGATGGTGGCCGGATTGGAATTGACGAGGACGATGCGGTAGCCCTCTTCCTTCAGCGTTTTCACCGCTTGGGTGCCGGAATAGTCGAATTCGCAGGCCTGGCCGATCACGATGGGGCCGGCGCCGATGATCAGGATGGTGGAGATGTCGGTTCTTTTGGGCATCAAGTCTCGCGGGAACTGGAAATTGGGCACAAAAAAAGGGCGCGCCTGCCGCGCGTCCCTCAAACCCCGGCGCTTGGGATCAACCTCGCGCGCGGGTGGTCTTTAGACCAGATTCCGCAGCCGCGAAAGGGTATTAAAACCCCAATCAACCGGCATTTTGCCCC
>JBGPSI010000007.1:0-60841 GCA_041490045.1 Bradyrhizobium sp.
CCGGGAAACTGGTGCGAGATCTTCAGCGTCGTTGCGGCATGGGCCGTGCCGATGCCGAAGCGCAGGATGGCAGGCGCGGCAAGCGTGGATGCGAGAACGTGGCGGCGTGTGAGCATGGAAGTCCCCTGAGCGGATATTGATTGGATTGGTTCGGGTGCCTGGCGGGTACGTTAACCCGCATTCGCCCGAATTTTCCGTGGTTTGATAGTCCGAAGCTGAGCGTTAAGGAAGTTAAGGAAGCTGAGGGTTAAGAAGGTCTTGCTTCCTTGTTGCGGCGCACACTTGCCGAGAGATGCGACGGAAAAAAGACCGAATGGAGCTTTTTGGCAGCGTTCATCGCCCGGGGCCCAGGACATGTGAAAAGGCCTTCCCCAAAATTTTTCACGCCCGGGGTAACAAACGAGGCCGTGGGACCGTCCTGAACTTAGCGGCATAAGTCGCTTTCAACCGCCTTCAAAGGGAAGACCAATCATGACCATCAGCACCCGCATCGCGCTCGGAATTTCCGCCGCCGCTCTTTCGCTCACCCTGGCGCTCGCGCCAGCTGCCTTCGCCCAGGACAAGATGGGCAAGGACGACGGCATGAAGCACGATTCCATGTCGAAGGATTCGATGAAGAAGGACACGATGTCGAAGGACTCGATGAAGAAAGACGACGGAATGAAGAAGGATGGCATGAAGAAAGACGACGGGATGAAGAAGAACTGAGCAGCCCGCTCCGTTTTCGCGCAGGCTCGCCGATCACGGCGGGCCTGCGAGCATTCTGCGCTGCCGTCCGGAAGCGTCGGCTATTTTTTCTTCTTCTTGCGGGCCGCATAGCGCGCATCGCGGGCGGCCTTGCGTTCGGCCTCAAGCGCGGCTTCGCGTGCCGCGGCCTCTTCCTTTTCGCGTGCGAGATGGACCGCGGCAGCGGCCGCCGCTTCTTCCTCGCGGCGCTTCTGCTCGGCCTTGGCAGCCTCGCGGACGAGCTTGGCCTTGGCGCGCTCCACGGCCGCCGCCTCGCGCTCGGCCTGCCGCTGCTTGACCGCAGGATCGTCGGGACCCGGCTGGCTGCGGAACTTGCTCAGGATGTTCTGCTTCGCCTGTTGCGCCGCCTTCTGCCGGTCCGCAAAGCTCGGTTCCTTGAATCCACTCATTGATATCGCCTTGTCGCTTTCTCGTTCGGTGTGAGGTGACCGGCTTTTCGCCGAACCACTTGATTGCAGGAGCAGGGCCGCCTGCGTGACCGGGAGCGGTGTACATCCGCCAGCGTCGGGATGCCATCGAAATAGGTCGGCGGGGGTGTGTCAGCGGCTGTTTTTTCTGCAAATGAGCAACAACGGCATCCGGGTCGGGCGGGGCGCCATTACGGGCCCAACCCCTTTCGGCACCTTCCGGCAATGATCGATCCCGGAGCCGGTGCCGGCCATGGGCGTTTGCGTCGAGAGCCCAGGCAGGGTTTTCAATATCCGGTCTTCTTCGCGGTCAGATGTCGATTTCCGAAAATGCCGGGTGACTTTTTTTGCAAAAAGCGATCGGCGAAGCCGGCGCCTGCCTTCACAACTGGCTGATCGCCACTTTCACGTCGATCCTTCGCCAACACCTTTCGAGCAAGCGCAAGGCAACGTTTGCAAGGCGCGCTTCTCTCAACACAATTCTAAGATGGAGTTTAAGATGTTGACGTTGACGAAACGCAGTTCGATCGCAATTGCTGCAACGCTCGGGATCGCACTCAGCACGTCGCTGTCGTTCGCGGCTCTCGCCGATACTGACGCGCCGCAGCCGGCGACGCAGAGCTTGGCCGCTGCTCTGTTACGCGCCGGCGATCTGGTCAGGGTGCGTTCGGGAGGACCGCTGATGACCGTCACCAGCGTCCAGGGCGATCAGGTGAATTGCTCCTGGACCAACTGGGATGGCCGGCTCGAATCCCAGACCTTTCCGATCGGTGCGCTAAACCTGCCCCTGACCGTGCGCCGCACGGATTGGCGTGCCGCAAGAAACGCGATGGCCTACTATCGATAGTTGCAAACACATCGTCGGTCGCGATCGCTTTCGATCAGCAGCAGAGTGGTCTGCGCTAGTTGAGACCAGCCGCCGTCGCTGGCATGCTGGCCCCGCCGTGGAATCGAGGCTCCCGCTTCGCTGTCGGGAAAATGTAGCTGATCGGACGGGCCTTGCTGCCGCGATCATGGTATTGATGAGCCACAGCAATCCGCTGCCTGGCATGAATGTTTCCGGATTTTTCTGGCGATGGCCGATCCCGAACAAGGCGGCAACCGGCGCGGCGCCATCGCAGGCCTTGCGATCGCGGTGGTGTTGCTGGTGGTTGGGCTATGGCTTGCCCGCGAACTGACCGCAACCAGCAAGATGCAGGACTGCCTGATGTCGGGGCGCAGCAACTGTAACGTAATTCCAGCGCAATGAGCCCGGCCATCACGGATTTGCCGCGCTTGATCTGTGTAACGGTCGCGGTCCCGCCGCGTAGATGGGACTGGGGGGAGGCGCTACACGCCGCTCGGCGTAAAGGCATGACTTCCACACATGGTATTTCGGCGCAGCCGATCATCGGTCGACGCCAGACAAGGATATTCGACATGAAGAAGTGCCTGAAATGTTCGCTGACCATCGCGGCGCTCGCGACCGCAGTATTGGGCTCTTGCGCGCCGGTCTTTGCGCGCGGCGGCGCGGCGAGCATCATGAATTCGCCGGGCTACCAGCGGCGGCTTCAGGAATCGCGGCAGCAAGTGTCACAGCCCCAAGTGTTACAGCCCGATGTGCAACCAGCTTCGCTTCATCGCGGACACAAGCCGCGGCATCACCACCGGCATTGATAGCTATCCGCTTGCGGATGAGGCCGGGGATGATGGTCCCGGCCGCCCAAGCGGCGACACAAATTGGCTCGATCTTACTGATTTGTAACGGGACAAATTGCGAAAGGCCGATCAGCAATGACGCCAACGGCGTGTACGACGTAGATTGAGGCAGTGCTTTCTGAACCTAACGGCATGACGAACAATGGGGTGTGCGAACATGAACGCATTCAGCCGATCCAGGATCATCCTTCCCTTGGTATCCGCATTGGCGGTATTCGCGCTATCGGCGCATGCCGAAGAACCCGCCCAACATCCCCTGAACAAGGGAGCGGTTCAGGGCTCCAAGCCACCGCCGGGAGGCGCTGCGCAAGCGTCCAAGCCGGTCCCCGGACATCCATCCGGGCCGGTGGCGCAGGATGCCCATCGCGGGCCACCGCCCGGCAGGGTTGCCCACGGCGCCTTGCCGGTGCGCAATTTCGGCGGACACCCCTATCGCGGCCGCCTCGCCTGGGAGGGTGGACGCTGGCATCACGAGGTCTACGATGGACGTGACGGTTGGTGGTGGGATGTCGGCGGCGTCCGGTATTATTACCCGCAGCCGATGGAAGGGCCGCCCACCTATATCTCGGAAGACTATGCCGACGATGTCGGCGGTCCCTACGGGCCGCCCGTCGCCGACGGCTACGCCCCGCCACCTCCCGGCGCCTATGCGCCGCCGCCGCCACCTCCGCCTGATCCGGCGGCAAGCGCCGTCGGCGGCGCCATTGTCGGCGGCCTGCTCGGCGGCCTCCTGACGGGACATGCGAGCGGCGCCGCCGCCGGTGCGATTGCCGGCGGGGCGACGGGCGCGATCGTCGGCGCGCAGGCCGCGTCACGGCCCGGTTATTATCTGGCGCAGGGCAATTGTTACTACCGCTATCCGTCGGGGCAGTATGTGCAGGCCGATCCGCGCGCCTGTTATTGATCGAAAAAGCTCCCAAGGCTGAAGCGCGCCGGTGCGCGCTTTTTGTCACGCCAGAGCCCGCCGGTTCACGCCGGCAGGTTTTCTGTTGCGAGCCTGTCACTTCGTCCCTTTAATGCCGAAGGGTAGGATTTCGGCTGGAGGGAGCGAGAATGAACAAGATTGCGGTGGCTGTTGTCGTTGGTATCGCGCTGACACTTGCAGCCTGCGGAAAGGAACCGGGGCCCGCGGGCCCGAAAGGCGACGCCGGCGCGCAAGGTCCAGCCGGACCGCAGGGCGGGCAGGGAGTGCAGGGCGTTCCCGGGCCTCAGGGGCAGGCGGGTCCTCAGGGCCCACAGGGGCCGCAAGGCGCGCCTGGGGCCAAAGGCGATGCCGGACCGGCCGGACCGGCAGGCTCCGCCGCTCTTCGATCGGTGCAGGCGGATGGCGCGGTCAGTTGTGAGGCCGGCGAGACGCTGGTCTCGGTGTTCTGCCCCGCCGGCGGCGCGTCGGATGGCGCGAAGTGCGGCACCTCACCGACCATCGGTCTTTGCCTGAAGAAGCCGTAAGCGGGCGCGCGATCGTTCGCAGGGCACCTGCTTGTTGACGGTGCCCTTCGGGACCGGACGTTCGATCCTGGCATGGGTGATTGAAGAGGCTCGGCAAATCGAAGCGCGGTCCGCGCTTCGATAGCTTTTTTGTGGCGGTGCGGTAGCCCGAGCCGCGGATCGCGGCGCATCCTTGGCGCGCCGCTGCGAAATCTCCTTGGCGCCGCCATCTTTTCGAACGGGGTGCATGCAACAACGACCTCGGGTTGTGTGGGTTGCGTGGAGTAAAACCGTGGGGACGGATCTTCAAACCAAAGTCGAGAAGTACGAGACCAAGGCCGCCCAGTGCGTCGAATGGGCCCGGCAGGCCAATGAGGGACCTCAGCGGACCTTCTTCGAGGTGCTTGCCAATTACTATGGCGAGCTGGCCACGGATTTCCGGCAAGTCATGGAAAAACGGAAGGTCGCGTAGCCCTCGGCCACGGGATCGCCTGGATGGCCGCCACCGATGCGAAGGCGGCAAGCTGCGGAGCTATGGAATAACGTTGCCATGGCAACCGTTTCTCAACCATCTTGGTGCATTCTGTCCCACATGGGGACTCGGTCTGAACATGGCGGAACGAGAGCGACGGTCGCGAACGAGCGCCGCGCTGCCCTGCTTGATGTCTGGCTCGAGCTCTTTCAGAAAATCGAGGGCCCGCGCCGGGCCCGGGTCGCCGAGTTTCGGCGGCGGCACGTGAATCCGATCCGCCGCGCGCCGGGTAAGAGCTCGCAGCTTCGCTCGCTTGGTGCAATCCGATAACGGTCCGATGCGCCGGCACCCTGCTGTCAGGGGTAGGGATGGACGTCCGTAGGCTCAAAGAAAAACCCGTGCTCGGTTGCTGGATTACTTGAACAGGCAATCCTCCACCTTCTGCGGCGGGCGCGCATTGCAGTTGAGGTGGCAGACCGGGATATCGCCGCTGTTGTCGACCGGGCACTTCCAGTCATGGGTCTGGCCGCTCGGATAGCACGTTCCGTGGCAATGGATTCCGGAGCCGCCGCTCATTTGATAGCTGGTCACCGTGCTCGTCTTGGTGCCCATGCTCTTGGATTTGGCATGTGCGGCAGGCCCGGCAAAGGCAATGCAGGCGACAACTCCAAGAACAAGATAAGAAATCCTGAGTGCTTTCATGGCTCCCTCCAGTACTGCTCAAAGTATTTGAGCAAACTAGGTCAGGCAGCCTGCGGCCGCTGTGGGCTGGTTCACATTGGCCCGCAAAAATACAATCACAGGTCGATGACGATGTCGCCCTTAGGACGGCTGCAGCAGATGAGCGCGGTGCCATCGGCGGGCGGCTCAACGGGGTTCGGCTGGTAGTCGACCGCGCCGACGATAAGCCCGGTTTCGCAGGTGTGGCAGACCCCGGTCCGGCATGACCATTTCACGGGGACATCGCACGCCTCCGCGAGGTCGAGGAGGTTCTGAAACGTGGAGCCCCAGCGGACACTCAGATTGCTCCGCGCGAACGACACCAGCGGCCCGTTGCCTTCAGGTCCTTCCGGCAGGTGTGGCGGCTGGTGCGGAGCCGCGGCCACGCCCGGCGCCCTGGACGGACCCGATCCGAAAATCTCGGTGTGAATGCGGTTGTTGGCGACACCCGAGGCTTCGGGGCCGGTGGTGAACTCGCTCATGAAGGCGGACGGCCCGCATAAATAGAAGTCGGCATCGCGCGGCACGCCCAATTCCCTGAGCACGCCCTCGCTTAAGTGTCCGGGAGCATCGAAATCGACAGCCGGCCTGTCGGCCGGAGCCGGCGCGCTGTAGCGGATGTGGCTCCGGCTGCGCGGAAGAGCCTCAAGCAGTGTTCGCGTCTCGGCGGCAAACGGGTGCTCGCCGCCGTCGTGCGCGCCGTAGATCCACCAGACCTCTCTCGGCGATCTGCCCGCGGCCAATGCGTGGAGCATGGCAAGCATGGGAGTCGCTCCGACACCGGCGCTCAGTAGGACGACGGGTCCGTCGCCTGACCCCAATATAAAACTCCCGCGTGGCGCGCTCACGTCGAGCACGTCCCCGACCCGGACCTCGGTCTCGATATAAGCCCCAGCCGCACCATGGGCTTCCCGCTTGACGCTGACGCGATAGCGAGCCTCGCTTGGCTCGCCCGACAGCGAATAGCTGCGCAGCAGAGCCGGCGTGGTGGGCGCGGGTCTCAGCCGAAGCACGATGAACTGGCCGGGCAGCGCGGTCGCCAGCGGCTGCCCGTCCGTGGGCTCGAGCATCAGCGAGGTCACGCTTCGGCTCTCGCGATCCTTGCGCGTCACCCGCAGCGGGCGGAACCCTGGCCACGCCGGTGGCGGACCGGCCGGTGGCGCAAGCCCGGGATTGCCCGTCGCGGCGCCGCTTCCTTCTGCGCGTTCGAGCAGCGCCCGGAAAGAAGTGCGCCAGCCCGCGCTCAGCGCCGGGATTCGCAACGCCAGCTCCAACCGGCTCCTCGGATGAGGGGACTTGTATAACAGCGCATTGACCTCGGCGACGGTCATGCGCTCGGGACCCCCCGCGACCCGCACGATCTCGTCGCCGGCGCCAACCTCGCCCTCCTCAAGCACGCGGAAGTAGAAGCCCGGTCGGTCGTGGGCGACCAGCAGCGCTGCCATCTGCGGCTCGTTCATGCGGATGCCGACCCGATAGCAGGTGACGCGCGGCTGCGTCACTTCGAGCAGCGCACCCCCGATCCGGTAGCGATCGCCGATGCACACCTCGTTGTCGGACAGCCCGTCGACGGTGAAATTCTCGCCGAATTGTCCAAACCTCAAGTCACTGCGGTCGAGTTGCGATTGCCAATAGCGATAGGAGCCGATCTGGTAGACAAAGACGGCCCGTTGCTCGCCGCCATGTCCAGCCAGATCGCCTTGACCGTCGCCGTCGATGTTGAGACGCCGCGCCATGCGCCGGCCCTGGACGGACGCTTTCCAGATGCCGGTGTAAACCGTCCTGCCGCGCCAGGCGATGTCGTGCGGCAGACCCACGTTGATCGAAAGCAATCGAGCCATCACTTCATTCTCCCTTGCCAGCGAGAGAGGGCCGGGCTTCCGGCGTTTTGGCTCGCAATAATGCCACGGGGGGAGCTTGATTGGCGATCCCAGCAGGATTCGAACCTGCAACCCACGGAGTAGAAATCCGTTACTCTATCCAGTTGAGCTATGGGACCGTTGGCGGGTTTATACCACTGCCAATATGAAAAATCCGCTTCGCCGCCAAGCCCGTTCCGAACCGTTTTCCCGTGCCCTGCGACAAAGGCTTGGAGGTGGACCGTCGGTCCGCCCCCTGACGCCATGCTACGCCGCCGGCTGTCGGCGGCAGGCCAGGCGGGCTTCGACAAATGTTGTATGCGACCTTTTCGCACCTCTGTTCCATCGCCATGAGTCCGTCACCTTTTAGCGCCCATCTGTTCGATACGCGGCGGTCGTTCGCTGCCCTAGGAGCTCCCCATGATTGGTTTGGTTCGCGCCGCAACACTTTGCGCAACGCTGGCGCTCGGCCTGGTCTCGGCGCAGGCGGCCGATAAGGCTTTCAAGCGCGACGATCTGGCGGATTCCGCGATCAAGCTGGAAGCCCAGATCAAGAGCGAGGCGGGGCCCGTCGCCAAGACCACAGCCACCCTGAAAACCGACGCCGACGCCGCCTTCAAGCGCAGCGATTTCCGCTCGGGCCTGCAGATCCTCGGACAGATCGCAGCCGTCTCGCCCGAGGACAGCGGCAACTGGCTGCGGCTGGCGCGGGTCATCTTCCAGATCGTACCGAAGGACTCCAGCGAGCAGACCTTCCTTTTGGAGCGCGCCTCGACCGCCGCCTATATTGCCTATCAGCGCGCCGGCAACGCCGGCGAGGAGGCCGACGCGCTCGCCGTGCTCGGCCGCTCGATGTCCGAGCGCAGGCTGTGGCGGCCGGCGCTGGATAGCCTGAGGTTGTCGCTGGACCTGCGCGAGGTCGCCGATGTGCGCGGCCAATATGAAAAACTGCGGGACGAACACGGTTTCAGGCTGCTGGATTACACCGTCGATTCCGATTCGGCCTCGCCGCGCGCCTGCTTCCAGTTTTCCGAGGAACTGGCAAAACGCACTGACTTCGCGCCGTATCTGGCGCTCGCCGGCAACGACAAGCCGGCGCTGACCTCCGAGGGCAAGCAGCTCTGCGTCGATGGGCTCACGCATGGCGAGCGCTACAACATCAATCTGCGCGCCGGCCTGCCGTCCACGGTCAAGGAAGGCCTGCCGAAATCGGCCGAATTCAATATCTATGTCCGTGACCGCAAGCCGTTCGTGCGCTTTACCGGGCGCGCCTATGTGCTGCCGCGCACCGGCCAGCGCGGCATCCCCGTGGTCAGCGTCAATACCCCGTCGGTGAAGGTCGACGTGTTCAGGATCGGTGACCGCAACCTGATCAACACCGTGATCGACAGCGACTTCCAGCGCGCGCTCAGCCGCTATGAGCTTTCCAGCCTCGGCGACGAGCGCGGCGCCAAGGTCTGGTCGGGTGAGCTCGCAACTGCGACCACGCTCAACCAGGATGTCACGACCGCGTTTCCGGTCGACCAGGCGCTCGCCGACCTGCAGCCGGGCGTCTACGTCATGACAGCGGCGCCGAAGACGTCGGGCAGCGACGACGATTCCTCGCTGGCGACGCAATGGTTCATCGTGTCCGATCTCGGCGTCACCGCTTTCTCAGGCAATGATGGCATCCATGTCTTCGTCAATTCGCTGGCGACAACGGATGCGGTCGCGAAAGCCGACGTGCGTCTGGTGGCACGCAACAACGAGATCCTGGCGACCCGCAAGACCGACGATTCCGGCCACGTGCTGTTCGAGGCGGGGCTGGCGCGCGGCGAGGGCGGCCTGTCGCCGGCCATGGTCACCGTGAGCGGCGAGAAAACCGACTACGCCTTCCTCAGCCTGAAAACCACCGCCTTCGACCTGTCGGACCGCGGCGTAGAAGGGCGGGAAGTTCCCGATGGCCCCGACGCCTTCGTCTATGCCGAACGCGGCGTCTACCGCTCCAACGAGACGGTGTACCTGACGGCGCTGTTGCGCGACGGCCAGGGCAATGCCGTCACCGGCGGCCCGCTGACATTGGTGATCGAGCGCCCCGACGGCGTCGAGTTCCGTCGCGCCATGCTGCCTGACCAGGGCGCGGGCGGCCGCAGCATGGCCTTGACCCTCAATCCCGCCGTTCCGGCCGGAACCTGGCGGGTGCGGGCATTTACCGATCCCAAGGGCATGGCGATCGGGCAAACCACCTTCATGGTGGAGGATTACATCCCCGAGCGGCTCGAATTCGACTTATCCGCCAAGGACAAGCTGATCAAAGTTGACGCTCCCGTGGAGCTTAAGGTCGACGGCCACTTCCTCTATGGCGCGCCCGCTTCCAGCCTGCAGCTGGAGGGCGACATGCTGGTCGCACCGGCCTCGGAACGGCCGGGTTTCGCCGGCTACCAGTTTGGCGTCGCCGACGATCAGACTACGAGCAACGAGCGGACCCCGATCGAAGGCCTGCCCGAGACCGATGCCAATGGCGGCGCGACCTTCCCGGTTAGCCTGGCAAAGCCGCCGTCCTCGACGCGCCCACAGGAAGCCCAGATCTTCATCCGCATGGCGGAAGCCGGCGGCCGCGCCGTCGAGCGCAAGCTGGTGCTGCCGGTCGCGGCCGCGACGGCGATGATCGGCGTCAAGCCGCTATTCTCAGGCAAGAGCATCGCCGAAGGCGACAAGGCCGGTTTCGACGTCGTGTTCGTGTCGCCCGATGGCAAGCCGCTGGCGCGCGACGGCCTGCGCTACGAGCTGCTGAAGATCGAATCCCGCTATCAATGGTATCGCCAGAGCTCGTCCTGGGAATATGAGCCGGTCAAATCGACCAGCCGCGTCTCCGATGGAGATCTCACTGTCACCGCCGACAGCCCGGCACGGATCACGCTGTCGCCGCAACCGGGCCGCTATCGGCTCGATGTCAAATCGGCCGACGCCGATGGGCCGCTCACGTCCGTGCAGTTCGATGTCGGCTGGTACTCCGACGGCAGCGCGGATACGCCCGACCTCCTGGAAACCTCGATCGACAAGCCACAATACCAGTCCGGCGACACCATGGTGGTTTCGGTCAACGCGCGCTCGGCCGGCAAGCTGACCATCAACGTGCTGGGCGACCGGCTGCTGACGACGCAAACGTCAGACGTCAAGCAAGGCACCGCGCAGGTCAAAATTCCCGTGGGCAAGGATTGGGGCACCGGCGCCTATGTGGTGGCGACGCTGCGCCGCCCGCTCGATGTGGCGGCCCAGCGGATGCCGAGCCGAGCCATCGGCGTGGAATGGTTCGGTATCGACAAGCAGACCCGCACGCTGCAGGTGAGTCTGTCGCCGCCGGCTCTCGTGCGTCCGAACTCGACGCTGAAGCTGCCGGTCAAACTCGGTGGCCTCAGCCCGGGCGAGGACGCCAAGGTCGTGGTTGCCGCGGTCGACGTCGGCATTCTCAATCTGACCAACTACAAGCCGCCGGCGCCGGACGATTATTATCTAGGCCAGCGCCAGATGACCGCGGAAATCCGCGACCTCTACGGGCAATTGATCGACGGCATGCAGGGCACCCGTGGCCAGCTCAAGACCGGCGGCGATGCCGCCGGCGCGGAACTGCAGGGCAGCCCGCCGACGCAGAAACCCCTAGCGCTGTATTCCGGCATCGTCACGGTTGCCGCCGACGGCACCGCTGAGATCAGTTTCGACATTCCGGAGTTCGCCGGCACCGCGCGCGTGATGGCGGTGGCGTGGACCGCGACCAAGCTCGGCCGCGCCACGACCGACGTCACGGTGCGCGATCCCGTGGTGCTGACGGCGACGTTGCCCCGCTTCCTGCTCAATGGCGACCACGGCACCATGAGCTTTGATGTGGACAATGTCGAAGGCGCGCCCGGCGACTACACCATCAACGTCAAGACCACTGGCCCGGTGAAAGTCTCCGGTAATCCCGCCACGACGGTCAAACTCGCAGCGAAACAGCGCAGCTCGATGTCGCTCGCGCTCGACGCCGGCGGCGCCGGCACCGCGAATATCGACGTCGATATCAAGGGGCCGAACGGGCTGGCGCTGGCGCGGCATTATACGCTCGCCGTCAATCCGGCGACGCAGATCCTGGCGCGCCGCTCGATCCGGACCCTGGCGAAAGGCGAAAGCCTGACGCTGACCTCCGACATGTTCTCGGACCTGGTGTCGGGCACCGGCGGCGTCTCGCTATCGGTCAGCATGTCGACGGCGCTGGACGCCGCGACCATCCTGAAGGCGCTGGATCGTTATCCGCACGGCTGTTCGGAGCAGATCACCAGCCGCGCCATGCCGCTGCTTTACGTCAACGACCTTGCGGCAGGCGCGCATCTCGCGATGGACAGCGAGGTCGATCAGCGCATCAAGGATGCGATCGACCGGCTGCTGGCGCGGCAGGGCTCGAACGGTTCGTTCGGGCTGTGGTCGGCCGGTGGTGACGATGCCTGGCTCGACGCCTACGTGACGGACTTCCTGACCCGCGCCCGCGAAAAGGGTTTTGCGGTGCCGGACGTCCTGTTCAAGAACGCGCTCGATCGCATCCGCAACTCGGTGGTGAACGCCAACGAGCCGGAAAAGGACGGCGGGCGTGATCTCGCTTACGGGGTCTACGTGCTCGCCCGCAACGGCGCGGCCCCGATCGGCGATCTGCGCTATCTCGCCGACACCAAATTGAACAATCTGGCGACGCCGATGGCGAAATCGCAATTGGCGGCGGCGCTGGCGCTGGTCGGCGACAAGGCGAGGGCCGAGCGGGTCTATGCCGCGGCGCTCGACAGCCTCGCGCCGAAGCCGGCGCTGGAGTTCGGCCGGGTCGACTACGGCAGCGCGCTCCGCGATGCCGCCGCCCTGGTCTCGCTGGCGAGCGAAGGCAACGCACCGAAGGCGACGCTGACGCAGGCGGTGGCCCGCGTCGAAGTCGCGCGCGGGCTGACGCCTTACACCTCGACCCAGGAGAATGCCTGGCTGGTGCTGGCCGCGCGTGCGCTGGCCAAGGAGACCATGAGCCTCGATCTCAACGGCTCGGCCGTGAAGGCAGCGCTCTTCCGCAGCTACAATGCCGAGGAAATGGCGGGCAAGCCGATCAAGATCACCAACACCGGGGACGCGCCGGTGCAGGCGGTGGTTTCGGTGAGCGGCGCGCCGGTCACGCCGGAACCTGCGGCTTCGAACGGCTTCAAGATCGAGCGGAATTACTTCACGCTCGACGGCAGGCCGGTCGATATCTCGAAGGCCAAACAGAACGACCGCTTCGCGGTGGTGCTGAAGATCACCGAGCCCAAGCCGGAATACGGTCATATCATGGTGTCGGATTATCTCCCGGCCGGCCTCGAGATCGACAATCCGCATCTGGTGTCGTCGGGTGATACCGGCACGCTGGACTGGATCGAGGACGGCGAGGAGCCCGAGCACACCGAATTCCGCGACGATCGCTTCACCGCAGCCATCGACCGTGCCGCCGACGCCAAGTCGGTCTTCACGGTGGCCTATGTGGTCCGTGCGGTTTCGCCGGGCAAATACGTGCTGCCGCAGGCCTATGTCGAGGACATGTACAACCCCTCGCGCTATGGTCGCAGCGGTACTGGATCGGTCGAGGTGGTGCCGGCAAAATGAGCGAGGACGCGAAAAAGGAAGACGTGGATGGCCGGGTCAAGCCCGGCCATGACGGTGTTCGGAGATCGCGCGCCGTTCGCATCGCTGTCGTTGCCGTCGCGATCGTCTCTCTTGTTGTCGCCGCCTTCTCTGCCTGGGTCTTCTCGCTCGGTCCGTTGCCGCTGGCGCAAACGCGGCAGGTCTCCACCACGATCGTCGATCGCAATGGCAAGCTCTTGCGCGCCTATGCCATGGCCGACGGCCGCTGGAGGCTGCCGGTCGCCGCCAAAACCAGCGTCGATCCCGGTTATCTCAAGCTGTTGTTCGCTTACGAAGACCGGCGCTTCCGCTCCCACGCCGGTGTGGATCCGCTGGCGCTGGGGCGCGCCGCGTTCCAACTGGCCACCCGTGGCCACATCATCTCCGGCGGTTCGACCATCACCATGCAACTGGCGCGGCTCCTGGAGCCGCGGCGGGAGCGATCGGTTTACGCCAAGCTGCGCCAGATGGTCCGCGCCATCGAACTCGAGCGGCGACTGACGAAGGACCAGATTCTCGATCTCTACCTGACGCTGGCGCCCTATGGCGGCAATCTCGAGGGCATCCGCGCCGCCTCGATCGCCTATCTCGGCAAGGAGCCGAAGCGGTTGACGCTGGCGGAATCGGCGCTGCTGGTGGCGCTGCCGCAGTCGCCGGAAACCCGCAGGCTCGATCGCCATCCCGAAGCCGCGCGCGCCGCGCGCAACCGCGTGCTCGATCGCATGGTCGAGGAGCATCAGGTGTCACCGGAAGACGCGGCACAGGCCAAAGCGGCGCCGGTGCCGCGGCTGCGCAAGCCGATGCCAATCCTCGCGCCGCATTCGGCCGATGCCGCCATGGCAACCGTCAAAGACGCTGACGTCATCAGGCTGACGCTGGATGCGGGCCTGCAGAAGGCCCTGGAAGGGCTGGCGCGCGACCGCGCCCAGGCTTTGGGTCCGAATGTTTCGGTCGGCATTCTCGCGGTCGACAATGCCAGCGGCGAGGTACTGGCGCGGGTCGGCTCGCCGGATTATTTCGACGACAGGCGGGCAGGGCAGGTCGACATGACCCGCGCGATACGCTCGCCGGGATCGACGCTGAAACCGTTCATCTATGGCCTCGCCTTCGAGGACGGTTTTGTCCATCCGGAAAGCCTGATCGAGGATCGGCCGATCCGCTTCGGCTCCTACGCGCCGGAAAATTTCGACATGACCTTTCAGGGCACGGTTCCCGTGCGCAAGGCGCTGCAGCTCTCGCTGAACGTGCCGGCGATCGCCTTGCTCGACCGCGTCGGCGCCAGCCGCCTGACCTCGCGCCTGAAGCAGGCGGGCACCAGCCTGGTGCTGCCGAAGGACGAGGCGCCGGGGCTCGCGATGGGGCTCGGCGGCGTCGGCGTCACCCTGCAGGACCTGGTGCAGCTCTATTGCGGACTGGCGCGGCTCGGCAACACGACGCCGCTGCGCGAGATATCAGGCGAAGACAAGCGCGATTCGCTGCGGCTGATGGACCGGGTCGCGGCCTGGCAGGTTGGCAACGTGCTGATCGGCTCGCCGCCGCCGGAAAACGCCCCGCACAACCGGATCGCGTTCAAGACCGGGACCAGCTACGGCTATCGCGACGCCTGGTCGATCGGTTTCGACGGCCGCATGACCATCGGGGTCTGGGTCGGACGGCCCGACGGCGCCCCGGTGCCCGGCCTGGTCGGCCGCGCCGTGGCGGCGCCGATCCTGTTCGATGCCTTCGCCCGCACCGGCAAACTGCCGGTTCCGCTGCCGAAGCCGCCCAAGGGGACGCTGGTGGCCAGCAATGCCAAACTCCCTCTGCCGCTGCGCCGGTTCCGCCCCGTGGGGGAACTGGTCCGGACCGGCGGCGAGCAGGCCCCCCATATCCAGTTCCCGCTGAACGGCTCGCGGATCGAAATCGCCGGTTCCGGTCCGCAAGCCTCCGCGATGCCGGTCAAGGTCGCCGGCGGGGTCCTTCCGATGACCATGCTGGTGAATGGTGTCTCGGTGGGGGAAATCGACGGCCGGCGCCAGCGCCTGGTCGATCCGCCCGGCCCGGGTTTTGCCAGATTGACCGTTATCGACGCCACGGGCGCGGCGGACACAGTTGTCATCAGAGTTCAATAAAAGGTCGCTAAGCGGTTGTCGGGATAGTGGTTTCGGCGTATGCGGGAACCAATGGTCGATACCCATGCCCGCCCCCGATTTGGAGAGCCGCGCGAGCCGAAGAACCGGGTAAATCCGGGTAGCAGGTTTGTCGGCGCGATCGACTTCGTCTCGGGCAGTCACCTTCGCGCCGTGGCGTTCCTCGTCCTGTGCGGCCTCGTGCTGTTTCTGCCGGGATTTTTCAACATCCCGCCGATCGACCGCGACGAGGCGCGGTTCGCGCAGGCGACCAAGCAAATGGTCGAGACCGGCGATTTCGTCGACATCCGCTTCCAGGATGAAGTGCGCTACAAGAAGCCGGTCGGAATCTATTGGCTGCAGGCAGCCAGCGTCGAAACCGCTTCCGCGCTCGGCCTGCCGCGCGCGCAGGTCCGCATCTGGCTTTATCGCGTACCCTCGCTGATCGGTGCGATCGGCGCGGTGCTGCTGACCTATTGGGCCGCGCTGGCCTTCGTGACCCGTCGGGGAGCCGTCTTCGCCGGTCTCCTCATGGCGAGTTCAGTGCTGCTCGGCGTCGAGGCGCGGCTCGCCAAGACCGACGCCATGCTGCTGCTGACGGTGGTCGCGGCAATGGGTGCGTTGGCCCGGGTCTATCTGTCCTGGCAGCGCGGCGAGGATCCCGAGCATCCGCCGTGGTCGTGGCCGCTGATCTTCTGGACCGCTTTGGCCGGCGGCATCCTGCTCAAGGGACCGCTGATCCTGATGTTCGTCGTGCTTGCCATCGTCACGCTGGCGGTCCTCGACCGATCGGCCGCCTGGCTGTGGCGGCTGCGCCCCGTGTGGGGCCTGATGTGGATGCTGGTCCTGGTGCTGCCCTGGTTCATCGCGATCTTCTGGCGCGCCGGCGATGCCTTCTTCGCGGATTCGATCGGCGGCGACATGCTGAGCAAGCTCGCCGCGCAGGAATCCCACGGCGCACCGCCCGGACTTTATCTGTTGCTGTTCTGGGTGACGTTCTGGCCGGGCGCGCCGCTCGCGGGCATGGCGGCGCCGGCGATCTGGCGGGCGCGGCGCGAGCCCGGCGCGCAGTTTCTGCTGGCGTGGCTGATCCCGTCCTGGATCGTGTTCGAACTGGTGCTGACGAAGCTGCCGCATTACGTGCTGCCGCTCTATCCGGCGATCGCTATCCTCACCGTCGGCGCGCTGGAGCGGCGGGTGTTGTCGAGGTCGTGGCTCCGGCGCGGCGCCGCCTGGTGGTTTGCGATACCGGCGGCTACCTCGGTCATCGCGGTCGTCGGCGCGATCACGCTGACGCGCCAGCCGGTGTTTCTGGCCTGGCCGTTCGTGGCGGCGGCGATGATCTTCGGGCTGTTCGCGTGGTGGCTCTACGACGACAACCGTGCCGAGCGCTCGCTATTGAACGCCGTGGTCGCGGCGATGTTTCTGGCCTTTGCCGTTTACGGCGTCGTGGTGCCGGCGCTGACGCCGGTGTTTCCGAGCGCGGAGATCGCGCACGCGCTGCGCAACGTCGTCTGCGTCGGGCCGAAAGCCGCGGCAGCGGGCTTTCATGAGCCGAGCCTGGTGTTCATGACCGGCACCGAGACCGTGCTGACGGATGGATCGGGCGCCGCGGATTTCCTGGGCCAGGGCAGCTGCCGCTTCGCGCTGGTGGAGCAGCGCTCGGAACGCGCGTTTGCCGCGCGCGCCGAAGCCATAGGTTTGCGTTACAACGTCGCCACCCGCATCGACGGCTACAACATCTCGCAAGGGCGTGCGATCTCCATCGCGATCTTCCGTTCCGAAGGCACGGAGTAAGATGTCCGTTCCGGCTGGCGCCGGCCGTCCCTCGAGCTATCTGGCCGGCCTGTTCTCGCTGGTGCGGACCTCGCTTTGGCAACTGGTGCGACCGCCGTCCCATTCGCGGCGCGCCGGGGCGGCGCGCAGATTGGCGCGGCATAGCCTCCTGATCACGGCGGTGACAAGCGCTGCGATCGTCGCGCTGATGGTTTGGCTCGACGCGGGGGAGATCGTCCTGATGCCGGCGCGCGGCACGCCGAGCCTTTGGCCGGTCCGCATCCTGACCGATTTCGGCAAGGACGCCTACGTGCTGTCGATTTTGGCCGCGATGGTGCTGGGGGTTGGACTTGTCGCCGCAGCCTTGCGGGGAACCGCGCGCGCGCAATGGCTCGGCTTCGGGCTGCGGCTGCAGTTTGTGTTTTTCGCGGTGCTGGTGCCGTTAATTGCCGGCGAAATGACAAAATGGGTGGTCGGACGCGGCCGGCCGTTCGTCGGAGGCCACGCCAACCCCTTCAACTTCGCGCCCTTTGCCGGAACCGAGGCCTATGCGAGCTTCCCATCGGCGCATGCCATCACGGCCTTTGCGCTGGCTTTCGCGGTGTCCGCGCTGTGGCCGCGCGCGCGGGCGGCAATGATCATCTATGCGCTCCTGATCGCCGCCAGCCGCCTTGTGCTGCTCGCCCATCACCCGAGCGATGTGGTCGCGGGCGGCTTGATCGGCGTGGTCGGCGCCATGGCCGTGCGGTACTGGTTCGCCGCGCGCCGCCTCGGCTTCGCGGTCCATCGCGATGGCGAAATTGTGCCGCTTCGGAGCGTTTCCGGGCATCGCAAAAGGGTTGCCCGGGGCGCCTTGGCCCCATAAGAAGCGGACGCTAAACCCGCCGGACGGCAAGCGTCGCCGGTGGACGGCCCACTCCAACGGCGAGCGTTGATTTGCCTCCTTCTGACACAGCCGCGGTGGCCGTTTCCATCGTCGTCCCCGTGCGCAACGAGGCCGAGAACATCAGCCCGCTGATCGCCGAAATCGCGACCGCCCTTGATGGCCGATGGGCTTATGAAATCATCTACGTCAATGACGGCTCGACGGATGCGACCGCCGCGCGCCTTGCGGCCGAGATGAAAAGCCGCGGCAATTTGCGCCAGATCCGTCACGCAGCTTCCGCGGGCCAGTCGGCGGCGGTGCGCAGCGGCGTGCGTGCGGCGCGCGGCGCCATCGTGGCGACGCTGGACGGCGACGGCCAGAACGATCCGGCGTTCCTGCCGGACCTGATTGCGGCGATCGACGGCGGCGGCGGGCGCGTCGGTCTTGCCGCCGGCCAGAAGGTCGGCCGCAAGGATACCGGATTCAAGAGGATTCAGTCGCGCATCGCCAACGGCGTGCGCAATGCCATCCTGCGCGACGGCACCCGCGACACCGGCTGCGGCCTGAAGACGTTCCGGCGCGAGGTGTTTTTGATGATGCCTTATTTCGACGGGCTGCATCGCTTCTTGCCGGCGCTGGTGCGCCGTGAGGGCTACGAGATCGCCTATGTCGACGTGATCGACCGGCCGCGCCGTTCCGGCGTGTCAAACTACGGTTTCTTCGATCGGTTATGGATCGGAATCATGGATCTCGCCGGCGTATGGTGGCTGATCCGCCGCAAGAAACCGACACCTGTTGCGACCGAGGTGACATCATGACCGAACTGTTCAGCAACCTCGGCAACTATCTGCACGATGTCTTCGTCATCAAATTCGATGCCTGGGTGATTCTGGGTTTCCTTGCGCAGGGATTGTTCACCATGCGCTTCGTGGTGCAGTGGATCGCATCCGAACGCGCACGTCGCAGCGTGATGCCAGTGGCGTTCTGGTTCTTCTCGATCGGCGGCGGCGTATTGCTGCTGGTCTATGCGCTATATCGGCGGGATCCCGTCTTCATCGCCGGCCAGGCGCTCGGGCTCGTGGTCTACACGCGCAACCTCTATTTCATCATCGTCAACGGGCGGCAGGCCTCTGCCAGCGGCTGATGTCGGCTACCGCGGCAGCGGCTGCGCGATCGCCTGCATGGTCGCCTGGCTTTCGGCCCTGCGGTGCGCCGGCAATTCGCCCGCGGCATCGAGCACGGGGTAGGCCACCGAGCAGATATGCGAATGAATCCGCCGGAGATCGCGCAACACGTCGAGATGAAGCGAGGTGGTCTCGATCGACTCGGGCCGGCCCTCGCGCAGCCGGTCGAGATGCCGTTCAGTGGCGGCCAGCTCGGTGTTGCGCAATGCCGTCTTCTCGGCCAGCAGCTTTCGTGCCTCGTTGACGTCGCCGGACATGAAGACGCCGAACGCGATCCGCAGCGAATCCATCGTGCGCTTGTGGAACGCCGACAGTTCTTCGGCGCCTTCCGGCGAACACTGGAACCGGCGTTTTATCTTCTTGGTCGCGAGTTCGCTCAGATTCTTGTCGATGATGTCGCCGATGTGCTCGAGGTTGATGGCGAAGGAAACGATCTCCATCGCCCGCTGCCCTTCGCGCTCATCGAGGCTGCCGCGCGTGAGTTTGGTGACGTAGAGCTTGATCGCCTCGTCGAGGCCGTCGACCGCGTTGTCCATCCGCGACACCTGATCGACCAAAGCGCGGTCGTTGGTCATCATCGCCGCCATCACCTTGCGCAGCATGATCTCGACGTGATCGCCCATATGCAGGGTTTCGCGCGCGGCGTCGGCCAAGGCGAGGGAAGGGGTTTCGAGCGCGCTCTCGTCGAGATAGCGCGGCCGCGACGGATCGGTCTCCTGCACCCGGTCCGGAAGCAGCCTCCGGAGCAGCGCCGCCAGGCCGTCGAGCAGGCCGATGAAGATGACCGCGGTCGCGACGTTGAATGCGATGTGAAACATGGCCGTGAGCCTGGCGAGGTCGGGCTGCCACGCCAGCAGCAGTTCGGTGATCGGGCGCAGGAACGGCGCGACCAGCAGCACGCCGGCCAGCCGGTTGATGAGATTGCCGAGCGGAAGCCGGTAACTTGCGGGATTGTCGCGGCGCGCGCCCTCGAACAGCGGATTGATCGCGCTGCCGAGATTGGCGCCGAGCACAAGCGCCAGCGCCGCCGCCGGCGAGATGAATTGCGCATACGCCAGCGACATCACCAGGAGCACGCTGGCCACGCTCGAATGCACCACCCAGGTGACGACCGCGCCGATGACGATGCAAAGCACGGGATCGCCGGTGATGGCGTTCATGAACACGCGCACGCCGGGGGCGTTTTCGGCCGGCACCAGCGTGTCGAGCAGAATATGCAGCGCCAGCAGCATCAGGCCGAGCCCGATCGAGACGCGGCCGATGTCCTTGATGCGCGAGCGCGGGCCGCTGCGGAACGCGACGAGCCCGAGAATGAAGAGCACCGGCGCGGCGGCGGCGATGTTGAACGACAGGATCTGCACGATCAGCGTGGTTCCGACGTTGGCGCCGAGCATGATCGCAAGCGCCGGGACCAGGCCGACCAGCCCCTCCGCGGCGAAGGAACTCGTAATCAGGGCGGTCGCGGTGCTGCTCTGGAGCAGCGCCGTCAGGCCGATACCTGCCGCAAAGGCGGTGAAGCGGTTGCTCAGGGCCTTGCCCAGGAGCCGACGAAGATCGGGCCCGAACGCGCGCAGAACGCCGCTATGGACCATGTGCAGGCCCCACAGCAAGAGCGCTACACCGCCCATCAGGTCGAGAAGAACCAGGCTTCCCATGATCATCCGCTCTTCAAATTCGGGTCGAAAATTCAGGCTATCGGCAAATGAGGGGGGATCAACCCTTTATTTTCCGGCCGCTGTGCGAAAATGCGGCGGCTGCGTGACGCTTGATTCGGCGGTCCTCCGGTTGAACCCCGCTGATTGTATTGGCGACCAACGGGTCCGGAACCGGTTCGACCGTTCAGGGAAGTTTTCCGCGCCTGTGGGCCGTCCTGCTGGCGCGTTCGGGAAGAATGACAAATGAGATTTCCGCTCCGCCCCCTTATCGTTGCCTTGATCTGCATCGCGGGTCTCGGTCTTGCCGTCCGACCGAGCGAGGCCCAGACGCGCAAACCTTCGGCAAAAGAAATCGCCACGATCCGCGATTGCGCGACGAAGTACGCGGACAATCTGGACGATGGCGAGCGGCAACGCCTGTTCAAGTTCGTCGCCGATCCCTGCATGGGCAAGCCGGAGGAAGCCCAGAAAGCAGTGGTGGCCGAGTGCTATCTCGTCGAAAATTCGATCTGGGACGGATTGCTCAACGAAAACTACAAGAGCCTGCTCGAGACGCTGGATGACGAGCAGAGCGCCAAGGCGCGCGCCATGCAGCGCGCCTGGACGGCCTATCGCGACACGACCTGCCAGTTCTATGACGACAAGATCCAGGGATCGATGTCGATCACCATGCATGCCGCCTGCGTGACGCGCGAGTCGGCGCGGCGGGCGATGCTGCTGAAATTCTTCGGCCGATTATAGGCGCTCGCTGCGACGCGAACGAGACTGAGGCATGCGCCGCACGAGGGGCAGCATGCACGGTCGGCTGTTTCGATTCCGGTGGAAAGACCGGAGTGCTTCAGGGTTACCGGCACCGGCGGCGCAGCAGCCGCGCGGGGTGGCAGGAATCCGGTTTTCGCGCGTTTTATGGTGATTCCCGGCATTTCCTGCGGCAATTCGGGACAGGCGGGAGAAGCTCGGTAAAAGGAATTCAAACAGAACAGATACATTGCAAGCGGTCTCACTAGGCAATTTCCAACGAGTCTTCGGTAAAAAGCCAAAGGGATGCCGGATCACCGGTGCAGAGCAAGGCGAAGGATCGACATGTTGATGAACCGTCGTAGAAGCGAACGTCACCTGTGCAGGCGGCTCGCGAAGATCCAACTTGGGGGGTCGCTGCCGCGCGATTGCACGATCACGGACATATCGGATGGCGGCGTGAAGGTCGTTGCCGAATTCATCGACATTCCCTCGGAGTTCACCATCATTCTGTCCGAGGGCCGCCCGCGCCAGTGCAAGCTGGCGTGGCGGATCGGCTGCGAATTCGGCGCGCAATTCGTCGATTAGATCGGAAGAGCCTTGCAGGGCATCGAGGCCGGCCGAACTTCTCGGCCGGCCGCAGCGGAAACCGGCCCCGGCGAATTCGTCCGGGACGTCCGTGACCGCAACCGGGGGGCGCCCGGTTAACGGGAATTTAGGGTTAACCTGTGCATCTGTGGCCGGTCGCCGACCACAGGTCAAAGTAAATGCTCCGGCAGTCGCTCCAGTCATACTGCTCCGCGTGGCGTCTTGCATCCATCGTATCATCCGTCCTCCTGGTGCTCGGGCTCTGCAGCTGCCAGACCGATGGTGCGTCCGACATCACTGGCTCGCTGGGCGAGAAGGCCGAAGCAAGCCGTGCCGCTGATCCGCGACGCGATCTCGATACCTATGGCGATCGCTATCGCGCCAACCCCAAAGACGCCGAGGCGGCGTTGCAATACGCAAGGGCGCTGCGCGCCACCGGGCAGCGCGCCCAGGCGGTCGCCGTGCTCGAGCAGGCGTCGATTGCCCAACCCGAGAACAAGGCGTTGCTTGCCGGATACGGGCGCGCGCTGGCGGATAATGGCAATTTCGAGCAAGCCTTCGACATCCTCGGCCGCGCCCATAGCCCCGACAATCCCGACTGGCGGATCCTCTCGGCCCAGGGCGCCGTACTCGATCAGCTCGGCCGCTACGACGAAGCCCGGCAGTACTATGCAAGCGCGCTGAGAATTGCGCCCGACGACCCTTCCGTGCTGTCCAATCTCGGCCTTTCCTACATGCTTTCGAAGGATCTGCCCAAGGCGGAGGAGACCTTGCGCCGGGCCTACGGCCGCGCCGGCGCGAGCCCGCGCGTGCGGCAGAATTTGGCGCTGGTGGTCGGCCTGGAGGGCCGCCTGGCCGAGGCTGAAAGCATCTTGAAGGCCGATCAGCCGGCCGGAGAGGCGACGGCGAGCGTCGCTTATCTGAAACGGCTGTTGTCCCGCAAAGAGGGCGCCCACGCGGAGGCGGACAGCAAAAAGGCGGCCGCTGCCGGCCGCCCTGAATGATGTCCGACGAAAGCCCAGAGCTTGATTGGTTCTGATTGAATCAGAACCAAAGCTCTGGATTCTTGTTTTGACGCGTTTTCTTCACGCGAACCGGCATCCACCCCGGATCAAGTCCAGGGCAGGCTTTCGCTCGAAATCGCTCTAACCTGCCCGTAGCTTCCTGAGGATCGGCGCCAGGAACGAGCGCCGCGGCTTCTTGGCATCGCTACGGCCGGTCAGCCGGTGCGCGATCTGCAGGAACGTGTCGGTGGTGCGGTGACGCGCGGAGATTTCCGCGATCATCTGGCCGTTATTCGCCGCCGTGCCGAACAGTTTCGGGTCGAATGGAATGGAAGCGATCGGCTTGCTTTCCATGGTTTTGGCAAACCCCTTGGCGTCGATTTCCGGCCGCTTCGGCATGCCGACCTGATTGAGACAATACAGCGGCGGCTGGTCGTTGGGACGCGCCGCCTTCAGCATGCTGATCATGTTCTTGGCATTGCGCAGATTGGCGAGGTCCGGCTCGGCCACGACGAGAATGTCATCGGCGCTCACCAGCGCGCGCCTCGCCCATCCCGACCATTGATGTGGAACGTCCAGCACGATGCAGGGCGTCGTCATGCGCAGTGTATCGAAGATCGCGTCGAAGGCCTGCTCGCCGAGATCGTAGACGCGCTCCAGCGTCGCAGGCGCCGCCAGCAGGCTGAGTCGGTCGGTGCATTTCGCCATCAGCCGTTCGATGAGCGCGGTATCGGGCCGATCGGGCGAGAACACCGCATTGGCGATGCCCTGTACCGGATCCTTGTTGTAGTCGAGACTGGCGGTGCCGAAGGCGAGGTCGAGATCGATCACCACGGAATCCAGTGCGAGATCGCGGGCGATCGCCCACGCCACATTATGCGCGACGGTGGATGCACCGACGCCGCCCTTGGCGCCGACCACGGCGACGATCCGGCCGACCGCAATGGCCTCCGACGCCGAGAACAGGCTGCAAATCGAGCGCACCACATCGAGGGCAACCACCGGCCCCATGACGTAATCGTTGACGCCGCGCCGCACCAGTTCGCGATAGGGCGCAACATCGTTGACGCCGCCGATCACGACGACACGGGTTCCGGGATCGCACACGGTTGCGAGTTCATCGAGGCCGGCGAGAATATCGCTGTTGGCTTCGGTTTCCAGGATGATCACGTTCGGCGTAGGCTGGGTGTGATAGGTGTCGATGGCGGTGACGATGCCGCCCATTTTGACGGTGAGGTTGGTCTTGGCGAGGCGGCGGTCTTCGCCCGCCGCCTGCACCGCGGCGGCAGTTTCCGTCGTCGCGCAAAAGGCCTGAACCGACACGCGAGGTGCCGGAGAAATGTAATCGTTCGCTGCCGGCTCGGTGTCCGGCTGCTCTTCGGGGGTTCGACGGGCGCTGATCATTTGCCTGTATCGCTGAGTTTGGCCTTTTCGGCGTCGGGGTAGGTGGTCGCGGTCGGATCGCCCTTGCGATATTTCTCGAACGCAACGTTGCGCCGCGCCGTGTAGGCGGCGGTTTCAGACCGGGGCTGCTCGAGGTCGGCCGGATTGTCGACCATCGCCGCCATGTTGCGCTGATAGGCACAGCCGAAATTGTAGTATGACTTGTTTTCGGAATAGCCCTTGTTCAGGAGCGACGGGCCGAGATCATCCGGCCACATTCCGCATGGTCCGGCGACCGCCGCGATCCTCGGATAACTCAGCCGGATCGTCGGGAGCGTCAGCGGATCGTCCGGACGGTAGCGATGCAGCGTAATTCCGCGGGAAGGTACGCCGCCCGCCGCCAGCAGCGATCGTATTTCGCCGTAGGCACTCGCCGCGGCCCGTGCGTTCGGAGTATCGACGGGCACGTCGGCCACGATCGCGCCGGTGCCTTCGCGAACCCAGGTCTGCGCCAGCCCGAGGACGTCCGCCCGCTGCGGAGCGGACAGGCCGCCGCGGGCATGACCGACGAAGATCACGACCGAGCGGTTGGCTTCCTGGACCGAGATGGGGTGACGCAGGCGGTAATCGTCGGGAATGCTCGCCGTCACCACTTCGCCGCTGGTAAAGTTGCACGCACCCAGAACGACGGAAAGGCCGGCGAGCGCGCCAAGCAGGCGCAGGCGTGGGTGGCGATCGGCCGGTGTCATGTTTGTCATCGTTCTGTCCTCGTCCCCGCTAGGGCAGTGCCGTCTCAGTCAATGATGAAACCGAAATTGGGCTGATAGTTTCCGACCTGTTCGACGCGGCCGGCGGTGCCGTAGATGCGATTGATCTGGGCCAGCAGCGTCGATTGGGAATCCGTTGCCGGAGCGAACCCGTCATCGGGGCGCGACAGCTCCTTCTGGGCAACCGCCCGAACGATGTAGGGCGTGACGATGACCATCAGCTCGGTCTGGTGGTTGACGAAGTCCTGGCTCCTGAAAAGCGCGCCAAGAACCGGCAGTTCGTCGATCCCGGGCAGTCCGTTGACGGCCTGCTTGGTTTGCTCCTGGATCAGGCCGGCCATCGCGATCGAGCCGCCGGACGGGATCTCCAGCGTGGTCTCCGCGCGACGGGTCTTGATCGAGGGAATCGTCGTTCCGCCCTGACCGCCGGTCAAAGCGTTTTCGGCCGAGACCTCCGACACTTCGGTCATCACCCGCAAGGAGATCCGGCCCTCCGTCAGCACCACCGGCGTGAAGTTGAGCGAGATGCCGAATTTCTTGAAGCTGACCGTCTGAACGCAATTTCCGATCGTGCCCGTGGTCGAGGTCTGGCAGGTCACGCCGGTGGGGATCGGAAATTCGCCGCCCGAGATAAATGTCGCGGACTCGCCGGAGATCGCCGTCAGGTTTGGCTCCGCCAGCGTCCGCACCACGCCCGCGCTCTCCATCGCGCGCAGCGTGGCCTGGACCGACGGCGTACCAGCGCTGTTCAAGGCTGCCCCGAGCAGGCCATTGGTGGGGACGAGAGGTCCGTTGTTTGCGGTGAACGGGTTGTTGTTGTTGAATTGTACGACCGCGGTGCCGTAGTTCATGCTGGCTGAGAGATCGACGCCCAGCTGCTTGATGATGTCCCGCCGCACTTCTGCGACCGTGACCTTCAACATCACCTGGTCGCGACCCCGCACGACGATCGAGTTGACGACCTTGTCGGCGCCGCCCACCAGCCGCCCCGCGATATCGCCCGCCTGCTGCGCCTCGACCGGACTGGCGACCGAGCCGGTCAGCACGACGCCGTCGCCGACGCCTTCGATCTGGACGCCCGGCAGGGATTGCTGCAGGGCCGCGCGCACGCCGTTGAGGTCGCGCTTCACCGCGATGTCGTAGGACGCAACCTGCTGGCCGTCGGCATCGAAGAACACGACGTTGGTCTGACCAACCGTTTCGCCGATGATGTAGGCGCGCTGCGGCGAGCGCACGACGGCGTTGGCGATCTTGGGATCGGCCACCAGCACGTCCTTGATGTCACGCGGCATATCGACGATCACGGATTTGCCGATGCCCAGCGACAGAAAACGTGTCTTCGTCGGTCCGCCTGCTGCGGCCGGTATGGTCTTGGAGTCGGCGGCGACCACCGGCGTCAACGCTGGACTGAGCGTCAACGCGGCGACGGCCGAAAACGACAGGGCGCGGACCAGAAAGGTTCGCACCGCCGGCTGAATTCCCCCGCTTTTCATCTCGGACGTCCTTTCGGTCACTTCTGTGTCGTCGTCGAACTTTGGACGCCGTAGCGAACCACGTTGACGGTCTCGCCTCGCTTCGGAGACTGATCTGTATCGGTCTTGTTCTCGGCCATGTTGATATCGGCGATGCTGCGCAGCGCCAGCGACAGCGTGCCGGTCTGGCGCGCGCGGGCGAGCGTCTCCGCCTGCTCAGGTCTCAGCTCGAGCGTGACGGTCTTGCCGACCACGCTGTTCTGGCCGTCTTTTTCCTTCGGCGCCTGGTCGATCGCGAGAACACGAATGTTGGGCAGGATGATCTCGGAGTTGACGACGTCGGGCGAGCCCGGAAGCGCCGCATTCCTCTCGCGCTTCGAGAGGATGACGTCGACGCGGTCGTTCGGCAGGATGAAGCCGCCGGCGCCGGTTTCCGGCGAAATTTCGGTCGAGACGGCGCGCATGCCGGTGGGCAGGATCGCGGCCATGAAGCCGGAGCCGTTGGCCTTGACCAGCTTCGCCTCCCGGATCGGCTCGCCCGCGACGAAGGGGGCGCGCGCGATCGAGCCGGCGATCTGGGTGGTTGCCTCGGGGCGGTCGCCGCGGCGGATGAAATTGTTGCTGGCGGCACCGGCCGGCCAGGTTTGCCACTGGAGATTGTCAGGGCTGACGGTCTGGCCAAGGCCGATGTCGGACTTCGCGACCAGGACTTCCTCGGTCTGCAGTTTTGCAACCGGTTCGACCGGGGCAGACTTGTTATTGTCCGACCCGCTCGCAAGATAGGCGGCTACGCCGCCTGCACTGAGAGCGATGGCCAGAACGACAATACGCGCTACATTCATACGCTTACTTGCTACTTTTACGCCGGGATACTTGAACTCAATGCTTGCGGCAGCTTCCCCTGCAGGGATGACTAAGCGGTAAAAGTATAAGTGAACTTGCAGTGCGGGCGCGTTTACCGAAAGGAAGGCAGGGTTTTGTCCGCATGGTGAACGGAAGGTTATCGTTCGCGAGACGAATCCGTAGATTTCCGGTGCCGCCGATTGTCGACGCCTGGTTCAGACAAGGGCATTCGGCGAGGCGCTCGAGCGCAGGGCGGATAATCGTCGCCATGGCTTGAAGCTGCATGGCTTGAAGCTGCATGGCTTGAAGCGGCGTGGCTTGAAGCGGTCTGGCCTGAAACGGCTGCTGTGACGCTCGGTGCGGCGGCAACCGTGTCCGGGCGATGGCGGACTGAGGCCTGAGTGGAGCGCGCTTTACGTGTTGACGCCGCGCGCCGCGTTGAAGGCCTCAAATCCGCGCGCAAGGTCGGCCTTGAGGTCCTCGACATTCTCCAGTCCGATATGGAGTCTCAAGGTTGGACCGCCCGGAGCCCATTGGGTGGCCGTGCGGTAGCTGTCGCAGTCGAACGGAATGACCAGGCTCTCGAAGCCGCCCCACGAATAGCCCATGCCGAAGAGTTCGACGGTGTCGAGCAAGGCGTCGACGGCCTGTTGCGACGCCGGCTTGAGAACGATGCTGAACAGCCCTGATGCGCCGCTAAAATCCCGTTTCCAGATCGCGTGGCCCGGATCGCTTTCGAGGGCAGGGTGCAATACCCTGCTGACTTCGGGCCGCGCCGCCAGCCATCGCGCCATCTCGAGCCCGGAGCGATGATGCTGCGCCAGCCGCACCGCGAGCGTGCGCAGACCGCGGATCGCCAGGAACACGTCGTCCGGCCCGGCGCAAACGCCGAGCTGCTGGATCGCTTCGGCCACCAGCGGCCAGGCCTTGGCATTGGCCGAGATCGTGCCGAACATGATGTCGGAGTGGCCGCCGATATATTTGGTTGCGGCCTGCATGCTGATGTCGACGCCTTGCTCGAGCGAGCGGTGAAACAGCGGGGTGGCCCAGGTGTTGTCGTCAATCACCAGCGCGCCGCGCGCATGCGCGACCGAGGCGATCGCGGGGATGTCGGGCATTTCGAAGGATTGCGATCCCGGCGCTTCGACCAGCACCGCCTTGGTGTTCGGCTTGAACAGCCCGGAGATCCCGGCGCCGAGCAGTGGATCGAAATAGCTGGTTTCGACGCCATAGCGGGCGAGCAGGCCGTTGCAGAAATTTCGTGTCGGGCGGTAGGCATTGTCGCAGACCAGCAGATGATCGCCGGCTTTCAGCACCGCAAGCAGCGTCGTGGTGATCGCAGCCAGGCCCGAGGGCGCAATCCCGACGCCGGCGCATTGCGGGCCTTCAAGCGCCATCAGCGCCTGCTGCAATGCTTTCGTGGTCGGGGTTCCGCGGCGGCCATACTGGAACTCGCCGCGATGGGCGTGCAGATCGTCGGCGGTCGGATAGAGCACGGTAGAGCCGTGGACGACCGGCGGATTGACGAATCCCTTTTGCGCCTTGGTATCGCGCCCGGCAGTCACCAGCGTGGTCTCTGCCTTCCGCGGCTTCGATACTCGATCATCTCCGGAGGATTTCATGCGTTTGTCACCAAAGACCTTTTGCCGCAGCCACGACGCCCTTTTGTTGAGCAAACCGCGCCAGGCGGCGGATACAGGGCGGGTTTGTTAATAACAGGACACGGAAGAGGGCCGTCAACCCCTTGACCCCGGTCGCCAGTCGTTCTGTGATGCAGCCGAGCTATTCAGTCGCTGCACGTTGAGGGGCCTGTCGCGATCTTCGATCCATCGTTTGACCGGACTGCGCGCTAAACTGCCTGTCAAAATGGCATTTGCGACGGTGGATCACAGGGTTGGCCCATCGGCGCGCACGACGACGAGCAACGTTCCCGGACGACCCTTGAAAGGCTTTGCCATGAAACGCGTATCTCTGGTTTTCACCCTAGCTTTCGCCGCAGCCCTCTCGACCCAGGCCGCAACAGCGCAAACGCTCAAGACGGTCAAGGACCGGGGCATGCTGTCCTGCGGTGTCAGCCAGGGCCTGCCGGGCTTTTCCTCGCCGGACGACAAGGGTAACTGGACCGGCCTCGACGTTGACGTCTGCCGCGCGATCGCCGCCGTCATCTTCAACGATCCCACCAAGGTCAAATTCGTGCCGCTGTCGGCCAAGGATCGTTTCACCGCCCTGCAATCCGGCGAAATCGACGTGCTCTCGCGCAATACGACCTGGACGCTTTCCCGCGACACCTCGCTCGGCGCCAATTTCACCGGGGTGACCTATTACGACGGCCAGGGCTTTCTGGTGAAGAAATCGCTCAAGGTGAATTCCGCCCTCGAGCTGAACAGCGCTTCCGTCTGCGTGCAGACCGGCACCACCACCGAGCAGAATCTTGCCGACTACTTCAAGAGCAACAACATGAAGTATGAGGTGATCGCGTTCGGCACTGCTGACGAGACCGTCAAGGCCTACGAATCCGGCCGGTGCGACGTCTTCACCTCCGACGTCTCGCAGCTCTACGCCGAGCGCTTGAAACTTGCCAACCCGGCCGATCACGCCGTGCTCCCCGAAGTGATCTCGAAAGAGCCGCTCGGCCCGATGGTGCGCCATGGCGACGATCAATGGTTCGATCTCGTGAAGTGGACGCTGTTCGCCATGGTCGACGCCGAAGAGCTCGGCATTACCCAGAAGAACGTCGACGACATGGCGAAATCCGACAAGCCGGAGCTCAAGCGCGTGTTCGGCACCGACGGCAATCTCGGTGAATCGCTCGGTGTCACCAAGGACTGGGTGGCACGGATCGTGAAGGCGGTCGGCAATTACGGCGAAACCTTTGATCGCAACGTCGGCGCCGGCTCCAAGCTCGGCATCGCCCGCGGCCTCAACCAGCTCTGGAACAAGGGCGGAATTCAGTACGCGCCGCCGATCCGCTGATTGCCGGCCGGCGCGGCCGCGACGATGAGCATCGAGCCCCGACACCCACCGTCGCAGTTTGCCGCCAAACTGCGGCACGCGCTCGGCGGCCGTTCGGGGTGGAAGGGATTTTTCGTCCAGATCGTGTTCGTCGCCGCCCTGGTCTGGATCGGCTACGAGATTGTCGCCAACGCCCGCGCCAATCTGGAGGCGCAGCGGATCACCTCTGGTTTCGGATTCCTGAAGAACACGGCGGGTTTTGACGTCAGCCAAAACCTCATTCCGTATTCCGGATCCGACACCTATACCCGCGTGTTCTTCGTGGGCCTGCTCAATACGCTCCTGGTCTCGGTCATCGGCATTTTCTTTGCCACCGTGATCGGATTTCTGGTGGCGCTGGGCCGGCTCTCGCCGAACTGGCTCCTGGCGCGGATCGCCGGCGGCTACGTCGAGGCGATCCGCAATGTGCCGCTCTTGTTCCAGATCCTGTTCTGGTATCTCGCGGTGCTCGGGGCGCTGCCCAATCCGAGGCAAAGCATCTCGCTGTTCGGCAGCTTCTTTCTCAACAATCGCGGACTGGTGATTCCAAGACCCGTCGGCAATCCCGGTTTCGAGCCCTTCGTGATTGCCGCTCTGATCGCGATCATTGTCGGGGTCGGGTTGTGGCGTTATGCGCGCCGCCGGCTGTTCGACAGCGGGAGGGTGGTCAAGGTCTGGCCCTACGCGCTCGGTCTGTTGATCGGCCTTCCGCTGGCGTCCGCGTTGATTTTCGGCGCGCCGGTGGCGTTTGAAGTGCCTGTTCTCAAGGGCTTCAATTTTTCGGGCGGCTCGCGCGTCATTCCGGAGTTCGTCGCGCTGACGCTGGCGCTGTCGACCTATACGGCTGCCTTCATCGCCGAGATCGTGCGCGCCGGCATCCTGTCGGTGCACAAGGGACAGATGGAAGCCGGATCGTCGCTCGGGCTGCAGCGGGGTTCGGTGCTGCGGCTGATCGTGATCCCGCAGGCGATGCGGGTGATCCTGCCGCCGCTCACCAACCAGTATCTCAACCTCACCAAGAACTCGTCGCTGGCGGTGGCGATCGGCTATCCCGACCTGGTCTCGGTATTTGCCGGGACCACGCTGAGCCAGACTGGGCAGGCGATCGAGATCATCGGCATCACCATGGGCGTCTATCTCCTGATCTCCCTGGTGACGAGCGCGATCATGAGTTTCTACGGTTGGCGGATCGGCCGGAGCATGGGTGGATGAGCGAGATCACGACATCCGCCTTCGTCCGCGACGCACTCCTTCCCGAGCGTCCCGCGCCGGTCAGGACCACCGGCTTTGTCGGCTTCCTGCGCACGCGCCTGTTCAATTCGTCGACCAATATCCTGCTCACGATCGTGAGCGCGCTATTGTTGTGGTTCATCGCGGTGCCCGCGATAAGATTCCTGCTGGTCGATGCGGTCTGGAGCGGCACTGACCGCAACGCGTGCCTTGCCGAGAATGCCGGACATCCGGTCGGCGCATGTTGGCCCTTCATCGAGGCGAAGTTCAGCCAGTTGATCTTCGGCTTCTATCCGGAGTCCGAGCGCTGGCGGGCCAACCTGACTTTTGTCGTCGCCGCGATCCTGTTGCTGCCCTTGTTGATTCCGCGGTTGCCGGCCAAGGGCCTCAACGCCGGGCTGTTCTTTTTCGCCTTTCCGGTCGTCGCTTTTTTTCTGCTGCATGGCGGCGGGCTGCAGGGTTTCGGCGTCAGCTGGACGGCCGGGATCCTGTCAGGCATTGACGACAGCCTTGGCGAGGCCGGCCGCCAGCTCGCCAACGCCGGACAGGCAACCGCCGTGATCGGCCCGCTCCTGTGGGCGCTCGGCAAGCTGATCGTCCTGCTCAGTACAGCCATCTCCTGGCTGCTTTGGCCGCTGACCTGGCTGCGCGATCAGGTCAGGATGTCCGGCCAACCGGTGTGGCTCGACCTCGCGGCGACGGCCGCGATCGTTACGGCACTGCTGTTCTGGTTGGGCGGCGGCACGCGGTCCGGCTGGCGCCCCCTGATCGGCAGCCTCGCTACTTTTGCCGGGATCGGAATCGTGATCGCGGTGATGGGGCTGGACCGCGGCGGATTGCCTGTCGTCGATACGCGGCTGTGGGGCGGCCTGCTGGTAACGCTGGTTCTGTCCGTCACCGGCATCGTTGCCTCGATGCCGGTCGGCATCGCGCTGGCGCTGGGCCGGCGCTCGACGATCCCGCTGATCCGGTTTTTCTCGATTACCTTCATCGAATTCTGGCGCGGCGTGCCGCTGATCACGGTGCTGTTCTTCGCCACCTATATGCTGCCGCTGTTCGTGCCGACGGGTTTCACCGTGGACGGGCTGGTGCGGGCCCTGATCGGTATCGCGCTGTTCGCCGGCGCCTACCAGGCCGAGGTGATCCGGGGCGGCCTGCAGGCGATCCCGCGCGGGCAAGGCAAGGCGGCGAGCGCGCTCGGCCTGTCCTGGTGGAAGACGACGGCGCTGATCGTGATGCCGCAGGCGCTGCGTCACGTCATTCCCGGCCTCGTCAACAGCTTCATCGCGCTGTTCAAGGATACCTCGCTGGTATTGATCGTCGCGCTGTTCGATCTGCTCGGCTCGTTGCGCGCCGCGTTCTCCGATCCGGTCTGGGCGACGCCGACCACGCTGTTTACGGGCTTCGCCTTCACCGGCATGATCTATTTCATCTTCTGTTTTGGCATGTCGCGTTATTCGCTGTTCGTCGAGAACAGGCTGAACGCACACCGGCGTAATTGAGTAGATCACCATGACCGACAACTCGATCGTCAACATTATCGGCCTCAACAAGTGGTACGGCGATTTTCACGTGCTGCGCGACATCAACCTCGATGTCGCCAAAAGCGAGCGCATCGTGATCTGCGGTCCGTCCGGCTCGGGCAAATCCACGCTGATCCGCTGCATCAACGCGCTGGAGGAATTCCAGGAAGGCGAGATCGTGGTCGACGGCATCGAACTGGGTCCGAATTTGCGGCGCGTCGACGAAGTCCGGCGCGAGGTCGGCATGGTGTTCCAGAGTTTTAATCTGTTCCCGCATCTGACGGTGCTCGAGAACTGCACGCTGGCGCCGATCTGGGTGCGCAATATCCCGAAGAAGGATGCCGAAGCGGCCGCCATGAAATATCTGGAGCGGGTGAAGATCCCGCATCAGGCAAACAAATATCCGGGCCAGATGTCGGGCGGCCAGCAGCAGCGCGTCGCCATCGCGCGCGCGCTGACCATGAACCCGAAGGTCATGCTGTTCGACGAGCCGACTTCGGCGCTCGATCCCGAAATGGTCAAGGAAGTGCTCGACACCATGGTCGACCTTGCCAAGGAAGGCATGACCATGCTGGTCGTCACCCACGAAATGGGATTCGCCCGCGAAGTCGCCAACCGCATCGTCTTCATGGATGCCGGCCAGATCATCGAATCGAACACGCCCGAGAATTTCTTCGCCCATCCGCAGCACGCGCGGACCAAGCTGTTCCTCAGCCAGATTCTGCGCTGACGGTGAATCCGGTTTTAGAGTTTCGCGCAAACCATTGGAAATCATGGTGCTTCGGGCGTCGGCCGTTCATCCTGCGGAAAGCAAATGTGCGGTTTTTTGGCGGCCGTCACACCTTCTCGAACGGCACGTCGATCTTGCTCTTCGTCGGCTCAAGCCATTCGGGCACCGGCAGGTCTTTCGAGCGCATGAATTCCGGATTGAACAGCTTTGACTGATAGCGGTAGCCGGAATCGCAGAGAATGGTCACGATGGTGTGGCCCGGCCCGAGCTGCCGGGCCAGCCTGATCGCGCCGGCGACATTGATGCCGGTGGAGCCGCCGAGGCACAGGCCTTCATGCTGGAGTAGCTCGTAGATCACGTGCACCGCTTCTTCGTCGGGTATCAGGAACGCATCGTCGACTTTCGCGGTGTCGATGATGGCGGTGACGCGGCCAAGTCCGATGCCTTCGGTGATCGACCCGCCCGGCGTAACCTTGGCCTCGCCGTGCTTGAACCACTCGTACATCGCGGCGCCGTGCGGATCGGCGCAGGCGGTGACGATGTCCTTGTTCTTTTCCTTCAGGTAGCGGCTGATGCCGGCCAGCGTACCGCCGCTGCCGACCGAGCAGATGAAGCCGTCGATCTTGCCGCCGGTCTGCTGCCAGATCTCCGGCCCTGTGGAGTCGTAATGAGCCTTGGCGTTGTCGAGGTTGTTCCACTGATCGGCGAACAGCACGCCGTTCGGCTCGGTCTTGCGCAACTGGTCGGCGAGCCTCTTTCCGACATGCTGGTAGTTGTTCGGATTGGAGAAGGGCAGCACCGGCACTTCGAGCAATTCGGCGCCGCATAGCCGCAGCACGTCCTTCTTTTCCTGGCTTTGGGTATCCGGAATGAGGATCAAGGTCCGGTAACCGCGCGCACTCGCCACGACCGCAAGGCCGATGCCGGTATTGCCCGCGGTCGATTCGACCACGAGACCGCCGGGTTTGAGATCGCCGCGCTTCTCGGCTTCGAGGATCATCCATTTGCCCGCGCGGTCCTTCACCGACTGGCCGGGATTCATGAACTCGGCCTTGCCGAGGATGGTGCAGCCGGTCGCCTCGGAAGCCCGCGTCAGCTTGATAAGCGGCGTATTGCCGATCGCCTCGATGACGTCGTTGTTGATTCTCATGTCGGGAAAAGCGCCAGTTCGTTGCCAAATCTGGCGACGACCCTAGAGCGTCGGCCTGGAAAGTGGAAGCTGGTTTTGCGGCTATCTAGGTGCTTGGCGGATCATGCGCTTTTCGCAGTGCAGCTATTTCGACTTCGCGAACACCACCTGGCGCACGTCGATATTTCCCGACAGGAATCCGGCTTCGCAATAGGCAAGGTAATATTCCCACAGTCGCCGGAAGCGGTCGTCGAAGCCCGATGGCCTCAGATTGGGCCAGGCCGCGCGGAAATTGCTTCGCCAGATGGCCAGCGTCTTGGCATAATCTTGCCCGAAGATGCGTTCGCGGATGACGGGAACCCCGAACCGCTCGCCCAGCGCTTTCAGGATCTGCGGCGAAGGCAGCATGCCGCCGGGAAAAACGTAACGCTGGATGAAATCGACCTCGCGGCGATAGGTCTGGAACAGGCTGTCCTGAATGGTGATGGCCTGGATGCCGGCGAGCCCGCCGGGCAACAGCCGGTCGCGCAACTGCGAGAAATATCTCGGCCAGAATTGCTCGCCGACCGCCTCGATCATCTCGATCGAGGCGATCCGGTGATAGCGGTCGCGCTCGTCGCGGTAGTCCTGCAGCCGGATATCGACCTTGTCGGCAAGGCCGGCCTCCTGAATTCGCCGCTGCGCGAAGTCGCGCTGCTCCTTGCTGATGGTGAGGCCGACCACCCTGGCGCCGAAGCTCTTCGCCGCATATTCCGCAAAGCCGCCCCAGCCGCAGCCGATCTCCAGCAATTTCTGCCCCGGCTGCAGGTCAATCGCTTCGGCCAGCCTGCGATACTTGTTGTTCTGCGCTGCCGCGAGATCAGGGGTGTGATCCTCGAACAATGCCGAGGAATAGGTCATGCTCGGATCGAGCCATGCCGAGTAGAACGCGTTGCCGATATCGTAATGGGCATAGATGTTGCGGCGCGCCTGGCGCCTGGTGTTGCGGTTGAACCAGTGCCGGACGATCTGAACGAAGCGTATCAGCGGCTTGTCGCCGAGCATCGCCTGGATCAGGTCGTGATTGACGCAGAATAGATAGAGGAACTGCGTCAGGTCGGGCGTGTCCCATTCGCCGTTGAGATAGGCCTCGGCTATTCCGATGTCGCCGCCGTTCAGAAGCCGCGACGCAAAGCCGAAATTGTAGAGCGTCATGGCTGCGAACGGGCCGGGCTCCAGGCCGCCGAGCCTGATGGCTCGGCCGTCGGGCAGCGTGACGTCGAGCGTGCCGCGCTTGAGCCTCGAGCCGAAGCCAAGTGCCAGCCGGACGACACGCGGCAGATCGGAAAGCACCGTCTCCACATTCTCGGGGGTTACAGAAATCAACGCAGGCATGTACAGACCCATCGAATGGATATGGCTCTGTGTCCGAAACCTGGTGTGGGCCGATTTACGCTGGATCCGCCCCTCAATGGACCAGAGCGCTTCCCCGCGGTTCCGGTTTCCTCCTGGCCGCCGCAGGCAATGCTGTTCCAGTATAGTCATTGCCCTTGCCAGCCGCCAAGATGGTATTCGCGGTTGCGGCATTTGGGCGTTGCACCAATCGCGCGCCCTTGAGCCAGAGCCGCAGGGCTTCCCAATGGATCGCCGCGACGATCTTGAAGGTGACGAGGGGTAGCGCAAAGAACGCGCGCAACAGCGCCGCATTGGTCAGGCTGCGGCGGCGGCCGATAAAGGTCGCGGCGAGCAGGGGACCCTCGCCGTCGGTCTCGAGGATGCGCAGTTTGACCTGCGCCTGCGGCGGCGAGACGCGGAAACGATAGCGCGCCGCCATCTCGAGGAAGGGCGAGACATGGAACAGCTTTTCCTGCTGCTGCCGCAAGCCCGCGTCGCTGAGCTCGCCCGGCTTCACCGGCAGCACGTAAGCGTGGATGTCGCCGAATGTGTTGCGCACCTCGTAGATGACGAGTGCGAGCTCGCCGCCGGCGCGATGGCAGAAATAGACCGACAGCGGATTGAAGGTGAAGCCGAGCAGGCGGGGATAACATAACAGCCACACCCGCCCGCCGGTCAGGTCGACGCCATGTTCAGCGGCGCGGCGCTGCGCGTAAAGGCGCAAGGATGACCCGTCGCGTGCGCCGTGGTCGGCCTCGTGGAAGCTGTAAAGGGCCGCCCGGTTGACGCCGAACAGGGCCGATTGCCGGTCGGCCGCGTCGAGCCGGTCGAGATCGATCAGCAGGCTCATCACTCGATAGCTGAAGCGGTGGCCCATGGGCTTGAGGCGGGCATGCATCACCTCGCCGACATAGAGGGCGGCGGCGGCTTCTTTCCACGCTTCGGATATGGCGGGCTGGTCCGGCATGGCTACTCCGCGGCTTGCACGAGCTCAGGCGACGGTTCGCGCCATGGCACGGTGGCGCCGAGCGCCTCGGCAACGGCCAACCCGGAGCGCAATCCGTCCTCATGGAAGCCATATCCGGTCCATGCGCCGCAGAACCAAGTATGGCGCCGCCCCTGAATGTCGCCAAGACGCTTCTGGGCGGCAAACGCGGCGGCGTTGTATTGCGGATGTTCGCAAGTATATTTTCCGAAGGTTAGCGCGGGTTCGGGTTCGAACGGAGGATTGAGGCTGACAAACAGCGGCTTGTCGGCGTCGATGCCCTGCAGCCGGTTCATCCAGTAGGTCACGGCGACGTCGTTTCCGGCGGTGCCCTGGTTTCCGGCCGTGCCCTGGCGTTGCCAGCGCAGAAAATTCCACGAGGCCCAGGCGCGGCGGCGCTTCGGCATCAGCCTCGCGTCGCGATGCAAATAGACCAGATTGGGGGAATAGCCGATGGCGCCAAGGACGGCACGTTCGGAAGCGTCGGCGTCAGACAGCATCGCCAGCGCCTGATCGCTGTGCGAGGCGATCACGACGTGATCGTAACGATCGTGCCCGCCATGGCTGTCATGGACGACAACGCCGTGCGGCGTCCGCTCGATCGACGTCACCGCGCAGCCGAGCCGCAGCCGGTCGTGGAAGGCCGCCGTCATTTTCTCGACATAGCGATGGCTGCCGCCCTTCACGGTGCGCCAGGCCGGGCGATCATATTGCAGCAGCCGATGGTTATCGAAGAACGCGACGAAATTCTCCGCGGGGAAGTCCAGCATCTCGCTTGCGGGTGAGGACCAGATCGCGGCCCCCATCGGCGCGAGGTAGTCGGTCAAAAGGCGCGGCGCGAAATGGTTGCGGCGAAAATACTCGCCGAGCGTCAGCCCGGTCAGCCGTCCCGCCGCATGATCGGCGACGCTTTGCTGGTTGAAGGTGAGGATATCGCGAAGCATCCAGAGATAGGACGGGGACAGCACGTTGTTCGGCTGCGCAAACAGGCCGATTGCGGTCTGGATCCAGTTTTCGCCGCCGCCTTTCCATTCGAACCGGCCTGCATCCGCCGTGACTGCAAAGCTCATGCAGCTTTCGGTGGTCTCGATACCGAGATGGGCGAACAGCGCCGTCAGGTCGGGATAGTTCCGCTCGTTATAGACGATGAAGCCAATATCGACCGTGAGAGCGGTTCCATCATAGTCGATGGTGACGGTGTGGCTGTGTCCGCCGGGCCTGAGGTCGCGGTCGTAGACCGTCACCGGATAGCGCCTCGACAAGGTCCAGGCCGCGGCGTTGCCGGCAATTCCCGTTCCGATAACCGCAAGCCGCATTCCCGCCCCCATCCGTTGATGAGCGAGATACGGCGCGTGGCGAGGGAAGTTTCAGCAGTGGCCGTGGAGCGTGGAAATGGAGCGCCGAAGCGGATTGAAACCGCGACCCGCAATGCAGCGCTACGCCGTCAGCTACATGAAATGTTGGTAAGCGTGCCGCATTGCCGGCGATGCCTCAATTTGCAAAAAGCCCGATAAAACGGGAGAAACTTGGAAGTTCCTGTCGCTGATTCGGTGCCCTCACTTGATCGGCACCGCAGGGGACAGAGCCGGAACAGGACTGTCCGGGTCATGATCCCCCGGCTAGTATGGCAAGCAGGTTCCCTAAGGAAGCATCACCCCTCGTGGACGCACCGCGACCAGTCCCCCAGCAGCATGATCCGCGAATTTCGCCATGCTACGCGCCGGGCATAGTCCGGCGGAGGGCTGACGTGAGCCAGGGATTGCCGGATATTGCCGTCAAGCGCCTGCCTGCCGCCATTCATGGTCTGGGTCGGGCGGCGACATGGCTCGCGGCGCTTGGCATCGTGGCCAGCTCTCTCGGCTGCGTACTGACCCAGGATGTGCCGGATCCGGCGCTCGACATCCCCAACGCCTACAAGGCTGCGCGAGCGGTCGATTCCGACGCGCCGCCGACGCTGGATTGGTGGCGCGGATTCCGTTCGCGGGAACTGACCGATCTGATGGAGGAAGCCCAGCGGGTCAATCTGGACATCGCGGCGGCGGTGGCGCGATTCAAGCAGGCCGACGCGCAGGCGCGCGAGGCGGGCGCGGCGCTGCTGCCGAGCCTGAGCGGCTCAGGCCAGGAGACCTATTCCCGCACCTCTGGCTCTAGCTCCAGCGGACTGACCAATGGCGGACGCGAGGTGGTCAACTATTCTTCCTCGCTAAGTGCCAGCTACCAGCTCGATTTCTGGGGCCAGAACCGCGACGCGCTGCAGGCGGCCGAGGAGACGGCCATCGCCAGTCGCTTCGATCGCGAAGTGGTGGCGCTCACGACGCTGACCAGCGTCGCGTCAGCCTATTTCCAGGTGCTGGCTTCGCAGGACCGCATTCGCACCGCCCAGCGCAACATCGCCAGCGCGAGCCGTATCCTCGATGCGATCAAGCAGCGGCTGAGCGCCGGCACCGGCACCGACCTCGACGTGGCGCAGCAGGAAAGCGTTCTCGCCAATCAGCGCGCCGCCGTGCCGCCGCTGCGGCAGACGCTGGACCAGAATATCAACGCGCTGGCGCTCCTGGTTTCGCGGCCGCGGGAAAGCGTGCGCATCACCGGCGGTTCGCTGAATCAGATGGCGTTGCCGCGCGTCACGCCGGGCCTGCCGTCCGAGCTGTTGACGCAGCGGCCGGATATCAGGCGCCAGGAATCCCAGCTCGCATCCGCCACCGCCAACGTCGGCAGCGCGCGCGCGCAATTCTTCCCCACGATCCAGCTCACCGGGCAGGGCGGCTATCAGAGTTCGGCGCTGGTATCGCTGTTTCAGCCGCACGCAGCGTTCTTCAGCATGGTCGGCGGCCTGACCCAGCCGATTTTCGATGGCGGAAAGATCCTCGGCAATTTTGAACTCACCCAGGCGCGGCAGGATGAATTGCTGCAGACCTATCGCAAGACGGTGATCTCGGCATTCACCGATGTCGACAACGCGCTTTATTCGATCAGGCAGACCACCGAAAAGCTGCGGCTGCAGCGCGAGGTGGTGGCGGCCTCGCGGCGGGCCTTTCAATTGTCCGAGCAGCAGCTTCGGGCCGGCACCGCCGACATCGTAACTGTGCTAAATACCCAACTGACGCTGTTCCAGGCGGAAGACACGCTGTGGCAGGCGCAGCTTGCGCAGCTGCTGGCGTTCGTCAGCCTGTACCAGGCGCTGGGGGGCGGCTGGGAGCCGAAGATGGAGAAGCCGGTCAATGCTCTTTAAGCCGGATGACAAGACCGCAAGGCCGGCCGGCGACCGCGTCCGCAGCGTCGCCTCGCGCGCGCGCCGCCGCATCGTTTCGATTGCGATTACGCTGTTGATCCTCGGCGGCCTCGGCTACATCGCCTGGACCTCGTTGCAGCAGAAGCAGGCGGCCAACCGGGCCGCGCGTCCCGATCTGCCGGTTCCGGTGCTGGCGGCAACGCCGCAAATCAAGGACGTACCGGTCTATCTCGACGGCGTCGGCGCCGTGCGCGCGCTCAACACCGTGACCGTGCGCTCGCAGGTCGACGGCAAGCTGATCGCGGTCAATTTCACCGAAGGGCAGGACGTCAAGAAGGGCGACGTGCTCGGCGAGATCGATCCCGTCATCTACAAGGCGCAGTACGATCAGGCGGTCGCCAAGAAGGCCCAGGATGAGGCGCAACTCGCCAATCAGCGCCTCGATCTGAACCGTTATCAGCAATTGGCCGCCTCCAACGCCGGCTCCAAGCAGCAATACGATACACAGAAGGCCGTCATCGCCCAGCAGGAGGCGCTGGTGAACTCCGATCAGGCGGCGATCGACAACGCGGCGGCGACGCTCGGCTATACCAAGATCATCGCGCCCCTGTCGGGCCGGGCCGGGCTGCGGCAGGTCGATCAGGGCAACATCGTCCATGCCGCCGACGCCACCGGGCTCGTCATCATCACCCAGCTGCAGCCGATCGCGGTGCAGTTCAGCCTGCCGCAGCAGCAGATCGTGCGGGTCAATGCCGCCTCGGACAAGGGCGCGCTGACGGTCGATGTGTTCGGCAATGACAGCATCACGGTGATCGATACCGGCACGCTGAAGGGCATCGACAACCAGGTCGATCCGACCACCGGCACGCTGAAGCTGAAGGCCGAATTCCCGAACGCCAATTTCCAGCTGTGGCCGGGGCAATTCGTCAATGTGCGGCTCAAGGTCGACACGCTTTCGAAGGCGATTGTCGTGCCGACCTCGGCGGTGCAGCGGGGGCCTGCGGGAACGTTCAGCTATGTCATCGGCGACGGCGACATCGTCACGGCCAAACCGGTCGTGGTGACGCAGCAGAACGAAACCGAGGCTGTGATCGCGAGTGGAGTCACGCCCTCCGATCGCGTGGTGACGACCGGCTTTGCCAACCTTTCCGATGGCGCCAAGGTCATCGTCGGCAAGGACAACCAGACGCCGACGGCCGACCTCGCGCCGCGCAAGAAGGGCAGCCGGGCACCGCAGGGCAAGGACGGTCAGGGCAAGGACGGGAAGGCCGAGCACCGCGGCAAGAAGGGGGAGGGCGGTCAAGCCGAAGGCGGATCCGCGCAGGGAGGCGAACAGTCGGGCGGCGGAGCTAAGTCGCAGCCATGACCCGAACCATCGTCGTCTGATGCCTGACTTCACAAGCGTGAGCGCGCAGCCATGAGCGTCTCTGAACCGTTCATTCGCCGGCCGATTGCGACCTCGCTGCTCGGTGTCGCGCTGCTGATCGGCGGCGCGCTCGGCTATTGGGCGCTGCCGGTATCGGCGCTGCCGCAAGTCGACTTCCCCACCGTGCAGGTGACGACCCAGCTTCCCGGCGCAAGTCCCGATGTGATCGCCTCGCTGATCACGGCGCCGCTGGAACGCCAGCTCGGGCAGATTCCCTCGCTGTCGTCCATGACCTCGACGAGTTCGTTCGGCGTCAGCCAGATTTCGCTGCAGTTCGATCTCAACCGCGACATCGACGGCGCCACTCAGGACGTACAGGCCGCGATCAACGCCGCCGCCGGCGTGCTGCCGAGAACGCTGCCTTATCCGCCGACCTACGCCAAGGTGAATCCGGCGGATGCGCCGGTTCTGACGCTGGCGCTGACGTCGGACACGATTTCGCTGCGCGCCATGAGCGACCTCGCCGACACCATTCTGGCCCAGCGGCTGAGCCAGATTTCCGGCGTCGGACGCGTCTCGGTACTGGGCGGTCTGAAGCCGGCGGTGCGGGTGCAGGCCGATCTGGCGCGGCTCGCCGCCTATGGCATCGCGATGGAGGATCTGCGCAATGCGATCGCGGGCGCCAATGTCTCGGGGCCGAAGGGGTCGCTCGACGGCGCGCAACAGTCCTATACCATCGCCGCCAACGACCAGATCGCCGCCGCCGACGCCTACAGGCCGATCATCATCGCCTATCGCAACGGCGCGCCGGTCACCATCGGCGACGTGGCCCAGATTGTCGATGGGCTGGAGAACGACCGCACCGGCGGCTGGTATCAGGGCACACCGGCCGTCATCATCGATATCCAGCGGCAACCCGGCGCCAACGTCATCGAAGTGGTGCGCCAGATCCGCGCCGAAATTCCCAAGCTGCAGCGCGCGATTCCGGCAGGGGTGAATCTCGCGGTGGTCAGCGACCGCACCGACACCATTCGCGCGTCCGTGCATGACGTGCAATTCACGCTGATCCTGAGCGCGGTGCTGGTCACACTGGTGGTGCTGCTGTTCCTTCGTTCGCTGCGCGCCACCCTGATCGCGGGCGTCGCCTTGCCGCTATCGCTGATCACCTCGTTCGGCATCATGTATTTTTCCGGCTTCAGTCTCGACAATCTGTCGCTGATGGCGCTGACGATCGGCACCGGCTTCGTGGTCGACGACGCCATCGTGATGATCGAGAACATCGTCCGCCACATGGAGAACGGCGAATCCGCGATGGAGGCTTCGCTGCGCGGCGCCAGCGAAATCGGCTTCACCGTGATTTCGCTGACGGTGTCCCTGATCGCCGTGTTCATCCCGCTGTTGTTCATGTCAGGGCTGGTGGGCCGCATGTTCCGCGAGTTCGCGCTGACGCTGACGATCGCGGTCGTGACCTCGGCGATCGTCTCGCTGACGCTGACGCCGATGATGTGCTCGCGTCTGTTGAAGCATGCCGGCGGGGAGATGGTGGTCCCCGGCCTCGCTGCGATCAGCCGTTTCATCGACCGCATGGTCGATTTCTATCACCGCACGCTGTTATGGGTGCTTCAGCGCCAGCGCGCGACCTTGCTCGTCACTTTCGCCACGCTGGCGGCAACCCTGATCCTCTATGTCGTGGCGCCCAAGGGCTTCCTGCCGCTGCAGGACACCGCCTCGATCACCGCGGTGACCGAGGCTGGCCCCGACGTTTCCTTTGCCGAAATGCAGAGCCGGCAGACCCAGGCGGCGAACGCGATCAAGGCCGACCCGGATGTCACCGGCGTCGTCTCGGTGATCGGCGCGGGGTCGGTCAACCCGACGACCAATGTCGGGCGGCTGGTGATGACGCTGAAACCGCGCGGCGAACGGCGCTCGGACGTTTCCGCGGTGATTGCAAGGCTGAAGCAGCTGACCGCGTCGATTCCGGGCATGACGATCTACTTCCAGCCGGTGCAGGATGTGCAGATCTCGACCCAGTCCAGCCGGTCGCAATATCAGTACACCTTGACCGGCACCGATGCCGCGCTGGTCGGACTGTGGGGCAACAAGCTCGTCGCCGAACTGCGCCGCGACCCGCTGTTCCGCGACGTCTCGTCGGAAGCCCAGGACGGCGGCTTGCGCGCCGCGCTCGACATCAATCGCCAGCGCGCCGGCCAGCTCGGCGTCAGCCTGCAGGGGGTGACCGACACCCTGAACGACGCCTTCGCGCAGCGGCAGATCTCGACGATCTACGGGCAGGCCAACCAGTATCGGGTCGTGCTGGAAGCGCTGCCGATGTATCAGCGCGATCCCTCGATCCTCTCGAAGCTCTATTTGCCCGGCGCGCTCGGCGCCCAGGTGCCGCTGTCGGCGGTGGCGACGCTGACCCGCACCACCGCACCGCTGGCGATTTCGCATCAGGCGCAATTTCCTGCCGTCTCGCTCAGCTTCAACCTGGCGCCCGGTGCGGCGCTCGGCGACGCCGTCGATAAGGTCAAATCGCTCGAAACCCGCATCGGCATGCCCGGCAGCATCGTCGGTGTCTTCGCCGGCGATGCCGCCGAATTCTCGAAATCGCTGGCCGGGCAGCCCTGGCTGATCCTGGCCGCGCTCGTCACCATCTACATCGTGCTCGGCGTGCTCTATGAGAGCTACATTCACCCGATCACCATTCTCTCGACGCTGCCCTCGGCCGGCGTCGGCGCCATCCTGGCGCTGATGCTGTTCGGGCAGGATTTGTCGGTGATCGGCCTGATCGGCATCATCCTGCTGATGGGCATCGTCAAGAAGAACGCGATCATGATGATCGACTTCGCGCTGGAAGCGGAGCGACATCAGGGCATGTCGGCGATGGACGCCATCGTTCAGGCCTGCCTCCTGCGGTTTCGCCCGATCATGATGACGACGCTGGCCGCCTTGTTCGGCGCGCTGCCGCTGGCGGTGGAAAGCGGCACCGGCGCCGAGCTGCGGTTTCCGCTGGGCATTTCGATCATCGGCGGGCTGCTGCTGAGCCAGTTGCTGACGCTATATACGACGCCGGTAATCTACCTCGCGCTCGACCGCATCAACCGTAGCATCGAGAAGGCGGTGCCGCCGGTCGACGAGGGACTGCCGTCGCCGCCGGTCGCGGGAGCCACCGAGGGGATGCAGTAATGGCATCGCTGTCGATCTCGGAGCCGTTCATCCGCCGTCCGGTCGGCACCACGCTGTTGGGGATCGGGCTGTTCCTGATCGGCGTTGTGGCGTACCATTTCCTTCCGGTCGCCGCCGTTCCCAATGTCGACTTTCCCTCGATCCGGGTCTCCGCGAACCGGCCCGGCGCCGATCCCTCGGTGATGGCCGCGACCGTCGCGGCACCGCTGGAGCGGCGGCTCGGCGAGATCGCGGGCATCGACAAGATCACCTCGACCAGTTCGCTCGGCTCCACGAGTATCCAGCTGCAATTCGCCATCGGCCGCAACATCGATCGCGCCGCGCGCGACGTGCAGGCCGCGATCAACGCCTCGCTCGCCGATCTGCCGACCGACCTTCCGACCTTGCCGAAATTCCGCAAGGCCAACACCGCCGCGGCCCCGGTGTTCGTGCTGGCGCTGACCTCGAAGACGATTCCGACCAGCGCGATCTATGACGTCGCCGATACCGTGATCGCGCAGCGCATTTCGCAGGTGCCGGGCGTCGGCGACGTCACCGTCAGCGGCGCCGACCAGCCTGCGGTGCGCATTGCGCTCAATCCGGTGGCGCTGTCGAACGCCGGGATTGCGACCGACGACGTCAGGCTCGCGATCATCAACGCCAATCCGCTCGGGCCGGTCGGCATCTTCAACGGCGGCCGGCAGAGCGAAACCTTGTCGATCAACAAGCAGATGCGGAGCGCGGCCGAATTCAGGGATATCCTGATCAAGAGCTCGAACGGCAACTTCGTCCGGCTCTCGGACGTGGCCGACGTCGAGGATTCCGTCCGCAGCAGCCGGTCGATCGCCTGGTTCAACAAGCAGCCCGCCGTTCTCATTCAAATCACCAAGCAGGGCGACGCCAACGTCATCGATACCGTGGACCGTGTGCGCGCGCTGATTCCGGAACTGAAGCAGTGGATTCCCGGCGGCATCGAGATTTCAACCCTGGTCGACCGCACCGGAACCATCCGCGCCAGCGTTCAGGACATGCAGTTGACGCTGCTGGCGACGGCCATTCTGGTCATGGTGGTGGTGTTCGTGTTCCTGCGGAGGCTCACGCCCACCATTGCCGCGGGCGTGTCGGTGCCGCTGGCGCTGGCCGGCACCTGCGCGGGCATGTGGCTTGCGGGATTCTCGATCGACAATTTGTCGCTGATGGCGCTGGCGATCTCGGTCGGCTTCGTGGTCGACGACGCCATCGTCATGATCGAGAACATGTACCGCAATCTCGAACACGGCATGCGGCCCTATCAGGCGGCGCTCGAAGGCGCGAGGCAGATCGGCTTCACCGTGCTGTCGATCAGCCTGTCGCTGATCGCCGCCTTCACACCGCTGATCTTCATGGACGGCATCATCGGCCGGCTGTTGCGGGAATTTTCCCTGACCTTGACCTTTGCCATCGTGGTTTCCACCGTGGTGTCGCTGACGATCACGCCGATGATCTGCGCCCATTACGTCAGGGAGACGACATCCGCCAGCGCCACCTGGTTTGATCGAACGGTCGAGGGCGCGTTGTCGCGCATGGTGGCGTTCTATGCATGGACGCTGCGCGCGGTGCTGGGCTTTCCGTTTCTGACCTTGCTGGTGTTCTTCGCCACCATCGCGCTGACCGTGACGCTCTACATCAAGACTCCCAAGGGATATTTCCCGGTCGACGATTCCGGCTTCGTGATCGGCGCGACCCGGGCGTCGGCCGATATCTCGTTCCAGTCGATGCTCGGGCTGCAGCAGCAGCTCGCCGACATCGTGATGGCCGATCCGGCGGTAGCGGGGGTCGGCTCGATCCTGAGCGGTGCCGGTGGCCCGTTCGGCGGCGGCTCCAACCGCGGAATCATGTTCATCAGCCTCAAGCCGCCCGCGGAGCGGGACGGGTTGACCACGGCGCAGGTGATCGACCGGCTGCGCAAAAATCTCTATCGCGTGGCGGGAATCCGCCTGTTCATGTTCGCCGCGCAGGACGTTCGCGCCGGTGGTCGTCAGAGCGATTCCGGCGACTACCAGTACACGCTGTCGAGCACAGATCTCGATCTCCTGCAGAAATGGGCGCCGATCGTCGGCAAGCGCATGGAGACGGTCGAAGGCATCACCGACGTCTCCAGCGATCGCGATCCCGGAGGCCTGCAGCTGACGCTGTCGATCGACCGGCAGAGGGCATCGGCGCTGGGCGTCCGTGTGCAGGACATCGACAACGCGCTGAACAACGCGTTCTCCCAGCGGCAGATCTCGATCGTCTATACCCAGCGCAACCAGTACATGGTGGTGCTGGAGATCGACCCGAAATTCCAGAGCGACCCGTCCAACCTTGAACATATTTTCGTGGCCGGGGCGAATGGCACGCAGGTGCCGCTATCGACCGTTGTCCACTATCAGCGCGGCCTTTCGCCGCTCGCCGTGTTTCACTCGCAGTCGATTCCCTCGACCACGGTGTCGTTCAATGTGCTGCCGGGCGTGCCGCTGCAGGTCGCCACGTCAAATATCCAGCGCGCGGTGGAGGAATTGCACATGCCCGAGGGCATCCGCGGCAGCTTCGATGGCAACGCCGGCGACTTCAGCAAGACCAGCGGGCACATGCCGCTCCTGATCCTCGGCGCGCTGGTAGCGATGTATATCGTGCTCGGCGTGCTCTATGAGAGTCTCGCCCATCCCCTGACCATCATTTCGACGCTGCCGTCGGCGGGCCTCGGCGCGCTGCTGGCGCTGCAGGTCACCAACACGCCGCTGACGGTGATCGCCTTCGTCGGCATCATCCTCCTGATCGGCATCGTCAAGAAGAACGGCATCATGATGGTCGACTTCGCGCTCGACGCCGAGCGCAACCGCGGCCTGTCGTCGGCCGACGCCATCTTCGAGGCCTGCAGCGCCCGGTTCCGCCCCATTCTGATGACGACGATGGCGGCGCTGTTCGCCGGCATTCCGCTGGTCATCGCCACCGGGCCCGGCACCGAGCTGCGCCGGCCGCTCGGCATCACCATCATTGGCGGCCTGTTCGTCTCGCAGATCCTGACGCTGTACACGACGCCGGTGATCTATCTCCTGATCGACCGGTTGCGGCGGCGGTCGGAGCCGGCGGCCATCGCGGCGCCCGCAGAATAGCTTTGAACCGCGGGCCTGCGCGGCGTATAGCGGGCGCATGTCAAAACAAGCCGAGCCCGAGACGGGCGCCGCCATTGCCGAGCCGATACCGGACTGTCCGCACTGCCACAAGCCGTTGTCGCTGTGCATCTGCGACAGCATCACGCCGATCGAGAACCGTATTTCGCTCCTGATCCTGCAGCATCCGCAGGAGCAGGACAGGGCGCTCGGCACGGCGCGGCTGACCGCGCTGCATTTCAAGAATGCGGTGCTGAAGATCGGATTGTCCTGGCCGAGCCTTTCCAAGGCGCTGGGGCGGCCGGTCGATGATCCCTCGCGCTGGGCGGTGCTTTATCTCGGCTCCGCCAAGGTCGCCGATCTCGACACCGATGCCGACATCGTCGCCATCAACCGCAAGGGCGAAGTCGAGGATCATCAGCGCGCCATCCTCAGGGATATCGAAGGCATTGTGCTGCTCGACGGCACCTGGAGCCAGGCCAAGGCGCTGTGGTGGCGCAATGCCTGGATGCTGAAGTGCCAGCGCGTGATCCTCGGCCCAAAGCGTCCCTCGCGCTACGGCAAGCTGCGCCGCGAACCGCGCCGCGACGGCCTGTCCACCATCGAGGCGGCGGCGATGCTGCTTTCTTCCTTGGAAAAGCGCCCGGATATCGCCGAGACGCTGCATGGCAGTTTCGAAGGGCTGCTGGCCAAATACCGCGAGGCGCAAGCCACGCTGCCCGAACTTGCGCCCAAGCCGCGGCCGAAGCGGGACTATCGCCGCCGCCGGCGGGCCTGACCCTGGTCCTCGCGTTTTCAAGCGAAAGCCTGCCCCGCACTTGATGCGGGGTGGACCCCGGTTCGCGTGAAGAAGCGCGTCAAATATTGCTAGGAGCCGGTTCGGCTGCCTTGGTTGCCTATCCGGAGGAGGCCGTATAAGAGTTCGCCCCCATGGGGCCACGTGGCGGAGTGGTTACGCAACGGTCTGCAAAACCGTGTACACCAGTTCAATTCTGGTCGTGGCCTCCAATTCTACTTTGTTGACTTCGCGGCATTGTTTGGTTCCCGGCGAGTTCCGTCAAAACCAGCCGGCCGGCGTCGTTCGCGGGATCGTTTTTCCGTCTCCGGGCGTTGGTGTATCGCCAAACCCGGGTCGGCGATGATCGAACCGTTCGCGACTACAATCTTGGTTTGCGCCGCTTGGATCGCCGCACCGGAGATTGTACGATGGCGGTGATCTGATTTGGTGATGGGGCTGCGTGGTCGCAGCCCGAGCCTGCCCGCAACGCGCGCCCCGCGCGCCTTGGTGTTGACGGCTTGGGCCGGTAATTTGAGCGGCATCGCCGGAACGTGGGGATGGTCTATGCCGAGAAAGGGAATCACCGGTCATGACGCATGGGTCATCACCGAAGCCCTGGCTACCGCACTGGTGGCGCTGGAGCAGCTTCCCGCAAAACACCAGCCGCGCACGCATATGGAAGATATCAGGAAGCTGTTGGCGGCAGGCTCGGCGCCCGAGAGCGTCAATCTGCATCTGGCCCAGGCCAAGTGCCGGCTATTCCCGGACCTTGATCCCGAGGTGATCTATCTCGAATACGGGCTCGGCGACGGGCAGGGCTGAAAGCAGCCCGCCGGCGATTGTGCAATCAACGATGCGGGATGATTGGCGAGGCCGCAAAAGCCTCGGGTGTTCCGGTCAGCAGCTCGCGTACCAGCCTTCGGGAAACGGAACGAGCGGCCAGGGTTGCTCGACGCGCTGCTGTTTGACGTCCTGCTGGTTGTCGTTGGCGGCTTCCGCCGGCTCGTCGAACATAGGCAGATTGACCAATAGCGGCAGGCTGGCCAGAACGTGTTCCTGCGGCGCGGGTTCGATCGCCATTCTTACGGCCTCCAGCAATCGGTCGTATTCAGCTTCGCTCATCGCGCTCTCCGGTATTTCCGAGGGCGCAGGGTCGCAAAACTCTTCTGTTTCCAAATTGAACCGATCGCTCAAATTTTACTTGATCGAGCGATCGCGGCCGATTTGGTTACTGAAATCTTGATCCCCGGCGAAGATGTAGACCGGGCTTCTACGGCCAAATGTGAGAAAAATCACATTTGCCCAACAATCTTTTCGGTAACTGCGGGGATGATGGCGAACTTAGGGATGACGCCGTGCCGCACCGTAATCGTCCGGTCTAGGATCCCAGCCGGGCTTCGCTTAATCGTGATCCGCGCTCGCGCCAATGCGCGTGCTCCCGCTACCAGCCCTGCGGGGGACGACCGGTCACGAGGCCCGGACTCCTAGGCACCCCGGGCCTCGTGTCTACCGAGCGAGCGCGAAGCCTCAACTCACATCCATCATCGCGCGACTCCCGAACCCGGAACTGGCTGCAGGCTCGCCCACTCCCACAAGCAAACGCCGGTCTGATCACAATGAATTTGGCGGCCTCTAGGAAAGCCTGCGCAACTTCATTTACGTTCTGTTATCCGTGCAGGTGCGGCGTTCGGAACGCTATTCGACCCGGTCCATTTCTACTCCCGTGGAGACGGAGCGAAAGCGATGGACGATCTTGCAGGAATTGACAGGGCGCTCGACGAGCTTCTGATCAATCTGGGAGGCCTTGTTCTCCGGCTGGCGAACCCCGAGGTCTCGAGGAGTGTCGAAGAGCGCCAGGCCCTTGCGCAATCCGTGAATCGGTTTTCGGCATGCGCGCGCCGCTCAGCCGATCCACGCGTCCAGCAGATGAACAGCGACCTCCTTCAGACCCTGAAGCCCCGGTTGCGACTCGTCGCCAGCAGATAATCCGCAGATCCGCGCTTGATCCGCGTCGTGCGGGCCACGGCAGACGGCGAAAAAACCACTGGGAATCAAATGGGAGCGGCTTGTCCTTCCTGAGAGAAGGGTGACAGTTCATTCCGGAGACATGGGTTACACAATGGGGCCTTTTGCAAGGAGAGCAAAACGCCCTGGCAGGAGTGTAATCTCATGGATGAACGGCTGAAGTTCATTGCCGGGCTGCTGGACGGAGAGAAGATGGCGGTTCTTTTCCGTCGGTTCGGCGTCTCGCGGAAGACCGGCTACAAGATCCTCGATCGCTATGTGCCCCGCGAAAGCGACAAGAAGGGTAATGGTGGCCCCGTCACTGGATAAGGCCGATGAGTTTTGAACGGCCGCCCAGCCAACGTGTTCGCGTTACGGGGTCATGCATCGCGCGCCAGCTTGCGCCGTCCCCAATGCGGCAGGATTATCAGTGCCCGAGCCGCCAGTTCCAGGCGATTGCCAGCACCGCGAGCAGCAGCAGGGTAACAATTTCTTCCGGGTCTAAGGCCATCGGACACACGCACGCTTTCAGGCTGGCCGTAGGCCAGCACACACGCGCCCCGAATGCCCAACCGCAGAATACACAGGTGCGGTTAAGAGTTAATTGAGAAACGGCCTCAGCAGAAGCCGCCCTAATTTGAATTCAGAGGCTTGGCGAGCTCGACTTCAGGGACAGGCTGTTTTCGGTCGACCGTGCACAGCACTCCTCGCTCGGCTTCGTCAGCGATCTTCAGCAGGAGCGCCGCCTTAGCCTTGTCTGGTTCAGCGAGAGCTAGTCGCCGGTATCTTACCGCCCGATCGCGGTCTTTGCCGATCATGCTCGAAGTGTCTACTCTCCAGAGCCAAGCCGCAATCAAAGGCCGTTGTTAAGATTGATGTCCGCTGGGTAGGTTAAATCCGGAACCAGATTCGAGTGTGACGAGCTGGCGACCGCGGGGGAGCGGAATCGGATCTTGAAAGGGCCGCTTCCAGTCCCGCGGCGGACTCATCAGCCGGCGCTCTCGATCGGCTCTCGCAGCTTTACGATTGATAAGCGACCGGCGAGACATAAGCCGGTGCAATGTCCGAAGCCGAAGCGCAACCTGCGGTCGAAGGCAATGCCGCATGTGCGAAAGCCGCCCGCGAGGGCTTGGCAATTCGGCAAATCAGTGAGAGTGCGCCTTGGCAAAGCGCCTACGCAAACATCCGGAGTTGGCGGTCTACGGCATCGGACCATACTCTTGGGTATCGGCCATCACATAATCTTCAGATGCCCTAGGACGGGCATGAACGTCCAGCACTGGCTAGCAGACGCAGCCGATGGCGCAGAGAACGTCCTTGAGCCGGTACTATGTCCAGGCTGCAGCACCCTGCATTTCATCAATAGCCTGACCGACAAGCTGCAAGGTGATGAAGCAGACGAGTAGGGCCTGCTGGTGCCGGATTCTATCGTGCGGAGATTGAAGAGGAACAAAGCGAAAAATCTACAGAGTGGAGGATGCTATGACAAATGCCATGCAAGCATTTCTTTTCGCCGCCGAAATATTCGCTCTCTCGTTTGCTGCGATCTTTCTGTTCTGGTTAGCGGAAAAATTGAGATCTGCCTTCTTAAGCAGGCGAGTTACCGCGATCCCAAACCGCGCTCATCGTCCGGCCTGACTTTTTCTTGAGGCCGAATTCGGACGCGCGCGCCCTTCAGGGCTTGGCTACTCCAATCGGGCGCCGGGGTTCGTGGCGTCAGCTTCCGCTTCGCCGCCGCACCTTTAGGCCCAGCTCGACCAGGCGGCGGATGGCTTCGAGCTTTGCAGTCACCTATCCAACCTCATTAATTTTTCGAGCTCAAGGCGACCGTCCATGTGAGCTTCCTGCTCGCTGGCAAACGATTCCATTGAAGATTGAACGGGCCTGCCGTTCTGTCTGATGTCCCAGCGGAAGCGACCCGCGTGGATCGTGCAGGGCCGGGTGACAAGGTCATAAGGTTGCGGCGACTGAGCCATACCCGGCAATATGACACTGGCTAGGCAGTATTTCTACGTCGCGCCGCCCGGGGCAGTCATTTCCCATTCGCCTTTGGCCGATCAACCCGCGCCTCCCGGAATTCCTCGGGGCCTTTGAGCAGCCGTCGCTTGCGGCTGGCTTGTTCTTCCGCCGGCCCCGACGACGATCTCACAGAAAGCGCAACCGGCAACGGCTGGCCGCTCATGCCAGGAGGCTGATGGACCGGAAAATCCGTGCATTAACCTTTTGTTAACCACGCAGATGGCAGGCTCGGTGCTAGATTCGCGATGGCACCGGAGGCCTGAGCCGGCAGTCGCAAGGAAAAGCCGACGGTGTCACGCCCGCCGGCTTTTTCTCTGTCGCGCCGCCTTCGGCCCGCCCAGGCGCATCTCGAAAAAACGTTCCTCTCCGTGTGTGAATTGCGACACATAACGCTGCCGCGAATCGACTTATCCTGCGGACCGTTTCCTCCCTGACTGGGACCCGTCGCCAATGGCGGGTTCTTTTTAAGTAGCGTCGTCCGCGGTCCGCGCTGGCGAGTCCCTGCAGTGTCTCGATTCGTTTTGAGAGACCGGCGGGAACCATGAAGCGCCCCCGGGGCTGCCCCTCACGGTGCATGAGCAGGCCTTTCTCTCGCCGCCTCGATGACTGGTGTTCTCCTGATGGAACACCCGTTTCCAATGGGAGATCTTTGATCGTCAGCCGGAATGCGAGATGATTCGCAGACTAGGGTGTCATAAGTAACCCCGGCGCTGTTAGCCCCGCGCCGGGGCCGTTTTCGTTGAACCTTAGCGCGGCCTGCGCAGACAGATTATCACCGGGGGATTGCGCGTTCCGGACCCAAACCAACGCCACCAGGCATTATTCGGCTTGGTGGCGTTGTGCTTCTGGGATGTCCCGAACGGCCCGATCGCTGCTCGTTCGGCATAGATGCCGTGGCTGGCGCGCTACGGAGTGCAGCCCATGCAAGACGGCTGAGGCGGTAGAAGCTAAACAGGGCCGTCCGCTTCCCCAGCGGGCGGCCTATTCGGTAGTGCCTCGCCGGATTGGAACCAAGTGAATACGATCGATCGTTCCGCCACTCGCGGCGAAACTCTTCGTTGCGGCCTCAATCAAGGCATCCACCTTGGCAGTATCAAAAGCGGGATGAGCAGCATTCAGTTCAAGATCGGTTTCCACTATCAGGACTGTCTCCACACCCTCTTCGTCTATTTCAATCGTCGTCCAGATGCCTTTGACATTGGGGCTCTCGACCGTCATGGCGTCCACTCCCTGCTTTGCCCTAGGCATACCACAGGTACCGGAACGGCACGATCACCCGTCAAGGGCCGATAATTTCAAACTGAGACGCTACCCTTTTTTCGTCGACCGGCCGCAGCGCCGGACTCACCGATGCGCTGGCGCGAAGCGGCCGGCACATGAAGCCCGCAAATCCCGGACTCACCAGCGGGCTTCCCTGAGTCATGGCGGGGTATCGGGCTCGTGTCTGCATTTCATGTCTGCACCACTGCCCGCGAATCGAGCCGAATCCTGCCCTGCAAGCCTGTTTTTTTCACGCCCAGGCGGCCGGGAAGGGCGCGGCAACGTGTTTGCAGACACTATGCAGACACGTGGCTTTCGGCGGAAATTTTGATTTTGCGGTAAGTGGCTGATTTGGATGGCTCCCCGGGCTGGATTCGAACCAGCGACCATTCGATTAACAGTCGAATGCTCTACCGCTGAGCTACCGAGGAATAGGGCGAAAACCGTGTTCGCACGCGGCAGCGTATAACAAAGCCGTTACGGCTTGCAAAGGACGAAATATCCGCCTCCGGCGCGACATCGAGGGGGCAGGGGAACTGATTGTGCCGCAAGGCTTTGTTGTCTTCGAGGGCCGGACGGCGCTGGTGGCACCGCGCCCTGCGGGGTTCGCCGCGGCTCCCGCCACATTACCAGGCTGGCGCCAAAAAGACGCATTCGGCGGCGACGATTCCAGGCGCCAGGATTCACCACGGAGGTGATTCGATGCGAGACTTTCAGACCGATCTCTCGAGGCCGATGCCTTCGATCGTCCCAGCCGACATACCCGCGATGAGCGACGACGAATGCCTGATGCGGCTGGCGAAAGCAATCGAGGAGCATGATTCCGAACATCTGGACGAGGTGGCAAGGCTGATCGCCCGGCTCGCGGTGACGATCGAATAAGTCCGCCATTTGCGAACCGCAAGCAGCTTTGGAAGACGGCGGATTGCAGGCTTTACCCGAGCAAACGGCGTTGCGTTTTGGCGAAGTTTGTACCAGAGATGACGCGGTTCCTACTTCTTTCCCGCGGGCATCGTCCGCACGACTCCTCAGGGTCCGCCAATGTCCGGTTTTGCGACTGCGCGCCAGAAAATGGTCGACGGCCAGGTGCGCCCGAACGACGTCACCGATAGCCGAATTATTGACGCCATGCTGGCGGTGCCGCGCGAGGCCTTTGTCCCGCCAGGTCAGAGCGCGCTGGCCTATCTCGACCGCGATCTGGACATCAGCGAGGGCGCTTCGGCGAGGCGCTTCCTGATCAAGCCGCAGGTGCTGGCAAAGGTGCTGCAGGCCGCCGAGATCAAGGAAACGGACAAGGTCCTGGTGGTGGGGTCAGCGCCGGGATACGCGGCGGCCGTGGTGGCGAGGCTTGCCGGCCAGGTGGTTGCGACAGAGGGCGACCCGGGACAGCAGGCAAAGGCAAAAGCGGTGCTGGCCGAGCTCGGGCTGGCAAACCTGACGTTCAAGGCTGCCGCCGCGGCCGACGGGGATCCGGCGAACGCGCCCTACGACGTGATCGTCCTCGACGGCGCCACCGAAGTCATGCCTGAACGGCTTCTTGGCCAGCTCAGGAGCGGCGGTAGGCTGGTCGGGGTGTTCGCCACGAGAAGGCCGCCGCGGGCCATGATCGTGACACACTCTCACGGTGATTTCGGGACCCGGGCGCTTTTCGACGCGTCGGTTCCGGTGCTGCCTGGCCTCGAACGGCTCCCGGCGTTCGTTTTCTAGCCCCTCGGGAACCGCCGGCGGGCGTTAAAACCTCGTTCTGAATCTGCTGTTAAAATACCGTTCTGAATCAGAAGTGTGGCCCGGATGCTGCACGTGCAGAGTTTCCGTCGGCTTTGGGTGGGGCGGGGTTCCGTCCCGCTTGTGTGGGGAATAAGGTGCCTCCGGGATACTGACTCGAAGTGAAGCGGTAAGCCGGCTTGAGTGCGCTCGAATCGGCGAACGTCATGGATGGATAACCAAGAATGCGTGGGGTGAAGTTGGTTACCGGAGCTGCGGCTGCGGTCCTGCTGATGGCTTACATGGGTCCGGTGCCCGCCCTCGCCGATACGATCGAGGCTGCGCTGGTGCGCGCCTATCAGAACAACCCGCAGCTCAACGCGCAGCGCGCCCAGGTTCGCTCCACCGACGAGAACGTGCCGCAGGCGCTGTCGGGCTATCGTCCGAAGGTCGCGCTCACCGCGAGCGCCGGTTACCAATACACCGATACGCTCCTCAACACGGGCGGCACCAATCCTGCCACTGGGCAGCCCACCGTCGTCTCATCCATCAACCACGGCACCAACGCGCCGCGCAGCGCCGGCCTCACCGTCACGCAGACGCTGTTCAACGGCCAGCAGACCGCCAACAAGACCCGCGCGGCGGAAAGCCAGGTCTCCGGCGCGCGTGAAGCCTTGCGGTTTCTCGAACAGAGCGTGCTGCTCTCGGGCGCCACGATCTATATGGACTATTTGCGCGACTCGGCGATCGTCGAGGTGCAGAAGAGCAACGTTCGCGTTCTCGAGCAGACGTTGAAGCAGACGCGCGATCGCTTCAATGTCGGCGAAGTGACGCGCACCGACGTCGCGCAATCGGAAGCGCAGCTTGCCGCCGGCAATACGCAGTTGTTGGCCGCCCAGGCGACGCTGACCACGACCAGGGCGAATTTCCGCCGCATCATCGGCAATGAGCCGGCAGCGCTGGCGCCGGGCTCGCCGGTCGATCGCTTCCTGCCGGGAACGCTGCCCGGCGCGGTCGAGCTGAGCCTGATCGAGAATCCAAACGTGACGGCGGCGATGTTCGGCATCGACGTCAATTATCTTCAGGTCAAGGTCAACGAGGGCGCGCTGCTGCCGACGGTCAGCTTGCAGGCCTCGGTGCAGCAAACCTACGAACAGACCCTGACGATCTATCGCTCGTTCGGCGCTTCCGCGGTCGCCCAGATCGCGGCTCCGCTGTATCAGGGCGGCGCCGAATATTCGCTGATCCGCCAATCCAAGGAAAACCTGGCGCAGCAGCGCCTTGTCCTCGAGCAGACCCGCGACCAGACCCGCGCCAATACGGTGACGGCATGGGGCCAGCTGGTGGCCGGCAAGGCGCAGGTCGCGTCAGCCCAGGCGCAGGTGACGGCTTCCGAAATCGCGCTCAACGGCGTGCGTGAAGAGGCCAAGGCCGGCCAACGCACCACGCTCGACGTGTTGAACGCCCAGCAGGCGCTGGTCAACGCGCGCGTCGCGCTGGTCACCGCGCAGCACGATCGCGTCGTCGCATCGTATGCCGTGTTGAACGCCGTGGGACGGCTGTCGCCGCAGGTGCTCAATCTGCATACCACCGTCTATGACCCGAGCGTGCATTACCAGCAGGTCCGCGACAGCTGGTTCGGCGTCCGCACGCCCGACGGACGCTGATCGTCAGAACCGTCGGAGTTTGCCTGGAGGGATCGCGTTCTTTGGTGCGCGGTCGGCGGCAGTGAAGTCCCGTTCTGCGCCCGCGTCGCGCTTTCCGTCATGGAAAAGCGCATGATCTTGTCGCCGCGCCACCCGCATTTCCGAGTCGTTTAGCGCGAAGCCAGCCGAGAGCGAGCCTTGGGCCCCGAGAGCAAGCTTTGGGGATCGTGTGCCTGGCGTTGCTTGCAATCAAATGTTGCCGTGCCATACCCTTGCCTCAGGCAGCTGAGCGATTCGCGCCGCATCCGGCGTTCTTAGGCCGCGACGCTTCGGTGCCCTGAGTGGGGGCGGGATGCCGCGTGATGTCGCGCGGCGCTTGATCTGGGGACAAGTCAGACTTGTGAGATGAAAATCCCGGCCTGCATATCCGGAATCGGCAAATCCCCTTTCGCGTGGTGTAAAACGCATGCAAGGGCGTTGATGATGTGGAGTCGGAAATGACGCAGCCCGCAAAGGCCCAAGAACCCTCGATGGAGGAGATTCTGGCGTCGATCCGTCGCATCATTGCCGACGACGAAGCCAAACCGCCGGCTGCCGAAAAACCCGCTGCCGTTGCCGCCCCGGCAAAGCCGGAGAAACCCGCGGCTGCCCCGCCAGCGAAGCCCGCGATGAAAGAGCCTCCGCCGGCGGCTCCGGCTCCGCCACCTGCCGCGGCGAAGGCACCGGCGCCAGCTCCGAAGCCCGCGCCACCTCCTGCGCCGCCGCCGCCCGCGCCCGCCGCGAGCAATAGCCAGGACGATATCGATGCGCTGCTGAACGGCCTCGACGAGGTGACCACGCCGGAGGAGATCCGGCCGCCGCTGCCGGACGCCGATGTGTTCGAACTCACCGACGAGATGGCGGTGGAGGCACCGGCGCCGGAACCGCCGCAGCCTTCGTTCAGGAAGGTCGACCCGCAGGACGATGTCGAATTCGCGGAATCCGCCGCAGCCCGGCATCGGCAGCCCGCGTTCGAGCCGCCGGCGCTGGAAAGCAGTTCGCCGTCCCAGCCGATCCTGTCGCGCTCGACGGTGTCGGCGGTCGAATCGGCATTCAACACCCTTGCCAATACCGTGCTCAGCAACAACGCGCGGACGCTGGAAGACCTGGTCAAGGAAATGCTGCGGCCGATGCTGAAATCCTGGCTCGACGACAATCTGCCCGGGCTGGTGGAACGGATCGTCAAGGCGGAAATCGAACGGGTTTCCCGCGGACGGTAACGGGGCCGTGACGGCCCAGGTTCAGCAACCCCTCCAGCTTGCTGTCCCTCGTATGACGTGTCGTGTTGACTTGGCGTGTTGACTTGGCGCGCGCGTGCGGGTTTCTAGGGCGCGATCCGGAAAAGCACGCCCTTCGACCACGACCCGGCGGGCGGAAACCGCTTCTCCGAAAAGATCAGCTTAAACAAAAAGATAGCGCTGGAGTTGAAATCGACCGTTCCAGCGCGTCTCCTAGCCAGATTGCGCCGCCATGATCGAGAAGAATTACCAGCCCGCCGATATCGAAGGCCGCATGTCCCTGATCTGGGAGGACAGCCGCGCGTTTTCCGCCGGGCGCCCGGATCGCCGCGACGCCAGCCCGTTCACGATCGTGATTCCGCCGCCGAACGTGACGGGGTCGCTGCATATGGGCCACGCGCTCAACAACACGCTGCAGGACATTCTTTGCCGTTTCGAGCGGATGCGCGGCCGCGACGTGCTGTGGCAGCCCGGCACCGATCACGCCGGCATCGCCACCCAGATGGTGGTCGAGCGGCAGTTATTGGAGCGGCAGCAGCCCGGCCGGCGCGAGATGGGGCGCGAAAAATTCCTCGAACGCGTCTGGCAATGGAAGGCCGAGAGCGGCGGCGTCATCATCAATCAGCTCAAGCGGCTCGGTGCCTCCTGCGACTGGTCGCGCGAACGGTTCACGATGGACGAAGGCCTGTCGCGCGCCGTTGTAAAAGTGTTCGTCGAGCTGCACCGCGAGGGCCTGATCTACAAAGACAAGCGGCTGGTGAACTGGGATCCCAAGCTCCTGACCGCGATCTCCGATCTCGAGGTGCAGCAGGTCGAGGTCAAGGGTCACCTCTGGTATCTGCGTTACCCGCTGGCCGGCATCACCTTCAATCCGGAAGATCCCCTTAGCTACATCGTCGTCGCCACCACGCGGCCCGAAACCATGCTCGGCGACAGCGGGGTCGCGGTGCATCCGGACGACGAGCGCTACACCCATCTGGTCGGCAAGCACGTGATCCTGCCGCTGGTCGGCCGCCGGATTCCGATCGTCGCGGACGAATATTCCGACCCCGAAAAGGGCTCGGGCGCGGTGAAGGTGACGCCGGCGCACGACTTCAACGATTTCGAGGTCGGCCGCCGCCACGGCCTGCCGCAGATCAGCGTGCTCGATCAGGAGGCCCGCATCAATCTGGTCGGCAACGAGGACTACTTGCGCGGATTGCCTGAAGGCGCGCAGCAGTTGGCGGAAGAGTTGCAGGGCATGGACCGCTTCGCCGCGCGAAAATTGATCCTGGCGCGGCTGGAGGATTTCGGTTTCCTGGAGCGGACCGAACCGAACACGCATATGGTGCCGCATGGTGACCGTTCCGGCGTCATCATCGAGCCCTATCTGACCGACCAGTGGTACGTCGACGCCAAGACGATGGCGCAGCCGGCGATGGCGGCGGTGCGCTCGGGCGCGACCACCTTCGTGCCGAAGAACTGGGAAAGAACCTATTTCGAATGGATGGAGAACATCCAGCCCTGGTGCATCTCGCGCCAGCTCTGGTGGGGCCACCAGATTCCGGCGTGGTACGGGCCTGATGGCAAGGTGTTCGTCGCCGAGACCGAGGAGGAAGCGGTCGGCAACGCGCTCGGCTATTACGTCGAGCAGGAAGTCATCACGGCGGAGCAGGGGCGGGAGATGGCGCTCGACCGCAACAAGCGCGCAGGTTTCATCACGCGCGACGAGGACGTGCTCGACACCTGGTTTTCCTCCGCGCTGTGGCCGTTCTCGACGTTGGGCTGGCCGGACCAGACGCCCGAGGTGAAGCGCTATTACCCCACCAATGTGCTGGTGACGGGCTGGGACATCATCTTCTTCTGGGTCGCCCGGATGATGATGATGGGCCTGCATTTCATGAAGGAGGCGCCGTTCCCCACCGTCTATATCCATCGACTGGTTCGCGACGAGAAGGGCG
>JBGPSI010000008.1:0-58539 GCA_041490045.1 Bradyrhizobium sp.
AAAGCCGATCGCCGGGGAGATCACGAAGGAAGCCGTTAAAACCATTGCGTGCGGGGATGCCGGGTGATTTCCGGTGCGACCGCTGAGACTCGTGTGCATTTTTCACTACCCCAGCGCACACGAGGCTGCGGGTGCACTGGGCACCCGGCATTCCCCACGCCCTCTTTGGGGCGGAAGGTTTTTGCACAACTCGGGCGCATCGCGCCGCGAGATCGCGGATTTTTGTCTGGAGCATCGATTCCATGAACAGGCATTTGCTCACCACGCGGCCGAAGCACGCTTTGCCTTGCAACATCGGATTTTTCCGATTATTCCCGTGCCCGACATCCAGAGTTGAGCTGACGCTCGACGCCAACCTGCTCCCGAGCAAGGTGGCATCCCCAAAACGGGGAGATGCGGCCGATCCGGCAACAAACGGGACAGCGCCGCAGCTTTCGTCAGCTTTGCCTTGTCAGACCTGATGAACCAGAGGCGGTGCGGTATGAGCGATCCCCAGCAATTTGCCAGCGACAATTATTCCGGAATTTGCCCGGAGGCGTGGGCGGCGATGGCAGCGGCGAACAACGGCCAGGCTCCCGCCTATGGCGAGGACGAGTGGACGGAAAGGGCTGCGGATGCGTTTCGCGTGCAGTTCGAAACGCCTTGCGAGGTGTTCTTTGTCTTCAATGGCAACCGCGGCCAACTCGCTGGCGCTGGCCTCGCTCTGCCAGTCCTATCACAGCGTGATCTGTACGGCGTCGGCGCATGTCGAGACCGACGAGTGCGGCGCGCCGGAGTTCTTCTCCAATGGCTCGAAGCTGCTGGTTGCGCCATCGGCAGACGGCAAGCTGACGCCGGAGGCGATCTGCACGATTGCGACCAATCGCAACGACATCCATTTTCCAAAGCCGCGCGTCGTGACGATCACCCAGCCGACCGAGACCGGACAGGTCTATAGCCTCGACGAGTTGCGGGCCATCTCCGCCTGCTGCCGCGAGCTCGGCTTGAGCCTGCACATGGATGGCGCGCGTTTCGCCAATGCATGCGCCAGCCTCGGCTGCAGCCCCGCCGACATGACGTGGCGCGCCGGCGTCGACGTGCTCTGCTTCGGCGGCACCAAGAACGGAATGGCCGCCGGCGAAGCGATCCTGTTCTTCAACGAAAAAGTGGCGGAGGATTTTGATTATCGCTGCAAGCAGGCCGGGCAGCTTGCGTCCAAGATGCGTTTTCTGTCGGCGCCCTGGGTCGGCATGTTCGAAACCGGAGCCTGGCTGCGCAATGCCGTGCATGGAAACGCCTGCGCCGAGCGGCTTGCGCGGGAGATCGGCGGATTGCCCGGGCTCGAGATCCTGTTTCCCGTTGAGGCCAACGCGGTGTTCGTCCGCATGAGGGAGGCCAAGCTCGCCGCACTCCGCGACCGCGGCTGGCGATTCTACACCTTCATCGGAGGCGGTGCGCGCTTCATGTTCGCCTGGGATTCGTCGCCGCAGCGGGTCGATGAGCTCGCAAGCGATATACGCCAGATAGCATTGGCCGCCGATGAAACCGTGCGCTAGGTCGATGGCTTGCGGAAATCCTCGCTGTCCCGCCGGCGCAGTTCTTCCATCAGGTGCTGCAGGCGAGGGGACAGGCGCGAGTCTTCGGAGCGCAGGCTCTGTTGCAGCCGTTCGCCCACGGCGTCGCAGATCGACCGGCTGGTCTTGTAATCGATCGTTTCGCTGCTGTCGGTGTTCCAGCCGTTCATGACGGGTTCCGCTTTGGTCAGTCGCTACAAATTGATACGTCAACAAGTCGTGCGGGCAGGAATTGTTTCCGGCCTCAAGCGGATTGCATGTCCTTTAGTAAAAATTGCATGAACGGGAACCCCGGCCGCCCCGGGCCAAGCAAAAGCCCCGGCGCAGCAGGGCCGGGGCTTTCGAGATCGAACGATGGCGGCTCAGTAGCAGCGATTGACCAGGCGCCAGCGGGGGCCCCAGGGCGTCGGGACCAGTCGGCGGACGTAACAGCCGCCGTACCCATAATAGGCGGGGCCACCGACATAGAAGCGGGGACCGGCGTAGCCCCAGCCGCGATGCCAGCCGCCGCCATGCCAACCGCCGTGCCAGCCGCCCCAGGCAGAGGCGGAGGTCGGCGCCAGCGCGGCCGCGGCGAGCGAGGCTGCGGCAACTGCAACAAGCGAGAGTTTGCGTAACATGGTCGTCTCCTCGGGTTCGGCGCCGATGGCGCCATCGATGAGGTTCTTGCCGTTAACGCCGCCTGAAGGAGGGGCGTCCGGTCCATCGCAGCCTATTCCCGCCGAGCTGAACGAAACCGGGACGCGGCTTTCAGGGTGGGTTAATCTTCGTGAAATTGTTGTAATTCAGCTGACCGGTCGCGGCTGGCCACGCCAGCGTTCGCCGGGTCGCTTGCCGTTCGCCGATGGCGCCGATATAAGCCCGCAACTTCCATCAGCTTTGCAAGGACGAGATTATGGCGATTGAACGCACCTTTTCGATTATCAAGCCCGACGCGACCGAGCGCAATCTGACCGGCGCGATCAACGCGCTGATCGAGAAGGCCGGGCTGCGCATCGTTGCCCAGAAGCGCATCCGGATGACCCGCGCGCAGGCCGAAACTTTCTACGCCGTCCACAAGGCGCGTCCGTTCTTCGGCGAGCTGGTGGATTTCATGATTTCCGCGCCGGTCGTGGTCCAGGTTCTCGAAGGCGAGAACGCCGTGCTGAAGTACCGCGACGTCATGGGCGCGACCGATCCCTCCAAGGCGGCCGATGGCACGATCCGCAAGGTGCACGCCAAGTCGATCGGCGAAAACTCGGTGCATGGTTCCGATGCTCCGGAGACGGCCGCCATCGAGATCGCGCAGTTCTTCTCGGGCAACGAGATCGTCGGCTGATCGGCGCGGACGCGGCGAGCGTTAGAGCGTTTTCGAGCCGATCATGCTCTAGCCGCGCGGGGCGGCCGGCGCTCCGAGGGAATGCGCTGTGAACTGGCTGCTGCACATCTTCGATCCCGCGACCATCGGGGCGGTAGCCAGCCAGTTTCACGACGAGATACAGCAGACCGCCTTCTGGATCGCGGTCGGCAAGATCATCTGGATCAACGTTCTGCTGTCGGGCGACAACGCGCTGGTGATCGCGCTGGCGTGCCGCGGACTGCAACCGCGCCATCGGGTCTGGGGCATGATCCTGGGCGCGGGCGCCGCCGTTCTTCTGCGCATCATCTTCACCGGCATCGTCGTGACGTTGATGGAGCTGCCATACCTCAAGCTGGTCGGCGGGCTGGCGCTGATCGTGATCGCCGCGAAACTGCTGGTGCCCGATCCGGAAGACGAGGAGGGCGTCGAGTCCGCATCGCATCTGTGGGCGGCGGTGCAGATCGTCGTGGTCGCGGACATCGTGATGAGCCTCGACAACGTGATCGCGGTGGCGGCCGCCGCCAACGGCAGTGTGCCCTTGCTGATCCTTGGATTGGCCATCAGCATTCCCCTGATCGTGGCGGGCGCCGCGCTGATCATGGCGCTGCTCACGCAGCTTCCGATTCTGGTATGGGCCGGCGCCGCCTTGCTGGGGTGGATCGCGGGCGAAGTCATCGCAACCGATCCTGCCATTCATCCGAAGCTTCAGCTTCTCTTCACCGGTCCTGTCGGTGCGAAGCTCGATGCATGGCTGGCGGCAATCGGGCTGGGGCCGCACTTTGGCGCCGAAGGGATCTGCGCCGCGCTTGGCGTCGTCGTCGTGCTGGCCGTTGGATCGATCTGGCGAAGGCGCAGGCTGCAGCAGGGTGTCGCGGAGTCAACGGGCTGACCGTCGGGCCGACGGCGGGCTAACGCCTGACGATCGATCCGGAGCGGCCGACCAGCCGCGCCAGCTGCTTGAAACGGCTGCCGACGCGATCGGCGACGAGGTCGACCAGCCGGTGCTCGAACACCAGCATCAGCTTGCGGCCGTCGCTTCGAAAATGCGTCGCCGGCAAGACGCCCGGCCGCGCCGCCGATATCAGGTGGGCGACGCGGAACGCGGCGCCGAGCAGCCGCGCGCGCTCATCCATCGCCGGCGGCACGAGCTCGCGAATCCTCGCCGGCGGTTCGTTCTGTTCGCTCAAACCAGCATAGCGGTAGAACACCGACAGCGCGACGAACGCCCGTCCTTGATGGCTGATCGAGCCGAAATTGCCGTTGGTGATGAGATTGAGCGTTTCCTCGCCCCGATGGTCCGGATGCACGCGCCAGCCGATGTCCGACAAGAGGCAGGCGGCGTGGCGCAGGCGGCGGTCTTCCTCGGTCTCCCGCAATTTGATCACCCGCACCAGGCGGTCGGTCCATTCAGTCAATTCCTGGGCGTGGCGCGCCGATCGCGATAACAGCCCGTTCAACTCCTGGGCGGCGCCGATCAATCCGTCCTTGGCGCGTTCGGCCTCCGACAGCTTCTCGTACAGCAGGCCTTCGCGCACGCCGAAGGTGGAAAACACGATGGTCTTCGGCTTCGCGACCCGGATAATGTATTCGAGAACCAGCGCCGCATAGGCCAGCAACGGCCGCCTTGCATCGGCGACGACTTCGATATTGGCGAGCATGTTCGCCGCCACCAGGCGGCGCAGGCGCTGTGCGAAGTCGAGCGCATCCGCTGCCGTTATCGAATAGCCATGCATCACGCCGAGCGGATATTCGCTCTGGATGATGTGGATGCGCGCCAGCGCCCGCCATGTTCCGCCGACCGCGTAAAAGGTCCGGCCGCGTCCGGCCTTGAGTTGGGCAACGTCGGAAAGCTCGGTCCTGACGATGCGCTCGGCGCGCTTCAACGATTTGTGCGACAGATCCTGCAGCGCCAGGCTTCCGAGCGGCAGCGTCACGCCGCCGCGGACGCGGTTGCCATGCACGTCGATCAGTTCCAGCGAGCCGCCGCCGAGGTCGCCGACGATGCCGTCCGGCCTGTGAACGCCCGAGATCACGCCGAGCGCGGAAAGCTTGGCTTCGCGCGGGCCGGACAGGATCTCGATCTCGCCGCCGCAGATGCGTTCGGCCTTGGCGATGAAATCCGCTCCGTTGCTGGCGTCACGGCAGGCGGCGGTGGCGATCGCATGCACGCGGCCGACTTTCATCACCCGGCACAGCGCGCGAAAACGCCGCAACGCCGTCAGCGCCTTGGCGACCGCGTCCGGCGCCAGAATGCCCGTGGTCTGGACCTCGCGGCCGAGCCCGCACAGTGCCTTCTCGTTGAAGATCGTGATCAGGCTGCGCGCCATCGCTTCATAGACGACGAGGCGCACCGAGTTCGAGCCGATGTCGATGACCGCGACGCTGGATGCGCGCTTGCGCGGCCGTTTCACCGCGAGGATTCCTTATGGCGAATGCTGACGCTCGTTGCGGCGCGTGAGGCGGCGCGGCGAAGATTCCTTGAGCGACTTTCCACGGCCTGACAGACTCGGATTTGTCATGAAATAATTGTGCAGGTTGAAAGGCTCCTCGCCTTTCGCGGCCTTCATACGCGTTGACGACCCATCCGGCAACAACTGCCAGCTCTGCTCGGTATCCTTGAGGTTCGCCACCATGATCTGTTCGAGAACCTGCTGATGCACCGTGGGATTTTGCAGCGGGCAGAGGACTTCGACGCGCCGGTCGAGGTTGCGCGGCATCATGTCGGCCGACGAGATATACACAGCCGCTTTCGCCCCCGGCAGGCCCTGGCCCATGCCGAAACAGTAGATTCGGCCGTGTTCGAGGAAGCGGCCGATGATCGATTTGACGCGGATATTGTCCGAAAGACCGGGTATGCCCGGCCGCAGGCAGCAAATGCCTCGCACTACCAACTCGATCGGCACGCCGGCCTGCGAGGCCTCGTACAGGGCGTCGATGATGTCGGGATCGACCAGCGAGTTCATCTTCATCCAGATCGCGGCCGGCCGACCGTGACGGGCATGGCTGGTCTCGCCGTGGATATGCTCGATCATTCGCTTGCGCAGGGTGAGCGGCGATACCGCCATCTTCTCGATGTCGCTCGGTTCGGCATAACCGGTGATGTAGTTGAATACGCGGGCGGCATCGCGTCCGATGATCGGGTCGGATGTGAAATAGGACAGGTCGGTGTAGATGCGCGCGGTCACCGGATGATAGTTTCCGGTGCCGGTATGGACGTATGTCGTGAGGCTGCCGCCCTCGCGCCGCACGATCAGCGACAGCTTGGCGTGGGTTTTCAGTTCGAGGAATCCGTACACCACCTGCACGCCGGCGCGTTCGAGATCGCGCGCCCAGCGGATGTTGGCTTCCTCGTCGAACCGCGCCTTGAGCTCGATCAGCGCCGTCACCGACTTGCCAGCTTCTGCGGCCTCGGCAAGTGCGCGCACGATCGGCGAGTTGTTCGAGGTGCGATAGAGCGTCTGCTTGATGGCGACGACGTCGGGATCGCGGGCGGCCTGCTGCAGGAACTGCACCACGACGTCGAAGGATTCGTAGGGGTGATGGACGATCAGGTCCTTCTGCCTGATCGCGGCGAAGATGTCGCCGCCGTGATCGCGTACGCGTTCGGGATGGCGGGGTACATAGGGTACGAATTCGAGATCGGGGCGGTCGAGCCGGGTCAGCTGCGACAATTCGTTCATCGCCAGCACGCCGTCGACCAGCAGAACCTCGTCATCGGTGGTGGACAGCGCGCGCTGCACGAAAGCGCGCAATTCTTCCGGCATCTTGGCTTCGATTTCGAGCCGGATCACCGATCCGCGCCGCCGCCGCTTCAGCGCGGTTTCGAACAGGCGAACCAGATCCTCGGCCTCTTCCTCGATTTCGAGTTCGGAATCCCGGATGATGCGAAAGGCGCCCTGACCCTTGACGGTATAGCCGGGAAACAGCCGGCCGATGAACAGGCCAGTGGCCTGTTCCAGCGTGATCAGCCGCACCGCGCCATCCTTGCCGGCGGGCAGGCGAATGAATCGATCGATCTTGCCGGGCATGCGGATCAGCGCGTTCATCGGCTTGCCGTCGGAGACCCGTGCCAGATGCAGCGCGATGGTGAAGCCGAGGCTCGGGATGAACGGGAAGGGATGCGCCGGATCGATCGCCAGCGGCGTCAGCAAGGGAAAGATGTTGTGGAGGAAATGATCCTCGATCCAGCTTCGCTCGGTCTTGGTGACATCGCGGCCATCGACGAGAACGACGCCGACTTCGGCCAGCACGCCGCGCAGATCGCGCCAGATCGCCTGCTGGTCGTTGGCCAGTTTCGAGACGGTCTCGTTGATGAGCACAAGCTGCTCGGCGGGCGTGAGCCCGTCGGGGCTGCGCTCGGTGATGCCCTCCCGCACCTGGGCCTTGATGCCGGCGACGCGCACCATGAAGAATTCATCAAGGTTATTGGCGGAAATCGACAGAAATCGGACCCGTTCCAGCGCGGGATGGCGGGGATTGACCGATTCCTCCAGCACGCGGCGGTTGAAATGCAGCCAGGAAAGCTCGCGGTTGATGAAACGTTCGGGGCTATGGGCGATCGTCGGAGCGACCTGAGCTTCCGCCTCTTTTTCTTTAATAACAATGGCTTGCGCGGGTTCCATGAGATTTCAATCTATCCAGAGCTGACATACGCGTAATTCCCCGCATAGGCGGCGCGAAGCATGTGTTATCGCGATGACCTTTCGATGACATTGACGCTCCCCCGCGCCCGCGCCGTCAAGATGCGGATAGGCCCTGCGGCCATCAGGCATTGCGTAACAATTCGGCCGCCAGCGCCCGGGTCACTGGCCGGCCTTGCCGCAAGGCTTCGGTGTCCAGCAGCGCCACAGCCCGCCTCGCGGCCGCATAGGAGCGCTCGATCCGGGTTGCCAGATAGCTGACCACGTTCTCGTCGATCGCCAGTTGGCGGTCGGCGCAGAACTTGACGATCAGCGCGCGAAACAGCGCATCGTCGGGCGGCAATAGCGATACCGTCGGTACGGCGCGCAGGCGCGAGCGCAGGTCGCGAAGCTCGATCTGAAATGCCGATGGCGGCACCCGCGCGGTGATCAGGACGAATGCCTCGTCCTCCCGCGCCAGGTTCATCAGATGAAACAGCGCGCGTTCATCGACGTCCGATGGATTCAGGTCCTCGACCACCAGGGCCCCGGTTGCCAGCGCGGCGGGCACGGCGGCCGCGGTCAGCGCATGTGCCGAGATCGAGCGCGCGCCCGCTTGCTCGGCCCAGATCGCGGCGAGATGGCTCTTGCCGGAACCCTCCGGTCCGACCAGCAGCATGATCCGGTTGGGCCATTCGGGCCAGCGGTCGACCAGCGCCAGGCCTGCAGCATTGACCGGTCCCTCGAGAAAATTGTCGCGGGTCAGGCTCTCTGCGTGCGGCAGCGCAAATGCGAGCTGGCGAGGTTCAACGCGGCTTGGCACCTGAATGACTCCATGCCGGGACCGGTCGGCGCATCATGGGTCTCTAGCTTTGACGCGTTTTCGTCACGCGAACCGGTGCCCACTTCGCTCGAAAACGCGCTAGCTTGCTTCGATCGTGCTCATGTGCCGCACCCACTCGACGAGATAGAGCGATACGGAAGCCAAAGTAAAGACCGTAACAAAACCCATCAGGATCAGATCGTACGGCGTCGGATCGAAGCCGAATCCAAGTGCCGCGAGCACCAGCGCGGCGAACGCCACCTGCGCCACCGTGTTCAGCTTCGACACCATCAACGGCTTCATCGGGATCGGCTTGCCGAACAACCATGACACGATCACGGCGGCGACGATCATGATATCGCGCGAGACCACCAGGATGACGATCCAGCGCGGTACCGCGCCCCAGATGCCGAGCGCCACGTAGATCGAAACCAGGAGCGCCTTGTCGGCCAGGGGATCGAGCAGGGCGCCGAGTTCGCTCGTCATGTTGAAGCGCTTGGCCAGAAATCCGTCGACCGCGTCGCTGACACCGGCCACGATGAAGATGGCAAATGCGATCTCCATCTGGCTGGAGGCAATGGCCCAGACGATGAAGGGCACCAGCAGGATGCGGCCGAGGGTGATGATGTTGGGGATACTCACACGGCGCTTCCCGGCTATCGGCCTGATTTTGCGAAAGATCCGGCCCTTGGCGGGATGAGCCGGTTCCTGTCTACATAGTATATGCGCGCACCGCTTGCGAGCCATTGCACGGGAGCGGAATCCGACGTAACCAGCCGCCATCATCTGGAATAGGCCATGGTCGACCGCAAAAACGGGCTCACTTACGCGGATTCGGGCGTCGATATCGATGCGGGCAATCGCCTGGTCGATCTCATCAAACCGATGGTTCGCGCCACCGCGCGCGCCGGCGCCGATGCCGAAATCGGCGGGTTCGGGGGCCTGTTCGATCTCAAGGCCGCGGGCTTCAAGGACCCGGTCCTGGTCGCCGCCACCGATGGCGTCGGCACCAAGGTCAAGATCGCGATCGAGACCGGGCTGCACGGCGGCATCGGCATCGACCTGGTGGCGATGTCGGTCAACGACCTCGTCGTGCAGGGGGCCGAGCCGCTGTTCTTTCTGGACTATTTCGCCTGCGGCAAACTCGACCCGGAGGCCACGGCCGCCGTTGTCGCCGGCGTCGCCGAGGGGTGCCGGGAATCCGGCTGCGCGCTGATCGGGGGTGAGACCGCCGAAATGCCGGGTCTCTACAAGGACGGCGATTACGACCTCGCGGGCTTTGCGGTCGGCGCTGCCGAGCGCGGCACACTGCTGCCGCGACCCGATATCGCCCCGGGCGATGCGGTGATCGGTCTGGCTTCGTCGGGCGTCCATTCCAACGGATTTTCGCTGGTGCGAAAGATCGTCGAAAGCTCGGGTCTTCCGTTCGACGCGCCGGCGCCGTTTTCGCCGGTCATGACGCTGGGCGGCGCGCTGCTGGCCCCGACGCGGCTCTATGTCAAATCATGCCTGCGCGCGATCCGCGAGACCGGGGCGGTCAAGGGGCTCGCCCACATCACCGGCGGCGGGTTCACCGACAACATCCCGCGCGTGCTGCCAAAGCATCTCGGCGTCGGTATCGACTTGGCGCGGTTGCCGGTGCTGCCGGTGTTCAAGTGGCTGGCCGAGCAGGGCGGCATCGCCGAACTCGAGCTGTTGCGCACCTTCAACTGCGGCATCGGCATGATCGCGATCGTCAGACCGGACGCGATCGAAAAGGTCACCGGGATCCTTACCGAGGCGGGCGAGACCGTCACCCTGTTGGGCGAGGTGATCCCGGCCGAAGGCGATCGCCGCGTGGTCTATAACGGTCATCTCGATCTCACATGGTGAGGCCATGAAGCGCCGGGTCGCAATCCTGATTTCAGGGCGTGGATCGAACATGGCCGCCTTGATCGAGGCTGCGGCCGCGACCGATTTCCCGGCCGAGATCGTTCTCGTGATTTCCAACCGCGCCGATGCCGGCGGGCTCGAAAAGGCGGCGGGCTGCGGCATCCCGACGCTCGTGATCGAAAGCAAGCCGTTCGGCAGGGATCGCGCCGCCTTCGAGGGAGTGCTGCAGACGGCGCTGGACCAGCACAACATCGAGCTGATTTGTCTCGGCGGATTCATGCGGCTGTTCACCGCCGACTTCGTGCAGCGCTGGTACGGCCGCATGCTCAATATTCACCCCTCGCTGCTGCCGTCGTTTCCCGGGCTCGAGCCGCAGGCACAGGCACTGCGCGCCGGCGTGAAGATCTCGGGCGCAACGGTGCATTTCGTCACTGCGGAAACCGATGCCGGCCCGATCCTGATGCAGGGCGCGGTCGCGGTGCGAGACGACGATACGCCCGAGAAGCTGGCCGAGCGCATCCTTGCGATCGAGCACCATATCTATCCCGCCGCGCTGCGGCTGGTCGCCGGCGGCCAGATCCGCATCGAGGGCGAACTCTGCAGGACGCTGGGCGGCGGCGGTTCCGGCGCGAGCCTGATTTCGCCCGCTGTCGATTAGGCTTTCGCACGGAGAGTAACATGGCCAGGATTGCGGTGGTTGGCTGCGGGGCAATGGGCTCGGTCTATGCCGCGCTGATGGTGGATGCCGGTCACGAGGTGCATGCGGTCACGCTGTGGCCTGACCATGCCGAAGCCATGGCCACCAAAGGCCTGCGCTGCGAGGGCGCCAGCGGCGACCGCACCGTGCCGATTCACGCCTCCACCACGACCGACGGCATCGGCCCCTGCGATCTCGTCATCATCGCGACCAAGGCCTTCGACGTCGAGGCGGCGGCCAAATCCTGTATTCCCTTGCTGGGTCCGGAGACGATCGTCCAGACCATCCAGAACGGCCTGGGTTCGCCGGAGATCGCTGCACCCATCCTCGGCGCCGACCGAATTGCCGTCGGCGTCGTCGGCGGCTTCGGCGCCTCGATTCGGGCGCCCGGCCATGCCCATCACAACGGCATGGAGATGATCCGATTCGGCGCCTTTGCCGGGCTGCCGAAGCAGCTCCTGCAGGCCTCCGCCAAGATCTGGGAGTCCGCCGGCTTCAAGGTCGCTCTGTTCGACGACATCAGGCAGATGGTCTGGGAAAAACTGATCATGAACGTCGCCTTCTCCGGCACCTCCTGCACGACGGGGCTGACGGTCGGCGAAATCCTCGCCGATGCTGACGCCTGGAGCGTGGCGCGGGCTTGCGCGGAGGAAGCGATCGCGGTGGCGAAGGCGTCCAATGTCCGGCTGGACGTCGGCGATCCGATCGAGCACATCCGCAAACTGGGCGGCAAGATTCCCGATGCGCGGCCTTCGATGCTGCTGGACTACAATGCCGGCCGCCGATGCGAGGTGGATGCCATCAATGGCGCGATCCCCAGGCTCGGCAAGCCGCTCGGGATCGCTACGCCGGTCAACGAGACGGTCGTCGGCATCATCCGGGCCCGGGAACGCCGGATGCTGGCACAGCCGGCCAAGCCGTGAACAAATAAAATCCCCCGGCAGAGGCCGGGGGTGCATCAGGATTGCTTGCGCGCATCGTGACGAAGCTTAGGAGACCTTCAGGTTTTCCGCGGAAGTCTTGCCGCGATTCTCCACGAGGTCGTATTCGATAACTTGGTTTTCGTTGAGGGTAGAGAGCCCAGCGCGCTCGACCGCCGAGATATGGACGAACACGTCCTTATCGCCGACCATCGGCTTGATGAACCCATAACCCTTTGTCGGGTTGAACCACTTGACGGTGCCTTTTTGCATCGCCTGTCTCCTGGTCTAGACGTAAAAAAGACGCGGCCACGCTTTTCGCGTGCCACGCCACAAGCGGGCTTTCGGATGTCTGCTCAATTTCTCAGTCGCGAAACGCACAGTCGATCGGCCTAAATCCGATTGTGCCTGATATTGCAACACGAATTTTGCGGGTTAGCAAGCTTTTGGCGCGGCACAGGAAATCGAGCGGCGACAAGATCGTCCCCGATCAGCTGTGGCAGCGGAACCACAATGTCGGCTAATCGCCCCTCGCCGAGGACCAAGACCGATTGACCCTCCCGGAGAACTGGGGGCAAATCAGCGCCGGCCGGCGTAATTTTTGCTAATTTTTTCGAATTGGCGCTCTTTGGGAATGGCATCCATGTGCTGCTCACCGCGGCCTTTGCGCGCAAAGCAGAGCGGCCCTGGCCGAAGGCTTCCAAGCGCTATCGCCATCATCCTTGGTCTGGCGTTGGTCGTCGCGTCCGCGTCCGCTCACGCTCAATCACCCTCGCCATCGCCGAGCCCGTCCCCAAGTCCGTCGCCGGTCCCCAGTCCGACTCCGACTTTCATCAATTCCGACGTTTCGGCCGGCGCGACCGTGACCAATCTCGGCAGCACGTTCCTGGAGCGGCTCGGGGGTCTGGCGTCATCCGGGGTCGGGCGGGACTTGCGGACCAATCCCGGCGGTGGCGGCGCTTCCGAGACGACTGACGCGCCGCGGTTTCGGACCTGGGGCGAAGCTTACGGCATCTCGACCAGGGCAGGCGCACAGGCCGATTTCGTCGGCGATCACCGCACGACCTGGGGCGGCGTCGCAGGCCTCGGCGCCACGGTTGCGCCCGGCGTCAACCTCGGCGTCTCGGTCGACCAGAGCCGCACCTCCATCGACGTTCCGCTGGCGATGCAGTCGGCCACCCTCGACCTCACCCAGCTCGGATTCAACGCTTCCGTCGACAAGGGGCCGTGGACCTGGGCGGTCGCGCTGGTCCACGGTTTCGGCAAGATCAATTCAAGCCGCGACACCGGGTTCGGCATGGCCACCGCCGGCTACAATGCCCGGATCGACGGCGCGCTGACCGAGCTCAGCTACTACTGGAACATCGACCAAAGCCGTATCGTGCCGAAAGCCGCGTTCGAATATGTGCGCGCCACGACCGGATCGTTTCAGGAAGTCGGGGGATTCGGCCCCTTGACGGCGAGCGGAGCGACAGTGGAGCGATCGCGCGTGCTGATCGGTGCCGAGATTGGACACTACTGGATCTTCGATCAGAAGGTTTTCGATCTGTCCGCCTACGGCAAGTTCATCGACAATACTTCGCAGAACTTCAGTTCGATCATGGTCAGCATCGGAGCCGAGAGCGTCACGGTGCAGGGCATTGGCGAAAGCCGCTACGGCGCGGACGCCGGCGCGTCCGCCTCGCTCAGCCTGACCAATACGGCGCGGCTCTATCTCAACTACGACGCCAAGCTCCGCGCTGCGCTGCAGTCGCATCAGGGAACGCTCGGCCTCGAGCTGAAGTTCTAGATTCTCGTTTTGACGCGTTTTCTTCACGCGAACCGGCATCCACTTCGCTCGAAAACGCCATGGAGCTTCAGGCGAAGGGCGCGGCCGCCACGTATCCTTCAAGTCCGTAGGTCTCTTTCGATGCGGCCATCAGGGGGATGAGATCGTTCGGGTGGATAAACTCATCCCGAAAGCAAGGGTAGGTTTTCGGATCGAATATCTTCTTGATCCAATCGATGACGATCTTGTGCCGGTCGGAGTGGCGGAACTCCTTGTGATAGGCGAGCCAGAGATCGGCGTGATGGTGGACGCCCAGGTCGACGGCAACCAGGCTTGCCCCCAGCGCGACCAGCGCGGTCGGCAGAAAGCCCATTCCTGCGCCGCGCTCAATCGCGTACAGAACGCCGATGCTGGAGTTCGTCTTTATTCCGACGATGCCTTCCAATGAAGTAAGTCCCAACACCCTGGCATAGGCGGAATCGTCGACCTGGGGCGCATGCTGGATGACCAGCCTGTGATTTCTCAGATCCGCAAGCGAGGGCACGCCGTGGAGTTTGCGGTATTCCTCCGAGACGAAAGCATAGATGTGAAGCCTGCCGAGCTTCGCGACGATGAGATCGGGATTGGTCGGCGGCTCCAGCTGGATCGCGATATCGGCTTCAAGCCTTGCGACGTCGGCCTGCTCCATGGCGCAGCGCAGATCGACCGTGATCTTCCGGTAAGTCTTGTGAAAATCGATCAGCCGCGGAAGAATCCAGAAATTGCCGGGTCCCTCGGTCACGGCGACGCGAACGGTGCCGGCGGTGTCGCTCGATTGAGACGCGCGGCGAAATACGTTGAAGGCGTGACGCTCCATCTCCATCACGTCGCCGATCATCGCGGCGCCGTCTTCACTCAGCGTCAGGCCGCTCTGGTCGCGCAAAAATACCTTGCAGCCGATGCGTTCTTCGAGCCGGTCGATCCTGCGCATCAGCGTGGTGCTGGTAAGACCGAGCACGTCGGCGGCGTTGCGAAAGCTCTTGTACCGCGCGCAGGCGAGGAACGATTTCAGGTCGTCCCAGGACGCATCCAGGATCTCGTCGGCTCGGTGCTGCGTCACCGCAGCACCCCGGTGCAATAGTTGCTGCATACCCAAATTCCCCGCCCGCTATGGTGCATCTAGCAGGCTGGAGTGACGATAGATGCGTGATCCCGTTAAGGAAAGGGCCACTTTGGCCGCAAAACGCGATTTCGACATGCTGCCCCGAAGCGCGGAAATCGACGTGCAACCCGCGCGGCGCCATGAGCTTTCCGCCATCGCCGAGATGGGCAACCGGATGGTGCCGGGCGTCCAGATCGCGGAACCGGACCTCGAACGGTACTTCGCGTTCGACCCGGGCAGCATCCTGACGTTTAGTCGGCAGCAAAAACTACTCGGCGCCGTGGCCTTCCTCTATCTCAACCGTCGAGGGCACGATGCTCTCATGCACGCAGAAATGAATCTCGCGCATCCCGACTTCTCGCTGCTTGCCGGTCGCTCCGACGAGGCCTCCGCGATCTACGTGTGGGCGATTGCCGGCCGCGGCAAGGCGATGGCCGGACTGGGCAATGTGTCGAAGCATCTTTGCCAAACGCGGCTGGCGTCCGCCGATCTCTACGCTCAACCGTCGAGTGAGGACGGGCGCGATCTGATGATCGCAATTGGCTTCGAGCCGATCCCGAGCCTTCAGCGCGAGCTCTGGCGTTACCAGCGGCCATGGAATCGCATTTCGGCCAACGCGCGCGCAGTCACGTCAGCAGGGAGTTTTGCAGATGCACGGCACTAAGCCCCCACCATCGCCCAAGCCGGGCTCGCGGACGATTTCAATCCGCATCGCCCGCGATCCCAACGATCTGATGCTGGTGACCGCTATTCGCGCCGCCGTGTACCTTGCCGAGCAGGATTGCCCGATCGAGGAGGAATTCGACGGCAACGATCTGGTCGCCGCGCACTTCATCGGATTTATCGGCAATGAGCCGGCGGCCTGCCTTCGGGTGCGTTTTTTCGGCGAGTTCGCCAAGATCGAACGGCTCGCCGTGCGGCATCAGTTCCGGCGGTCGCGCATATCGTTCAAGCTGGTGCAGGCGAGCTTTGAATACATCAAGCGCAAGGGATTCAAGAAGGTCTACGGCCACGCGCAAGACCGGCTGGTGAATTTCTGGGCGCATTTCGGCGCCAAGCCGCTTGGCCACAACCGGAAGATCACCTTTTCCGATTTTTCCTACACCGAGATGGTGCTCGACCTCGAGCCGAGCCCCGATGCCATCACGCTCGACAGCGATCCTTACGTGATTATCAGGCCGGAGGGCGATTGGGACAGGCCCGGCGTCCTCGATATGTCCGCCGGTCGCGCGGTCACCTCTCCACTCCGCACTCCTGCCTTGGCTGACACATGATTTCCAATCGCAAAATAATTCCGGCCTCGATCCACGACGATCCGCCGCTTCTCGTCTGCGCCGATCTCCAGACCGAGTATCTCACCGAAGGTCGCAGTCACGTCATATCGGACGCCGAGGCGATTACGGCGCGCTGTCTCGAAATGATGACGCTCTGGCGCGAGAATCTCTGGCCCGTCATGCATCTGAAGCGGATTGCCCAGGCCGCGTGGTTCAATCCGGCGTCGAACCTGACGGACTGGATCGCGGAATTGAAGCCGAGGCCGGGGGAACTCACCTTCGAGCATCCGCTGCCCTCGGCCTACAGCTCGGCACGGTTCGCCGAATACATGTCGAACATGAGAAACATCCGCTGCGTGCTGATGGGATTTTCCCTCGACGAGACCGTGCTGTCGACCGTGGTCGACGGGTTTCACCGCAGCCATCGCTATCAGGTCGTCAGCGACGCGGTGGCCTGCAGGCGCCCCGGCGTCGGCGACGCCGCGTCATACAAGCTCGCGGTCGTCAAAGTCATCAGCAACTTCGCCGGAGTTCTGGGGACTGCGGACCTGATCGGGGCAAGCGGCAAAATCGCGGTATGATCCACGGGCGACCGCGGCCCGCGCCGGGCTGACGGGCTATCTGCAAATCGTTCGGCCGTACGTAGGGTGAAGGCTTGAGAAGCGAGTGAAAATGGCGACCCGCGGGGACGATCTTAGCGAGCTGGCGCAGGATATTTCGATGGCGATCACAAAGGCGCGTCGGCTGAACCTGCCGACCAGCGCCTATATCCTGTCGATGGTCCTGGTCGAGGTGTCGGAAGCGCTGAAAGCCGCCGCAGACGAGGGGGAACAAGAGGAAGATGGCGCGGCGGGATAGCGTTTCCCGCCAAGCGTTTTCAGGCGAAGTGGAGACCGGTTCGCGCCAGGAAAACGCGTCAGATCAGGAATCCAGAGCCCCGTTTCGCTTCCGTCAAAACGGGGTCTAGTTTCGATCGACCCTGACCACCCGGCCTTTTTCGATCGCGAGCGCGAGCCGGCCATGCTTCAGCGACAGCGCCGCTTCGCCGAACAGCTCGCGGCGCCAGCCGTGCAGCGCGGCGACGTCGGCGTTGTCGTCGGCGGCGATCTGCTCGAGATCGTCGACGGTGGCGATGACCTTGCTGGCGACGGCATGGCGCTCCGATGTCATCCGCAGCAGGACTTTCAGGAGCTCGACGATCGCCGCCCCGTTTGAATTGCCGCGCGGCTTTTCAATCTTCGGCAGGGAGGCCAGATCGCGCGCCAGCCCGCGCTGCACGGCGGCCACGATATCCGTGCCCCATTTCGAACGGTCGAACCCCTTCGGCAGCGAGCGCAGATTGGCAAGACGTTCGAGACTGGTCGGCGCGTGGGTGGCGATGTCGCCGACCGCGTCGTCCTTCAGCACGCGGCTGCGCGGAACGTCGCGGCTCTGCGCCTCCTGCTCGCGCCAGGCCGCGATTTCCATCAGTACCGCAAGCTCCTTCGGCTTGCGCACCCGCGTCTTCAGCCGTTCCCAGGCGCGCTCGGGGTGGAAGTCGTAGGTTTTCGGCGAGGTCAGAACCTCCATCTCCTCGCTGACCCAGTCGCTGCGGCCACGCTTCTTGAGATCGGCGTCAAGTGCGGCGAACACGTCGCGCAGATGGGTGACGTCGGAGACCGCGTAGTGCATCTGCTCGTCGGTCAGCGGCCGGCGCGACCAGTCGGTGAAACGGTGGGTCTTGTCCGGCCGGTGACCGGTGATGCGCTCGACCAGCTGGTCGTAAGCGATGCTGTCGCCATAGCCGAGCACCATGGCCGCCACCTGGGTGTCGAAGATCGGGTGCGGGATGGTACCGGACTGGTGCCAGACGATTTCGATATCCTGACGGGCGGCGTGGAAAACCTTCAGCACCTTCTCGTTGGCCATCAGTTCGAAGAACGGCTTCAGGTCGATGCCCGCGGCCAGCGTATCGACCACCACCGCTTCGTCTGCGCTGGCCATCTGCACGACGCAGAGCAGGGGATAATAGGTGGTCTCGCGCAGGAATTCGGTGTCGACGGTGATGACCGGGTGCGAGGCGAGGCGGACGCAAGCGGCCGCGAGGTCCGAAGTGGTGGTAATCAGATCCATGAACAATCCATAACGCTTCTGAAGACGGCGTTCTGCCGAAAGCGCTGATATGTCAAGGGTCTTGGGGCGAATTCGAGCCTTGCATTTCCGCACTCCGACGGTTTTCCGCTGGAGACTCAGCCATGGGGTGCGCCCGGGACGGCTCGATGCAGCCGATCCTGGTTTCAAACTGCGATACGTCAGGAGTCGCTGATACGCCGGGCAGACGGTCGTCGCTGCGAAGGCACGGCAAGCACGATGACGCAAAGCCCGAGTATCGCCAATCCCATGAACTCAAATACCAACGCGTCAAACACGAGAGTTCCCTCCAAGCCAAGCCGTTAGACTTGTAGGGAACGCATTGACCCTCTCTTAATTCCTGCGGAGCGGCCTTCAGCCGCCGCTTGGAATGTTTAATGGAACGTTAGCGGCCTTAGGTGCCGCAGAAGGTCTGAAGCACGCGCTCGTGCGGTTCGGGCGGCTCGGCATAGGCCGAAAACGCCGGCTGGTCCTCATATGGCTTCGACAGCACCGCCAGAAGCTCCTCGAACGGCGCAAAATCGTCCCGGTTCACGGCGGCCTCGATCACCGCTTCCACCCGGTGGTTTCTCGGAATGAAGGCCGGATTGACCGATCGCATCGCCGTCCGCCTGGCTGTGGAATCCTGCGGTTCGCCGGCGAGCCGCTGCCGCCAGCGCGCCGCCCATTCGTCATAGGCGGTGGGGTCGGCGAACAACTGCCCGATCGCGCCATCATGGTCGGGACCGAGCGCGGCATCGCCCAGCCGGCGGAAGGTAAGGGTAAAGTCGGCCTGGTTTTTGGCCATCGCGTCCAGCAGGTCCTGCGCAAGGACCCGGTCATTGTCGCGTGCGGTGAACAGGCCGAGCTTGCGGCGCAAGCCTGCCTGATAGGCGGCATCGAAAACCTCGACGAATTCGCCGATCGCCGCCTGTGCATCCGCAATGGCCTTGTCCTGATCGCCGGAAATCAGCGGCAACAGGCATTCGGCCAGCCGCGTCAGGTTCCACTGCGCGATTCGAGGCTGGTTGGCGTAGGCATAGCGGCCCATCTCGTCGATCGAGCTGAACACCTGCGCCGGATCGTAATGGTCCATGAAGGCGCACGGGCCGTAATCGATGGTCTCGCCCGAGATCGAGGTGTTGTCGGTATTCATGACGCCGTGGATGAATCCCACCAGCAGCCAGCGCGCGACGAGGTCGGCCTGTCGCGCAATGACCGCGCTCAGCAGCGCCAGGTAGGGACGCTCGCTGTTTGCTAGCTCCGGGTAATGCCGGGTGATGACGTGATCGGCGAGCTGCCGCACGCCCTCGGTATCGCGGCGGGCCGCGAAGTACTGGAAGGTCCCGACCCGGATGTGGCTGGAGGCGACCCGGGTAAGGACAGCGCCGGGCAGGGCGGTCTCGCGCAGTACGCTTTCGCCGGTCAACACGGCGGCGAGCGATCGCGTGGTCGGGATTCCCAGCACCGCCATCGCCTCGCTGACGATGTATTCGCGCAGCACCGGACCAAGCGCCGCACGGCCGTCGCCCCGGCGCGAAAACGGTGTCGGACCCGACCCCTTGAGCTGAATGTCGCGGCGGATGCCATCGGCGTCGATCACCTCGCCGAGCAGGATGGCGCGGCCGTCACCCAGCTGCGGCACGAAATGGCCGAACTGGTGGCCGGCATAGGCCATCGCGATCGGGTCGGCGCCGTCGGGGACAAGTTTGCCGGCCAGGATTTCCGCGCCTTCCGGGGTTTCCAGCCGGTCCGGATCAAGCCCGAGCTGCAGCGCCAGCGGCCGGTTCAGCTTGATCAGCCGGGGCGAGGTGACCGGGGTCGGCGCAACGCGGGCGAAAAAGTTCGCCGGCAGCGCCACATAGGTGTTCTGGAAGGGGAATTGCACCGTCATGGCCTCAAGATAGGCATGTGGTGGAAATAGACAATTGGCTGGCCGCAGCACCGGTGCCTTGGGGATGTTGTTTTGCCGTCTCTTTTTCGTGGGACTGCCGCCATTTTAGGGGGGCAGGTTTGGGGTCGCATTCGGTTGCCGCGCCGGACGCGCTCGGGTAAACCCTGACCCTCTTCGGGGCCGGCATTGCCGGGCCGATTCTGCCCTCTGACAGCCTTTTTCGGGATTTCCATGCATCGTTACCGGTCACACACCTGCGGCGCGCTCCGCGACAGCCATATCGGCGAGACGGTCCGGCTGTCGGGCTGGGTCCACCGCGTTCGCGACCACGGAGGCGTGCTGTTCATCGATCTGCGCGATCATTACGGCCTGACCCAATGCGTCGCCGACCCGGATTCGCCGGCATTCAAGGATGCCGAGAAACTGCGCTCGGAATGGGTGGTGCGGATCGACGGCAAGGTGCGAAGGCGTCCGGCCGGAACCGACAATCCGGAACTGCCGACCGGCGCGGTCGAGATCTATGTCAGCGAAATCGAGGTGCTGGGGCCGGCAGCCGAACTGCCGCTGCCCGTTTTCGGCGAGCAGGAATATCCTGAAGACATCAGGCTCAAATACCGTTTCCTCGACCTTCGCCGCGAGAAACTGCATCAGAATATCATGACCCGCGGCGCGATCGTCGATTCCATGCGCAAGCGGATGAAGGAGCAGGGATTCTTCGAGTTCCAGACCCCGATCCTGACGGCCTCGTCGCCGGAAGGCGCGCGCGACTTCCTGGTGCCGTCCCGGATCCATCCGGGCAAGTTCTACGCGCTGCCGCAGGCGCCGCAGCAGTACAAGCAGCTGTTGATGATGAGCGGCTTCGACCGCTATTTCCAGATCGCGCCCTGTTTCCGCGACGAGGACCCGCGCGCCGACCGGCTGCCCGGCGAGTTTTATCAACTCGATCTCGAAATGAGTTTCGTCGAGCAGGACGACGTTTTCGCAGCCGTCGAACCGGTCATCACGGGCGTGTTCGAGGAGTTCGCCAAGGGCAAGCCCGTCACCAAGCGCTGGCCGCGGATTCCCTTCGCCGAGGCGCTGCGCAAATACGGCAGCGACAAGCCCGATTTGCGCAATCCGCTGGTGATCCAGGAGGTCTCCGAGCATTTTCGCGGCTCCGGCTTCAAGGTGTTCGCGCGGATGCTGGAAGACCCCAAGAACCAGGTCTGGGCCATTCCCGGAACCGGCGGCGGTTCCCGCGCGTTCTGCGACCGCATGAACTCCTGGGCGCAAGGCGAGGGCCAGCCCGGGCTCGGCTACATCATGTGGCGCGAGGGCGGCGAGGGCGCAGGCCCGCTTGCCAACAATATCGGCGCCGAGCGGACGGCGGCGATCCGCGCGCAGCTCGGATTGAAGGAAGGCGATGCGGCGTTCTTCGTCGCCGGCGATCCCGACAAATTCTGGAAGTTTGCCGGCCTGGCGCGAACCAAACTAGGCGAGGAGTTGAACCTGGTCGACAAGGATCGGTTCGAACTCGCCTGGATCGTCGACTTCCCGATGTACGAATACAACGAGGAAGACAAAAAGGTCGACTTCTCGCACAATCCGTTCTCGATGCCGCAGGGCGGGCTGGACGCGCTGCAAACGCAGGATCCGCTGACCATCAAGGCGTTCCAGTACGACATCACCTGCAACGGCTTCGAGATCGCTTCCGGCGGTATACGCAATCACCGGCCCGAGGCGATGGTGAAGGCGTTCGAGATCGCCGGCTACGGCGAGAAGGATGTCGTCGAGCGCTTCGGCGGCATGTACCGCGCATTCCAGTACGGCGCCCCGCCGCATGGCGGCATGGCGGCGGGCGTCGATCGCATCGTCATGCTTCTCTGCGGCACCACCAATTTGCGCGAAATCTCGCTGTTCCCGATGAACCAGCAGGCCGTGGACCTCCTGATGGGGGCGCCTTCGGAGGTGACGGCGAAGCAGTTGCGGGAGCTTCACATCCGGCTCAATCTGCCGCAAACCTGATCTTCCCATGAATCAAGCACCGAAGCCTGGATTCGGGGTAAGGGCGCCCGCGGAGGGAATCGATGACATCCCATTCTGAAGATCTCCAATCCGCGGCGCTTGCCTATCACCGCCTGCCACGGCCGGGTAAGCTCGAGATCCAGCCGACCAAGCCGCTCGCCAACCAGCGCGACCTCGCGCTGGCCTATTCGCCCGGCGTGGCCGCTGCCTGCACCGCGATTGCCGAGAACCCGGCGGAAGCGGCCTCGCTCACCACCCGCGCCAACCTCGTCGCCGTCGTTTCCAACGGAACGGCCGTGCTCGGCCTTGGCAATATCGGACCCCTGGCATCCAAGCCTGTCATGGAAGGCAAGGCGGTGCTGTTCAAGAAGTTCGCCGGCATCGACGTGTTCGACATCGAAATCGCTGCCGATACGATCGAGCGCGTGGTCGAGACGGTGGCCGCGCTGGAGCCGACCTTCGGCGGCATCAACCTGGAGGACATCAAGGGGCCGGAATGCTTCGAGATCGAGGCGCAGCTCAAGGCGCGGATGAAGATCCCGGTCTTTCACGACGACCAGCATGGCACCGCCATCATCGTCGGCGCCGCGATTACCAATGCCCTGCTCCTGAACGGCAAGAAGCTTTCGGACGTCAAGATCGTTGCCTCCGGCGCGGGAGCTGCGGCGATTGCGTGCCTCAATCTTCTGGTCGTGATGGGCGCGCAGCGCAAGAATATCTGGGTCTGCGACATCGACGGCGTGGTGCACGAGGGACGCAATACGCTGATGGACCGCTGGAAGGCCGTCTATGCCCAGAAGACCGACAAGCGGAAGCTGGCGGAAGTGATCGGGGGCGCCGACATTTTCCTTGGGCTGTCGGCGCCCAATGTGCTGACGCCGGACATGGTCAAGGCGATGGCCGACAAGCCGCTGGTGATGGCGCTGGCCAACCCGAACCCGGAAATCATGCCGGATGAAGCGCGCAAGGCGCGCCCCGACGCGATGATCTGCACCGGCAGAAGCGACTTTCCCAATCAGGTCAACAACGTCCTGTGCTTTCCCTTCATCTTCCGCGGCGCGCTCGATGTCGGCGCCACCGCGATCAACGAGGAGATGAAGAAGGCCGCGGTCGACGCGATCGCGCAGCTGGCGCGCGATCCGCCGGTGGACGCCATCGTGCAAGGCTTTGACAGCGGCGAGGCGCAAGGGTTCGGCCCGGGGTCGCTGATTCCGAGCCCGTTCGATCCGCGGCTGATCCTGCGCATTGCGCCGGCGGTGGCGAAGGCGGCGATGGAATCGGGCGTCGCCTCCCGCCCGATCAAGAATTTCGAGGACTACGCCGCGCAACTGGAGCGCTTCGCGTTCCGCTCCGGCCTGGTCATGAAGCCGGTCTTCGCCAAAGCGAAGACCCAGCCGGTCCGCGTGATCTATGCCGAGGGCGAGGACGAGCGCGTCCTGCATGCGACGCAAGTAGTGCTCGAGGAAAAGCTGGCGCGGCCGATTCTGGTCGGACGTCCCTCCGTGGTCGAAGCGCGGATCAAGCGATTCGGCCTCGCCATCAAGGCCGGGCGGGATTTCGACCTGGTTAACCCCGAGGACGACCCGCGCTACCGTTCCTATGTGCAGTCCTATATCGACGTCGCCGGCCGCCACGGCGTCACCCCCGATGCCGCGCGCACCGTGGTCCGTACCAACGCCACCGTGATCGCGGCACTTGCGGTGATCCGCGGCGAGGCCGACGCCATGATCTGCGGCGTCGAGGGGCGTTACATGAGCCATCTGCGCCATGTGCGCGAGATCGTGGGCTTCCTGCCCGGCGTGAGCGATTTCGCGGCGCTTGCCCTGATGATCACCAGCAAGGGCGCCTATTTCATCGCCGATACCCAGGTGCGGCCGAACCCGAGCGCCGAGGAGCTCGCGGAAATGGCGGCGCTGGCGGCGCTTCATGTCCAGCGCTTCGCGCTCAAGCCCAAGATCGCGTTCGTGTCACATTCCGACTTTGGCAGCTATGATACCGACTCCTCGCGCAAGATGCGCCGCGCCACCGCGCTCCTGAAGCAGAACCATCCCGAGCTGGAGGCGGACGGCGAAATGCAGGGCGATACCGCGCTGTCCGAAGCCGCGCGAAAGCTGATCCTGCCACACTCGAAGCTGGAAGGGGAGGCCAATATCCTGATCATGCCGAATCTCGATACGGCCAACGTTGCCTATCAGATGATCAAGGCGCTGGCGGATGCGCTTCCGGTGGGCCCGATCCTGATCGGACCCTCGCGGCCGGCACATATTCTCACGCCGTCGGTGACCGCGCGCGGCGTCCTCAACATGACGGCCGTGGCTGCCGTCGAAGCCCAGGAACGCGCCGGCCGCCAGCAGCCGACGTTGTTCGGCTGAGATCGGAAGCCGGGGGAGTCTGATCTGACCGTTTGAAAAGCCGGGGCGGAACGCCCATAATCACCTGACATTGCGACTCCGGCTTATTTGCAGCATCCAGTGAGGCCGACCTAATGCCAGCATTCATCACTTTCGGGCGAATCCTGTTCGCGGTGCTGTTCATCTATTCGGGTGCAACCAAGCTGTTCGCGATACCGGGCACGGCGGAGTTTATTTCAGCCAAGGTGGTCATTCCCGCGCTGCTGACGCCCTATACGTCGCAGCTCGAAACGATGACGGGAATGTCGACGCCGCAAATGCTCGCCATTGCGGTCGGGTCCTTCGAGGTCATCAGCGGATTGATGATCGCGCTGAATTTCGGCGCGCGGTTCTTTGCGATTCTCCAGATATTCTTCGTTGCCGCGTCGACGTTCTATTTCCACGATTTCTGGAATCAGCCGTCGCCCGAAAGCGCCAGGACGTTGATCGATGCGCTGAAGAATCTCTCGATCATCGGCGCGTTGTTCATGATCGCAGGCTATGGCCGGACGCCGCGCTCGTCGGAGCCCGTCTATGGTGAGATGTGATCCGTCCGCCGCCACGGCGTCACGCTGACATTATCGCCGCTATCGAGAATTTGGCCTTCGCCGGGCCGCAGGCCGTGCGCGGCCAGGATCTCTTGCGGTGACTTCGCGGGCACACCGGGGAAGCAGGCCTCGCCGTCCGGCAGCCGCACCAGCGGGGCTTGTGAGAGCCAGAACGTATCGTAGCGGTCCAGGAACATCGCGAATACGCCGGGTCCGCCGATGATCGCGACGGCGCCGGAACGTACTCCCGCGACATCGCAGGCCGTCTCGAACGAAGCTCCGGCCGGATTCCATAACGTGGCTTTCGGATTCTGTGGATCCAGTGCGGTCGCCGCGACCCGCCGGGTCAGGATGATCCGCTTCCGCCGCGGCGAGTTCGGCTGGTCTTCGTAGGAGTTGCGGCCATGCACGATCAGGTCGGCGCGATCGAGGGCGGCGTTGAAGAATTGCTTATCGCCCTCGAATTTCAATTCATCCGGCATCACGCCGGCGGCGTTCGCCAGCATGCCGTCCGCCGACACGATGACATAGCCCTCGATGAGCAGATCCGGCATCTCGCGCGCGGAGAGTGCTATTCCGAAATCGTCTGCACCACGCTGGAGACCGGTCGCGAGCTCACGGTCGGCAGTTTGACGTCTTTCAGAAGTTCCTCGTCATACTGCGGCAGGGTTTGCACCGGCGTTTTCGGGATCATCTTGACGACCTTGTAGCCGCCGGCCTTCAGCCGGTGCAGCAGTTCCGGCAACGCTTCGGCGGTGTGCTTGTGGAAGTCGTGCATCAGGATGATGCCCTTGCCGAGCTTGTCGAGCTTCTTCATGGTGACGTCGATCACCTGCTGGGCGTTGCGCGCCTTGAAGTCGAAGGAATCGAGATCGCAGGAGAACATCGCGATGTTCCTGGTGCCGAGATAGGTCACCATTTCCGGCGGATGCTGCAGCGCCGGGAAGCGGAAGAACGGCGCTGGCGAAACGCCACCGAGCGCCCATTTGACCGCGCTGAAGCCTCGCTCGATCTCGTCCTTGCGCTGGTCTTCGGTCAGCTTCTTGTTGGTCAGGGTGGCGTGCGACCAGGTGTGTGTGCCGATGGTGTGGCCGGCGGCCAGAACCTCTTTCAAGATTTCCGGATAGTAGGTCGCATGCTTGCCGATCGAGAAAAAAATGCCCGTGGTGCACTCATCGGCCAGCGTCTTCAGCACCGAGGGCGTGTTGACCGGCCACGGACCATCGTCGAACGTCAGCACCACTTCATGGTCGCGCAGGAAGTCCAGCTGCTTGAAGTGCTCGAAGCCGAAGCCCGGTCCGCCGGTCGTATCGATTTCGACGACGCGGGCGATGCCGAGCGCATTGGGATTGGCGCAGGTCGCTTTGGCGGGGGCGGGCGCTGGGGCGGGAGCTGCTTGCGGAGCCGCCGCCTGAGGGGCAGCCGCACTCTTGGTGGCAGGGGTCTGCGACCAGGCCAGGCCTGACGCACACAGCGAAACCGCGCCCGCAAAGATCAATCCTGCCGCAATCCGCATCTTCGTTGTCCCTTACCTGATCCCTCGTGCCGGCCCCTGACATTTTGCATGGACCAAGCGCTTTCCCGCCCCAATAATACTAGCCTAGTTGGAGCTGAGCCGCCACGGCAAGGCTATTATGGCCACAGGGCAATTCGCCGTGTGAACCGGTTAATTACGGGGGAAGAGAGGGCGCGTCAGGACTCGGCGAGCGCCCGCGCGATCGCGGTCTTGACGCGGGTATCCGACGGCTCGACGGCGGAGGGAAATACGTCCGCGATATAACCGTCGTGTCCGATCAGATATTTGTGGAAGTTCCAGCGCGGAACATCCTTCGGACGCGCCGCCGCGGCCCATTTGTAGAATGGATGCGCCTCCGGACCGTTCACGACGGCCTTGGCGGCGATTGGAAAGGTAACGCCGTATTGGTGCTGCGCGGTCTCCGCGATCTCGCTCGAGCCGCCTGGCTCCTGTCCGCCGAAGTCGTTGGAGGGCACGCCGATGATCATCAGGCCGCGACCGTGGAATTCGGTCCACAACTCCTGCAGTCCGGCATACTGCGGCGTGTAGCCGCATAATGAGGCGGTATTGACGATCAGCAGCGGACGGCCGGTGTATTCGGCGAGGCTGATATCGCCGCCGTCGAGGGCGCGAAACGAAAAGGCATAGGCGGTGATCCGGCTCATCGCCGCCTGTGCGCGGGCTTCCCGTGCCGCGAGCGGCCCGGCGGCCACGGCCAGCGCCGCGGTGAGGATGGTCCTGCGGTCGATCATGGCGCTCCTCCAGATCGGACAATGTTAGCCCGGCAGGCAGCGAGCCGCCTCTCAATAGATGTTGATGCGCTCCGACGGGAGGCGACGTGGGGAAGGCCGGTCGGTGCGATTGACCCAACGCAAGCCCGACACTGCGCCGTTTTGATGGGTGTGCTCGGGGAGTGCCAGATTTCGGGCTCTCTCGACTGGTGCGTGATCCTTGCCTTGCCGGTAAAGCAGGGGGCGGCGCGAGAGATAAGCTTGCTTGCCCGGTCCGGTCGCGGTTGGATGTGCATGGGGCTGGGGGGCTCGCAAATGACAATCCTGGCGCCGACGTCGCCGCTGATTGGCTCGGCCGCTTCGAAGGCCGACTATCGAACTTTTATCTACGTTGCGCTGCTGTCGTCCGCCGCTGCCTGGTTTTTGGCGTGGCCGATTTGGCGGGCGCAGTTTTTGATCGAGATCTGGCCAACCGAGGCCTGGAATGCCTACTTCCAGGACGCGGCTGCCGGAGGCTTGCCGCTTTATCCCGCGGCCGACGGCCTGGTTGGCAACAACTATCCGCCGCTCTCGTTCTACGCGATCGGGCTCCTCGGCAAGGGGCTTGGAATCGATAATCTGTTCGTCGGCCGCGCCGTGTCGTTGGTCGCACTGCTTGCGATCGCAATCGAGATATTCCTTTCCGTTCGTGTGCTCGTCGGCGGTCGCGCCGGCGCTGCGATCGGTGCGCTCTGGTATGTCGCCATCATGGCGCGCAACCAGACGACCTACGTCGGAGCCGACGATCCCCAGCTTGCAGGTGAGGCCATCATGGGGGCCGGGCTCGTCTGGTTCCTGTTGCGCTGCCGTGCCGGGCAATCACCCGTTCCGGCGCTGCTCTTGATGGTGGTCGCGGGGTTTTGGAAGCACAACATCATCATGATTCCCGTCTCCGCCATCACATGGCTGTTCGTGAGCCGGAGCCATTACGCGGTCCGGGGAACCGTCATCAGCGCCGCGGCGTGCGTGATTGGAATTGGCGCCTGTGTCGTCGTTTTTGGAACTGATTTCCGTGCGAATCTGCTCGCCAACCGGCAGTACGCGTTATCCAACCTCATCGGAAATATCGGTCGCCTTCAATGGCCGGCGCTGGCGCTCCTGATCTCGGCCGGCTGGGCCGTCGATAACTGGACGTCGAACGCCGCAAAAATTACGGCACTTCTCATCGGTTTCGGCCTATCGGCCTGCATCCTGCAATGGTTCGGTCATGGCGTAGCGGGGAATGCCGAGTTCGATCTGTTCCTCGCGCTCGGAATAGGCCTCGGAGTGACCTTTACCCGCATCGAGACAACGTGGTTCGCCAAACGGATCGGCGCGCGCCGTTCCCGGGATGCGATGATTGCTGCTCTTCTGATCCGGCTCATCGTTACCGACCGCCAGGAAACCGCTTTTCTCATTTTGAGCAGCGATTTTCGCTCGTCCATCTATGTCAACCAGCGCAACGTCCTGAACGAAGCGGCGCAGGTCGCCGCGATGCCCGGCGATGTGGCCTGCGCCAACAAGGTCGTGTGCAGGCTCGGCGGAAAGCCATTCGCCGCCGACGAGTTCAAGCTGGAAGAACTCGTTCTTACCGGCCAAGGCACGGAGGCCGATGTCGCAGCGATGCTCGATGCGCGTCGGATCAACTCGTTTGCCAACACCGGCCTGCTCGGTGCCGATGCATCGTTGTTCCGCTGGTGGCGAAGAAACCAGTGATGCAAAAAAATGTGGCGCGCGAGACTTATCTCGAGGGTCTTGAATCGGTTTCTGCCCGCCATCCGTGTGGGGGCAGGCTTTCGCACGAAAGCTTCTTAGCGCAGCGAAACGATGAAATCCGTTCCTTCACCGGTTTCGCCGGCACTGATGCCCTGATCGGAAACGATGATCGAGGCGCCGGTCGAAAGCGCGTCCGCAATCCGCGCCATCGTATCGGCGGGGATAGTGATGCGATCCAGTGCCTCTCCGGGGCTGTCCGGCACCGGCTTCGGCTCGACGACGGCGACAGTGGCGTTCTTCCGCCGGCGCGAGGCGCGTTCGTCTTCGTCACGCCGCTCGGCGCGCCGCGACGGCAGCGAGACCACCGACCAGTGCACGATATTGGTGTCGTTCTTGTCGATCTCTGCCGTAAACACATGCGTTCCCAGCGGCCGGTCGCTCGGCGCGATCGTCACGGGCGCGTCGAACAGCGGCGCGAAATTCTGCCGCGCATAGAGCTTTGAGTCCTTGCGGCTGATGAACACCGCGATCTGACCGCTGCGCTTTGGCGCCGACGATGTGCCCGGATCGGTTTTCCCGGCGGCCGGCTTCGCCGCCTCGCTCAAGCGGGCCTGATCCTTTTTCGCGTCGGGACCGGTTGGGCTGACAGCGGTCGCGGCCTTGGCCGCATTGCCAGTCTTGTCGGCCGGCTTCCCGCTTGATGTCGGCGCGTCCGGTTTCGGCGAGTCGAGGTTCACGTCATCCGCCTTTGCTTTGACCTTTTTCTCGGCGGGCTTGTCTTCAACGATCGTGCTTCCGGTCGTCGCTACATCGGTCTTTGCGGCGTCGGACGATCCGGTTTCAGCCGGCTTCGCGGTGGCGGGTTCAGCCTCCGACGTCAGGGTTTGCGGATTTGCGGCTTCGGGCTTTGCATCGGTTTTCGATCCATCGGCCGTCTGGTCGGAAGCAGCGTCGCTCGCGCTGGCCGGCGCGCCGTCGGCTCGCGGCTCCTCATGCGGCGTCGCATTGCCGCCGGAGGACGCCGCATCGGATATCGCGACCGCGGGTTGGGTAATCGGCACACCGCCGCTCGCGTCCGCGGTGTGGGTCTGTTCGCGCAAGGACGTCGATGCCGGCCGCTCGCCGACGGCGTGGCCGACGGTTGATCTCAGCTCGAGTTTTGCTTCCGAAATCGCCGGCTTGATCGGCCTGTCGGCCTCGGACGCCTTGTCGGATTTTGGCGCAGGCGGCGCATCGGCCTGCGGCTCGGCCGCGGGCTGCGGTGCGATCTTTTGCGTCACCAGCAGCGGATGTGAAAAGCTGGCAGGGCTCATCTCGCCGGGAGTGACGACGACCCTCGCGCCCATTCGGGTCCAGTTCCACATCTTCATGGCGAACGCCATCGGCATCCGGATGCAGCCATGGGATGCCGGATAACCGGGCAGCACGCCGGCGTGGATCGCGATACCCGACCAGGTGATGCGCTGCATATAGGGCATCGGCGCGCCGCTGTAGATGTTGGAATGGTGCAGCTTCTGTTTCTGAATGACGCTGAAGACGCCCATCGGCGTTGGATGGCCCTTCATGCCGGTCGAGACCGGGGCTTCCGCGAAGAATCCATTGGCGTCGTAGATTTTGAGGTTTTGCTTCTCGATCGAGATCGCGATGATGACCGGCCCCTTCGGCTTGGCCGATTCCTTCTGCGGCACCTCGATCTTCCTGGCCTGATGGCGGCGGGGTTTTTGCCGGGCCGCCGGGCCGGGCCGATAATATCCGGCATCGGAATCCGGCCAGTAATACAGTGCGGCTTCCGCCTGGGCAGTGGCCCCGATCGCGCCTGCAGCCGCCAGAAGCCCAACTCGCCAAAGCCGCCCGGCACCAAGAACCCTACACACGCCCACGCAGACCATTCCCGAATCCTTAAGTCCAATCGATCGTTAGTGTCTCAGACGAGATACGCGTTCACCAGCGCAGGGCGTCCAATCGCCGGCGATTTTCGGCTTTAGCGTAACAAAAAAGCCTCACACTCAGTTAAACGGGCAGGCCGCCCCATTACCGGCGGCCTTCCTTCGGGGCCTGTGGGCGCCTACATGGGTAAAAGCGCCCCAACGGAGCAAGACATGACACCTAAAGCCCTAAAACTGTGTGACACGAGGTGGAGACCTCTGGCTTTGCTGGTGCTGGTTTTGGCGCTGTGGCCGGGTTCGGCGGTCTTGGCCGCCGACGAGCCGGACCTGATCTTCCGCCGCTCGACCGTGTTCAAACTGCTCAGCCCGAACGACAAGCTCGCGACCTATGGCGTCGACGATCCCGAGGTCGAGGGGGTCGCCTGTCATTTCACGGTGCCGGAGCGGGGTGGCTTCAAGGGCTGGCTCGGGCTTGCCGAGGAAGTCTCGGATATTTCGCTGGCTTGCCGTCAGATCGGCCCGATCCACTTCAAGGACAAGATGGAGCAGGGCGACGACATGTTCCGCAAGCGGCGCTCGCTGTTCTTCAAGAAGATGCAGATTGTGCGCGGCTGCGACGCCAAGCGGAACGTGCTGGTTTATATGGTCTATTCCGACCGACTGATCGAAGGCTCGCCGAAGAACTCCACCTCCTCGGTACCGATCATGCCCTGGGGAGCCGCCGATACCGCGGTCCAGAAATGCGGCGACTTCATCCAGTGAAGGTTTTTGATCTATTGCTTGGGCGGGAGCGGGCGCACCCACGGCACGAGCCGGGCCTTGGGATCGCGGCAACCGACCAATTGCAGCAGTTTTTGCGGCGCCGATTGGTTGCCGCGACCGAACTCGCCACTTTGCTGCGTCATGACGACGCAAACCTTCGGGCGTTGTTTCTCGAGGAGATTGGCTTCAACGATCCGCAGTCCGGATGCCTTGGTCCCGGCGACACTTTCGACAGTCGGCTGGTCCGGTCCGAGGGCCCCGGTTTTAGTGCCAACACCGATGCTGCCGTTACCCGCCACTGAATTCCCCTGTTGAAGCCCGACCACAACGCGCAACTGCCTACAAAAGTTGCAACGTTCGTCTGATTAAGACGGCCGGCGCGGTGCTTCGGTTCGCGCGCTTCGGCGTTCTGGGGCTTCTCCACCATGGAAAGATTAAGAAGCGGCCCTCGGCGCTCGAGATGAAGATCACGATCGGCCACAACCAACGATGCCATTCGGGCGGCTCGGCGGGCGAGGCATCCGGCTGAGTGGGTTGGGTTTTTCCCGATATTGTTTCATCGGGCCAGTTCCGACGAAACAATTCGCCGCGCGAAGAAACCATTTTTCGCTTTTGACGCAGAACCCCGGAAACGCCGTATGGTTATCAAGGCGACAACAAGAACGGCGGACAGGGCCGGTGGCGATATCCGGAGACAGTCAAATGCGAACGTTCAGCGTCATCCTAGCCTTTGCCTTCGTGCTCGCCGGTGCTTCGATGGCCGGTTCCGCCGACAATAGCCTGCCAGGTGTCGGCACGTTCGCCTATGCCGGGTTGCCGATCGTCGCTTCGGGTCCGCAGGCCGTTATCGTCGCGACCCGTTGATACGCCGCTAAACTGACACGACACGTCAAGAAGGTTGCCGGCAAGGCCATCATGCATCTTCGTATCAGCGCCGTAACTGTTGTTGCCTCCATCATTCTGGCCGGCTCGGCATACGCGCAAGCCGGGCAGGTCAAGGTCGGGCCGATTGAGGTCCAGCAGGCCAAGATCCGGGAGGTTCAATTCCGTTCCTGGCAGAAACTCCCCGATGCTCGCGCCGAGTTCGTGCGCCAGTGCGCGCCCCACATGATGGGGCGCTGGGCGCATCCCGAAGCGGTCTGTGGTTGCCTGCACGATCATGCCGCCGCTGCCGTCGAGGACAACGACCTGCGCGAAGCGCTGCTGCGCGGCATCGGAGAGACCGGCGTACCGACCATCGAGACCGATTGGGTGCCGGCATCAAAACAATCCGAGATCGGTCCCACCTTTACCAAGATTGCCAAGCCGACACTGCAATGCATGTTCGAGCCGGCCAACTAGGCTCGCTACCCCAAGTCCCTCATCATGTCTGGGAACCGCTGGCTGCCCGCTCGCGGAAGATCAGTCGTTGCATCGGCTGGCTGAAACGCGCGCATCGATCATTTCTTGCGCGGAACACATCTCACACCCCGCTGGATTCCGCTTGCGGTCATCCTGGCGCCGAAAACTTCCTTGATCTGGCCGGCGGGACAGCTGCCATCGTCGACCCTGACGCGCTGGCCCAGCTGCAGATTGACGATGTCCTGTTCCCGCGACACCTGACCTTCCAGCGCCGACGATTGCCGCGGCCATAGCGCGAAACCGCCAAGCAACAAAATCGAGAAGAGCCTGATGTGCGAGGTCGTCATGGCCGGTGCAGCGGTTGGTTTCACTTGTTTTGGATCTTCAACCCGTTCGGACCGACATTGATCTGCAGGCCCTCCGGTTCTTTCTTGGTCTGGTAGAGATTGTAGCCGAGCACACCTACCGCAACGACCAGTGCGCCGATGATCAGGTAGAGGATATTGCGATTGGCCGGCATCCGTGTCTCCATGGGCCGCGAAATCTCGCCGGCGACTATCCGAGTGTATGGGCGCGCTTGCGATTCTGAAAGCGACAACGGAAGACAGTGACGGAAATGAACGCCATCGATGCCAAGCAAAGGATTCTCGACGCCGTTGACGCCAATTTCGAGGCGCAGCTTGCGACAACAAGGGATTTTGTCGCGATACCCTCCACCCGTGGGGCGGAGGGGCCCTGCCAGGACATGATCGGCGATCTCCTGCGCCAGCGCGGCTACGAGGTCGACGACTGGCATATCGATGTCGACGATTTGAAGGATTTGCGCGGCTTCGGCCCGATTGAGCATGATTTTTCAAAAGCACGCACCGTGGTCGGCACCTACCGTCCGCAAAGCAACAAGGGGAAATCGCTGATCCTGCAGGGCCATTGCGATGTGGTGCCGACCGGCCCGCTGGAGATGTGGGAGACGCCACCGTTTTCGCCCGTGATCAGGGACGGCAGGATGTACGGCCGCGGCGCCTGCGACATGAAGTCCGGCACCATCAGCGCGTTGTATGCGCTCGACGCAATCACGGCCGCCGGCTTGAAGCCGACGGCGCGGATTCACTTTCAGTCCGTGATCGAGGAGGAGAGCACCGGCGTCGGTGCGCTCTCGACCCTGCAGCGCGGATATCGCGCGGACGCCTGTTTCATTCCCGAACCGATGTCCGGCAGGCTGGTGCGTTCGCAGGTCGGCGTAATCTGGTTTCGGCTGAAAGTGCGCGGTCTTCCCGTGCATGTGTTCGAGGCCGGCTCCGGTTCCAATGCGATCATGGCGGCCTATCATTTGATTCACGCGTTGGAGAAGCTCGAGGCCGAATGGAACGAGCGCGCGAAGAGCGACCGTCATTTCAAGGCGGTGACGCATCCGATCAACTTCAATCCGGGGATCATCAAGGGCGGCGACTGGGCCTCCAGCGTGCCGGCATGGTGCGACGTCGATTGCCGGATCGCGATCTTGCCGGGCTGGTCGGTCGCCGACTGCCAGAATGAAATACGGGCCTGCGTCTCGGCGGCTGCGCGCGACCATCGCTTCCTTTCCAACAATCCGCCCGAGGTGGAATGGTCCGGCTTTCTGTCGGAAGGCTATGAGCTGAAGGATTCCGCGGAACCGGAAGCCGCGTTCGGCAAAGCCTATGATGCGGTTTATGGCGGTGCGGTTCCCGAAGGCGCCTTTACGGCACTGACCGACACCCGTTTCTACGGGCTGAATTGCAACATCCCGAGCCTGTGCTTCGGCGCCACCGGCGCTGCGATGCACGGCTTCAACGAATATGTCGATCTCGACTCGCTGCGCAAATCCACCAAGGCCATTGCACTGTTCATTGCGGAATGGTGTGGGGTGGAGAAAATCTAGCCGTCATTGCGAGCGAAGAAATCCATGGCCACACGAAGAACGATGGATTGCTTCGTCGCTTTGCTCCTCGCAATGACGGCGGAGAGCTCACTGGACCCGATGTCACGGCGGCCATTACCCGGGACGTCATTGCCTGATTTGACAGGGCATTCCATGCTTTTAAGGAATGACTTGAAGAAAAACGGGGAGCTTTCATGACGCCGCTCGAAAAAGTGAATTCGATGAAGATGCCTTTTGCCGAATTGAAGGGCGTCACCTTCACGGAAGCCAACAAGGATCGCGTGGTGGCGCGGATGCTGGTTCGGCCGGATCTGTGCACGCTCGGCCATACCATTCACGGCGGCGCGATCATGGCTTTTGCGGATTCGGTCGGCGCGGCCGCGACCGTGGTCAATTTGCCGGCCGACGCCAAGGGCACCACCACGATCGAGAGCAAGACCAATTTCATCGGCGGCGCGAAAGAAGGAACGACGCTGATCGCGACCGCGACGCCGGTGCACCGCGGCCGCCGGACCCAGGTCTGGCAGACGCGGCTGGAGACCGAGGATGGCAAGCTGGTGGCGGTGGTGACACAGACCCAGATGGTGCTCGTATGAATACGGGAGTTGGAATTTTGTTAACCATTCGGTCGCGAAATTCTGCCGTTATTTGAGGCGTGATGCGGCCTTGAATTCCATGTTGCGATGCACAATATTCGTGACCTAGGGATTCGACGCCTCCTCGAGGGCCATCCAAGAGGAGTTTTTGACGTGCTAAACCAAGACATTACCCGTTCGAGGTTCGCCAGCGGCTACGTCCGGACGCTGTATCAGCAAGAAGAACTGCCGCTGCTGCGTGACCATCTGTTGCGGCTCGATCCGGAGAGCCGACATGACCGCTTCAACGGCTTCATGGATGACGGCTTCATCGAGCGTTACGCCGCGAAATGCGCCGACGATGGCACCATCATTGTCGCCTATATCGAGGACGGCGTGGTGCGCGGTGCGGCGGAACTGCATCCGCCGGATCAATCCCCGGATGCGCTGCCGGAGATCGCTTTCAGCGTCGAGGCGTCGGTGCGCCGGCAGGGCGTCGGCATCATCCTGTTCAAGCGGCTGATCCAGGAAGCACGATGGAGGGGCTATCACGCGCTGCGGATCACCACCGGCGCGCAAAACCAGGCGATGCGGGCGCTCGCCAACAAATTCGGCGCGCAGCTGACGTTCCGTCATGGCGAATCGACCGGCACCATCGATCTGAAACCGCAACCGCAGCTGGAACTCGCCAAGCTCGCGATCGCGACGCCGACCGATGCGACGCGCGCTATGGTGCAGGTCAACCGCGCCTACTGGAAGGCCTTGCTGGGAATGTATGGTTGGGGCCGGACGGCCTGAGCCAAGGGCTTTACAAACAGCCATTCGCCGGCTCATGAGCCGGCGAATGGATGCAGCGGTGGCTGAGGATTTAAGTGCCGGTGCGCTTGTCGTTGCCGAATCGTCTGACGACGCGGCGTTCGACCACCACCGAGCGCTGCGCGCCCTGTTCGCCGGCGATAACGCGGGTCGTCGAACGCGCCGTGGTGCGCGCGACCTTCTTCACTTCGGCCAGTACGGATTCGATCGGCAGCCCCATCAGCGAAGCGGCGATTTCAGCCTGCGCTTCCTGGTCGTCGGTAATGCCGACCGCGGCAAAAATCGCCTCATCCAGCGTCGGCGGGTCGCGCCGGACGCGCCGCGTTCCATACTTGGTATTCCAGTCTTCGCTCATCGGGGCCTCGCAGTTGGTCCGATTACCTAGGGCTCCCCATGTTGCATTGCAATATGTAATCGGTGAGGCAATCCAGCTATGCGCTAGAGCTGTGGATTTGCCTCATTGTCACACGGGCACCACTACCACCATTTCAGCCGACGCGATTTCCGATTGCCACGGTTCAGGAAGCTGAATCGCCGGCGCCCGTAAAATCGATCGGTTGCTGCGGCCAGCGCTTGAGCGCGGCATGTCCGGCTTCGGTCAGCTCGTAGACGCCGCGCTCGGCGCGATCGAACCAGCCATAGACATTGTGCAGCAGAATTTTCGGTGCGTCGGGAATTTCCGGCTTGAGATCGCGCACGCGCCGCGGCCCCTGCGACAGCGCCGAGGCGCAGGCCAGCGCCTGCTGGCGATAGGCCGTCATGATCGGCGAACGCGTGCTGCCGCCGAGCGCCGGATCGCCCTTGCGGCGCCGGTGTTCGGCGACGAGACGGGAGCGCTTCTTCGGATCGCGGCGCGGGCTGGCCGTCGGCGGCTTGACGATCACCTCCACGTCGCCGGTGTTGGTGACCGCGAGCATGCCGAAGCCGAGCCGGCGGCAGAGATTGCGATAGCGGGAGTCGTTCTCGCGTCCCTTGCCGCGGGCGGACAGTTTGGCCGCGAGCCAGACCTCGTCACAAGCCCCGGCGCGATCGACCGCCTGCAGCACCAGCTCGAGATTGAAGGAGAGCTTCAATTCGCCGATCACCACGATCGGGGGATCGTCGCCGCTCAGCGCCACGAGATCGCAGCCGCCGACCTCGCCCTTGACGGTGAAGCCGAGGTTTTCGAGGAACCGTTTGACAGGCAGGTAAAGCGCAGTTTCCAAGACGGCTCCGGGGTGGGCTCCATGTCGCCCCTTGCGACTCAATGCCGTCAGTTTAGCCCGGATCGCTGAAAGCACGGACCCCGGGATTTGGTCAAACGCGGCCGGAACGGCTATTGTGGATACGGGACTAGACGGGCGCCAAGCGGGTCATGATCAGGAATGGGCTCTACCACATCACCGTGGAGATGCTTGACGGCATCGAAGGCGGCAATCAAGGCGTCATGGTATTGCGCGATGGTACCTTGCGCGGGGGTGACTCGTTCTTTTACGCTTATGGAACCTACACGGCCGCGAACGGCAAATGGAAGGGTGAAGTGACCAACCAGGAACATTCCCCGACATTCGGCGCGCGGCCGGTCTGGGAACGCAAGGCGGTGACCATCGGATTTACCGGGACCTATACCGATGAAATGGCCGAAGGCGACGGCATGGCGCTCGCCGGCAAACAGAGCATCCGATTCAAGTCGAAGCTGCGCTTGCTGATTCCGGACTGAAGGGAACGGCCCCGGTCCGATTTATACCGGCTGAGTGCAAAGGTTGCAGGCCAGGAAGGCCGGAGCGACGATGCTGCAAGGGCTCTACAAGGTCGAAATGCACACGGTGCACGGTTCGCGCCGTGGCGTCATCTATGTCTACGACGGCAAGATGATGGGCGGCAATTCGGCGTTCGCGTTCATCGGCACCTACCGGGAATCCGGGGGCGGCGAGGTGTCGGTGGACATATCGACGATGCGGCACAACGACGATCCAAATTTCCAGCCGCTGCTGAAGGCCGACACGGTCACGCTGTCGCTCAAAGGCCGGCAGCAGGGCGAACAATATTTTTTCGAAGGCGGCACCACGCAAATACCCAGCATTGCCTTCAACGCGGTGATGACCCCGATCAGCGAAGCGGCGGCACCGCCCGCGCTAAAGGCCAGCGAAGACGGCATCAGGAACGGCCTCTATTCCATCCACATCCGGTTGCTTGACGGCATCGACGGCGGCAACACCGGCGTCATGATGTTGCACGATGGCCGGATCCGCGGCGGCGATGCGTTCTTCGATTATGTCGGCGCCTACACCAGCGCGAACGGCAGATGGAAGGGCGAACTCGTCAACCACGAGCACACCCCAAACCAGGGCGAACGGCCGGTGTTCGGCGGCCATGAGGTCGGCATCGGTTTTTCCGGCACCTACACCGACGAGGGAGCGGTCGCGGAAGCCACCGCCCTGGTCGGCAAGCACAGCATTCGCTTCAGCGCGGTATTGAAGAAGCTGGCGGAGGCGTAAGGTTCAGTCTCGTTGACGTGTTTTGCTTCCGCGAACCGGTTCGCCTGAAAACGTCCTATACCCGCCCGCTCACCGGGAGCAGCGCGCCGGTGACGGCGCTGGCGGCATCGCTGATGAGAAACAGGATCACCTCGGCGAGTTCCTGCGGCGCCACCCATTTGGCGAAATCGGCCCGCGGCATGCTGGCGCGATTGGCGGGGGTATCGATGGTCGAGGGCAGCACGGCGTTGACGGTGATCCTGCCTTTCCACTCGGCCGCCAACGCCTCGGTGAGCCGGTGTACGCCGGCCTTGGAGGCGGCATAGGCCCCCATGCCGGAGCCCGCCTGCAGCGCGCCCATCGCGCCGACATTGACGATCCGTCCCGCGCCGGAAGCGACCAGATGCGGGATTGCCGACCGCGATGCGTTCAGCGCCGTGAGCACGTTGAGGGCGTACATGCGTTGCCAGGTTTGGGGGTCGCCGTCGGCAACCGTCTCGAAGGCGAAGCCGCCGGCGATATTGACCAGCGCGTCGAGCCTGCCGAAATGCGCCACGGCCGCATCGATGGCCTTTTTGGCCGAGACAGCGTCGGAAAGGTCGACGCCGCCAAGCTCGATCCGCTTCTCCGTCGCCGGGAGTTGGGACGCTGCGTGATCCACCCCGGCAATGCGGGCGCCCCGCGCCAGCGCGGCTTCCGCGACCACCTTGCCGAGCGCCCCCGAAGCGCCGGTAATCACAACGACTTTTGCGTCCATGGGCAGCTCCGGGCGAGAGGAGAGGGTGACCTCTACTATGGCCAGCGCAAATTCATTTGCAATGCTGTGCGCTTTTGCGCCCAATGGCGGTTTCAGGAGGATCGCCCCGCAACCTGAAATTATGGGGGTCAGATGGCTGATGCACCGCCGCCTTGCAACACGAACCTCGATCTCGTCGGCTTCAAATTTCCGCTGCCGCATTTGGCGCAAAGTCTGAAGCGCCAGCGCAAGACCAGGATCGTGGCGGTCGGCTCGTCGTCGACGGCGGGCGAGGGCAACATCATTCCCTATCCGGCGCGGCTCGAACTGGCGTTGCGGGGGCACTCGTATGGCCGGATGGTCGACGTTCTCAACCGGGGGCTCGGAGGCCAGGAGGCCCCGGAGGAACTGGCGCGCTTCGAGCCGGACGTGATCGGCGAAGCGCCGGCGCTGGTGATCTGGCAGGTCGGCACCAATGCGGTGTTTCACGATGAAGTCTATAGCCCCGACGCGGTGGCGGCAGCGATCGCGGCCGGGCTCGACTGGCTAGCGGGTCTTCCCCTGGATGTGGTGCTGATGGACCTGCAATACACGACCGCGATCGTGAAGCCTGAGAAGATCAAACGGGCGCAGGATATCCTGTCGCGGATCGAAGCCGCGGCCGCCGCCGCCCGGGTTTCGCCGCTTCGCCCTGATGGAGCGCTGGGTTGTCCAGGGCGGTGTCCCGATCGACGAACTGATCGATCCGACCGATGGCGACCGGCTTCACATGAGCGATTGGGCCACCAACTGCATGAGTCAGGCGCTTTTCGGCGCGATCGCGGGCGGGCTCGATGCGGTGGCCTAGATCCGGGCCTCCCCCAATTCCCGGCTATTAGTTAAAATTTGCCTGAGTTCCATAAGTGGATTGCAAAACGATCCGGCTATGCTGGCGTCATCGTCCAAAAGGGTTGGAAGTTGTCATGGGATATCTGCCTGATCACGGTTTGCCGCTGGTTCAGCTCAAGGAACAGCGGCGGGATTTGATTGTCGCGCTGCAGAACCGCAACGGTCCGATCAGCAGCTGGGAATTGCTGCAGATCGCCGCGGTTCAGCAGGCGATTTCGGCATTCGAGGACGTCATCGCCGACCTCGATGCGGAATTGGAAGCGGCGGCCTGACGCCAGTCTTGTCGCTCCGGCAGGCCTCGGGCGGAGTTGAACTCAGGGCTCCAGGTAGCGGGCCTGGAGCGCCACACGCTCCCCTGCGCCCAGCCCCAGACCGTCGCCGAAATAGCCTTCGAGATCGCCGTAATCGGCGCTGATGGCCTCGAATGCGGCGGCGAGGAAAGAGCCTTCCACCGATCCGAGCACCTGCTTGACGTCATCGGGCAGGTCACTGGAGGCTCCGGGGTCGCGGCGGTAGAAGCGGTTGGTCAGCAGGTAATCCTCGGCAATCACCTCGTCCGCCACGCCGAGCGCATGCAGGATCAGCGCGCAGGCGAAACCGGTGCGATCCTTGCCGGCGGTGCAGTGAATGACCAGTGGCGCGCGATCTTCAAGCAGGTGCGCAAAAAGTGCCCGGAAGCTCGGCGTGTTGTAGCGCACATAGTTGCGGTAGGAATCGCGCATCACGTCCAGCGCGTCGATTGACGACAGCGCCAGGCCCTCGGCAAGGCGCGCCCGCAGTGCGGCGACCACGGTCGGTTCAATCGGCAGCGAATGAACCGCGATCTCCGCCAGCCCGCACGTCGCCGCCACGCGCTCCTCGGTGCCGCGGAAATCGAACGCGCTCTTCAGGCCTAGGGGCCGCAGCACTTCGACATCGGCCTCCGTCAGGTGCCCGAGATGGTTGGAACGGAAGATCTGCCGCCAGCGGACAGTACGGCCGCCTGTTCCGGGATAGCCGCCGAGATCGCGGAAATTGCTGGCGCCGGCGAGGTTGAGGTGGCGGGGAGGGGTATCTGACATCGTTTCAGTCTAAGCCATCATCCGCGGCAGAGAAATGACCGACAAGGCGTATCGCGCGCCCGGGCTGGGCTATACTCATGATTCAGGGGGGAACATGAATAGTCGAAGGCGTTCAAGTCTTGGTGCAATTGTATTATTCGCGGCCGCCGGCTCATCGCCGGCTGCGGCGCAGACCTTCCAGAATTATCACTGCGCCGACGGCACGCAAATCATCGTCGGATTTTTTGAATACGACAAGCGCGCCCATCTGCAGATCGACGGCAAGGCGGTGACGCTTGCGAGGCGCTTTGGTCTGTCCGGTGCGCGCTATTCGGGCGGCGGTGTCACGTTGAAGATCAGCAAAACCGGCGCCACGGTCAAACACGCCAGGCGGCCGGCGACGGCGTGCGAACTCAGCTGAAGAGATTTGGCTAAAGAACCAAAGAAAAAGGGCCGGAACGCTTTCGTCCCGACCCTTTCAACCCACTCGATGTCCCGGCAAAGACGCCCTGCATATCGATATCCGGCGTGCGACTGGCATCAACGCTCCCATGCCGGCTTGGACTCCTGGATCGCCGCTTCGTGGTACCAGCTGCCGCTGCAGGCCGCTTCGTTCACCCGCGACGAACCCTGCTCGACTGCGGATTTGGCCTCATCGTGGCGACGTCCACCGAGAGCCGCGCGGCCCCCGGCGGGGAATTGGTAGATCCTGGCGGACTCGTGATTCAAACTAGAATTCATCTTTTCATTTCTCCTCTTGGTTGATGCTGCGCTGGTTTGCTGCAGAACGGTTGACGTACATCAACCATGCTGCGCCCGACTCGTTCTCGATTGGTTACGGACCCGGATATCGTCCCTGCATGTCGCTGGTGCAACCTGATCAATGAAAAGTCATTTTATGTATAAATAATAGGCATTCTGCGATTTTGATTGCGGCAGGGCAGTTGTCGACTGGCTAACGCTTGAGCCGGCGGCAAAGTTGCGGAAGCAGGCGGTCCGGGTGCCGGGTGACGCCGGGAGTTGCCCCAGCTTTAATCGCAGCGAGGGGACGGGCCGCCGGATGCTGCAGAAACGTGCGTCGTTTGGGGCTCGACCGCTTCGTAGGGCTGCCTTTTGCCTGCGCACCCCGCGCGCCTTTGCCGCACCCGAAATTTGAATCCGGCGGCCGGAGTCGGGGATCATCCGGACAGCCGCCCAGAGGTGCCGCACTGCGGCAATTTGGCACTTTTATTGCTAGGTGGAGGCTGGCCGATGGTGGCCGGGTATGCTTGTGGTGACCAATAGCCTTCGGTTCCCCACCTTTCGCATCATCAAACTAATGAGAGGCTCAATGACCAAGTACAAGCTCGAGTATATCTGGCTCGACGGCTACTCGCCGGTGCCGAATTTACGCGGCAAGACGCAGATCAAGGAATTCGACGTATTTCCGACGCTCGAACAGCTTCCGCTCTGGGGATTCGATGGAAGCTCGACCATGCAGGCCGAGGGCCATAGCTCGGATTGCGTGCTGAAGCCGGTCGCCATTTACCCGGACGGCGCGCGCACCAATGGTGCGCTGGTGATGTGCGAAGTGATGATGCCCGATGGCAAGACCCCGCACGCGTCGAACAAACGCGCCACCATTCTCGACGACGAAGGCGCCTGGTTCGGCTTCGAGCAGGAATATTTCTTCTACAAGGACGGCCGTCCGCTCGGCTTCCCGTCCAGTGGCTATCCGGCGCCGCAAGGCCCGTACTACACCGGCGTCGGCTACAAGAATGTCGGCGATGTCGCCCGCAAGATGGTGGAAGAGCATCTCGACCTCTGCCTCGCCGCCGGCATCAACCACGAAGGCATCAACGCCGAAGTGGCGAAAGGCCAGTGGGAATTCCAGATCTTCGGCAAGGGCTCCAAGAAGGCCGCTGACGAGATGTGGATGGCTCGCTACCTGATGCTGCGCCTGACCGAGAAGTACGGCGTCGATATCGAATTCCACTGCAAGCCGCTCGGCGATACCGACTGGAACGGCTCGGGCATGCATGCCAACTTCTCGACCAAGTACATGCGAGAAGTCGGCGGCAAGGAGTACTTCGAGAAGCTGATGGAAGCGTTCAAGTCCAATCGCGCCGAACACATCGCCGTCTACGGACCGGACAACCACATGCGCCTGACCGGCAAGCACGAGACCGCCTCGATCGATACCTTCAGCTACGGTATCGCGGACCGCGGCGCCTCGATCCGCGTGCCCCACAGCTTCGCCAATAACGGCTACAAGGGCTATCTGGAAGACCGCCGTCCGAACTCGCAGGGTGACCCCTACCAGATCGCTTCGCAGATCCTGAAGACGATCGCGTCGGTCCCGACCTCCGCCAAGGCGGCTGCGGCCTAAGGCGAGAGCACCTGAGGTCCGGACCTGGGGCGGTCCGGATCGCAACCTGATCCGTCAAAGCGCTGGCCGCTTTGGCGGATCATTGCATTTCGGCGTCCACGCTCAGCCATGCCCTGCTTTCCTCCCACGGCGCGGTTTCCGGCTTCACCTCCGGCGCGGCGGACTGCTAGAAGCCATCCGACTTGCGGACGTGACTGACAGGGCCGCGATGAGGGAGTTGAGATGGAAGACGTCGTTCGCGTGCTCTCGACGCTCGCACTGATGGGCGCCGTGCGCGGCCTTGCCGGACGCTATCAGGCCGCGGGGGGTGCCTGCATCGATGCCGATTTCGCGCCGACACTGGGGCTTCTGGACCGACTGCGCGGCGGCGAGACGGCCGACGTCGTCATCTTGACAAAGCAGGCGCTCGACGATCTCGCCACCCAGGGCAGCGTGGTCGCGGCAAGCTGCGTCGATCTCGCGCGCTCCTTTGTCGGCGTCGCGGTCAAGGCCGGTGCCGCTCATCCCGACATCGCAACCGAACCCGCGCTGCGCGCGGCACTGCTCGGCGCGCGTTCGATCGCCTATTCACGCGTCGGCGCCAGTGGCATCTTCTTCGCGCAGCTGATCGAGCGTCTGGGAATCGCATCCGAAATCAATGCGCGCGCCCGGATCATCCCGTCGGGCCTGACCGCGGCATTGCTGGTCAGCGGCGAGGCCGATCTGGCGGTTCAGCAGATCAGCGAGTTGAAGCAGGTCGCGGGCGTCGAAGTGGTCGGGCCGATCCCGCGCGAGCTGCAGACGGCGGCGGTGTTTTCGGCCGGTCGCTGGGCGGCGTCGGCGAAGGCCGCGCAGGCCGACGCGCTGTTGAAATATCTCGCCTCGCCGGAGGTCGCCCCGTTGCTGCGCGAGTCCGGGCTCGACCCTTGAATCCGTCCGTTCTTCGACGCTAACCTGCCGCCCTCAATCGGTGAATCCTGATGAAACAGTGGTGTGCGCTTTCTCGGGCTGCAACAAGCCGAATTCTCCTCGCGGCGATGGCGATCGCGGCGGCTGCATGGTTGGCCGCTCCATGTCAGTTGAGAGCGCAGTCGGCCGATCTCGTGCTGTGCGACCGGCTCGCCGCCGATCCCGCCGATCCCGACAAACCGGCCGACGTCAAGGGCACGCCCGACGTCGCGCCGTCGGATATCGCGACCGCGATCAAATTTTGCAAGGTCGCAGCCGGCTCGTCGCGCCGCGCGCTTTACCAGCTTGGCCGCGCCTATGCCGCCAACCGGCAGTTGCGGGAGGCGGTCGCCGCCTGGCGCAAGGCCGCCGACAAGGGCTCCACCTCGGCGATGGTCGAACTCGGCGTGCTCTATGGTACCGGCTCGGGCGTCGCCAAGGACGAGACGCAGGCGCGAAAACTGTTCGAGCGCGCGGCAGAGGCCGGCAATCCCCGCGGTGTCAGCAATCTTGCGGCGCTCGGGGGCACCGGCGGCGCATCGTCGGATCCAGTGCGTGCGCGCGAGTTGCTGGCGAAGGCCGCCGAAACCAATGCGGAGGCGCAATATCAGCTCGGGTTGATGCTGGCGGAAGGCACCGGCGGGCCAAAGGACGATACCGCCGCGCGAAACCTGTTCGAGAAGGCGGCCGCGCAAAATCATCCCGGCGCTTTGGCGCAGATGGGTGCGTTCGCACAGGATGGCCGCGGCGGTCCGAAGGATAGCGCCGCCGCCAAGGCCTATTACGAGCGCGCCGCAGCGCTGGGCGACGAGGATGCCAAGAAGGCCTTGAAGCGCATGGAATGCCCGCTCGCGATCAAGGACAAGCGCGGGAATCTTGTAACGAATCTTTGCTTTTAGGTGATCCTCGTCCGGTGCTCATTTCTTCGTCATGGCGGGGAAGTCCGGTCATGACGACATAGCAGCCACCCGGCGCCCACCTTGACGGATATCAACAGCACAGAAGCCCGCCATGCTACACGGTCGACAGAAACGCTACACGCCTGGAGCTTCGGATGAAATTACGTGGATATATTGTTGCCCCGCTGATGGTTTGCCTGTTGGCGCCGCTCGCCACTGCGCAGTCCGGCCAGTCCAACCTGAATGCATCGCCGACCAACGAACAATATGTCCCGCGGCTCGGCGACATCATGAACGCGGTGCAGACGCGGCACATCAAGCTGTGGTTCGCCGGCAAGGCCCAGAACTGGGAACTCGCGGCGTATGAACTTCGCCAGCTCAAGGCCGGCCTGTTGGAGGCGGCGGTGCTGTATGAGGGCATTCCCGTCAGCAACGTCACGACGATGACAAAACCGGTCCAGTCGATTTCCGATGCCATCGACGCCAAGGACTTCAAGCGCTTCACGAAAGCGGTCGGCGAGCTGACCGACGGCTGCAATTCCTGTCATCAAACGATGCAGCGAGGATTCGTTGCCATCCAGATGCCGACGACATCGCCGTTCAGCGACCAGTCGTTTGCGCCAACTCAGAAAAAGCCGTAGACCCCGCCGCTTTCGCGCGTCGCGGCCGGCAGAAAGGGCCGTCATGATGCTTCGCCAGTCCGCGCTCCTGACGTTGATGCTGTTGGTTGCCTTCGCGTCGCCGGCGCGAGCCGAGACGCCGAACGGCGATTTGGTCGCGGCGGGGCGCAGCTTTGCTCAACGCGTCTGCGGAGCGTGTCATGTGGTGACGCCGCAATCCCGGGAATTGCCCCTGCTGTCGCCGCCCGGGCCGGGCTTTGCGGTGCTGGCGCAGCGGCCGTTGTTGACGGAACAGGCGTTGCGGGAATTTCTTGCCTCGAACCACGGCACCATGGGTCCGCATGAGGCGATGCCAAATCCGCGCCTTGTGGACTATCAGATCGACGAAATCGTTGCGTTCATGATGTCGCTGAAGGCGGGCAAATAGCGGCAGCGGTCCGTCCAGGCCGGAACGCGAGCAGGGCGATCGCGGTTATTGCGATGCGTACGCTGAAGGAGGCGTTGTTCCATGATCCGAAAATTGCGATCAGGCGAGTACCGGCTCTATTCCCGAAAAGTGAATCCGAAAACGGGCAAGCGCCGCAATCTCGGCACCTTCAAGTCGCGCGCCGCCGCGGAAAAGCACGAGCGCGACGTGCAGTATTTCAAGCGGCATTAGGGCCTTTTTCGTTTCGATGGAATCGAAACCGGGCCGCTTGAGGGCACGCTCCGGCTATGCGGCCCGGACCTCGGAGAGGAAGCGGTTGACCTGCGCGGCGAGATCGCCCGATTGCGACGATAGCTGGGCTGCGGCGCCCAGCACCTGATTGGCGGCCGAGCCGGTGTGGTTGGCCGCCTGCTGGACGCCGGAAATGTTCGAGTTGACTTCCTGCGTGCCGCGCGCCGCTTCCTGGACGCTGCGGGAAATCTCCTTGGTCGCCGAACCCTGTTCTTCGATGGCGGAGGCGATCGCAACGCCGATCTGGTCGATCTCGGCGATCACGTCGGCCACGTTCCTGATCGCCGTCACGGTCTCGTCGCTGGCTGTCTGGATGGCCGCGATCTGCTCCGATATTTCGGTCGTGGCCTTCGCCGTCTGGCCGGCCAGCGATTTGACTTCGGATGCGACGACGGCAAAACCGCGCCCGGCGTCGCCGGCGCGCGCCGCCTCGATGGTCGCGTTGAGCGCGAGCAGATTGGTTTGCGCGGCGATGCTCTGGATCAGCGTCACGACGTCGCCGATCTTCTGCGCACCGTCGGCCAGCGAGCGTGCAGTATCACCGGTGCGACGGGCGTTCTCGACGGCGCGCGCAGCGATCTCGGCGGATTGGGCGACCTGGCGGCCGATTTCCGTGATCGAGGACGTCAGCTCTTCCGTGGCGCTGGCGACCGTCTGCACGTTGGTCGAGGTCTGTTCCGAGGCGGCGGCAACGATCGCGGCCTGGCGGTTGGTGTCCGCAGCGGTCGAGGACATCGACTGGGCGGTGTCTTCCATCTTGGCCGAGGCTGACGACAATCCGCCGACCAGCTCGCTCACCTTGGCTTCGAAGGCGCGGGTGAGGTCGTCGAGCACGCGCGCGCGCCGCATCTTGACGTCATTTTCCGCTTCCTTCTCGGCGGCCAGACGATCCGCCGCGATCTTGTTGTCCTTGAACACCCCGACGGCAGCCGCCATCGCCCCGACCTCGTCGCTGCGCTCGGCCCCTGGGATTTCGCCCGAGACATCGCCGCCGGCGAGACGGGACATCGAGGCCGTGAGGTCGACGATCGGCCTGCAAACACGGCCACGGACCATCACCACCAGTGCGGCGCTCGCGACCGCGACCGCGGCGAGGCCCGCGAGCGCGATCATGAAGCTCAGGCGCGCTGCGGAATAGGCCGCGCCGAGGATTTGCTCGGCGTTGTCATAGAACGCGTCGCGAACCTCGATGATGGACCCAAGACCGCGCTGCGACTCCACGAAGAAGGCGTTGGCGTCGTGCTCGTATTGGCCGCTGATGGCGCCATCCTTGACCATCTTCAGCTCCTTGCCGAACCGCTCGACATAGGCCTCGTTCATCCGGTTGAGCGCAGCCGCGACGTTGGCAGGGGTCGCTGGATTGCCGCGCAATTCCTGGAGTGAGGACAGGATCTGGTCGGTGCGTCCCTGCACACGGCTCAAATCCGTCTTTTCGGCATCGGTGGCCGCGCGCTTTGCGCCGACGAGATTCTTGTGAAGGCTGGCATTGAGGCCGCCGATGTCGCGCAGGGTCCAGGCAATATTGGCGTAGCTCGCCTGGCGGTAGGCATCGCCGTCGAGCTGGGCCATCTTGCGGACCTGCTCGTCGAGCAGCGCGGTGACCGCGGTGTTGAACGCCGTGTTGTCGCCGACGATCTTCTTGGCCGCATCGCGACGTGCGTCGACCGGACCCGAGATCGCCTTGTCGATGGACTCGCGCAGCGCTGCAAATTTCACGTTCAGCGCATCGATGGCGCTTCCCACGGCGGCGCCGTCATCGAGCGCACCGGGCAGGGTGCTCCTGACCTGGTTCATCTTGTTGCGCGCGCCGTCGGTCTGCTTGCGGTATTTGTCGTCGAGTTCCGCAAGCTGCTTCGGATCGACGGCGGGCGGTCCGAACAGGATGTTGGTGGAAAAGCCGCGCTCGGGGTTGATATAGCGCGGAAGGTCGCCGACGGCCCGGACGATCTCCAGCCTGCTCTGCGCGACGGAAACCTGGTCCATTGTCTGGTATTTCGTGACCGCGACATAGGCCGCGAGTCCGCCGCCGACGGCGGAGAGAGAGACGATGGCGGCGGTCAACAGGGTACCGATTTTCATGGGTTTTGAGCCGTTCACGATGGGTCCGGAGTGGGGCCTCTACCGTAAATTGCCGGTGTTAATCCCAGGTTTACGCCGCCCCGCGGCGGAGCAGCGCGGTTGCCGACGATCCCCGGATTGCCACCGGGCCGCTTTGCGGGCTTGCTCATTTCATGTTGTAGGCGAGCCAGTTGCGGGCATCGCGGTAGGTGGTGGCGAGATAGAAGGGATGATCCTTCGCGGCGCGGGCCACGGCGCGGACGACATTGTCCCAGTAATCGCCGCCATCGCCGGAAAAATACCTGAAGCAATCATCGTCGAATTTGACCGCCGCCACGATCGCCTGTTTCAACTCGGCGTCGTCGGCGCGCGGGTGGGCCCGCTTCAGTCGGTCGAAAGTCGGCCCGTCCTGCGCGGTGTCGCGCTCGCGTTGGAGCTGCGCGCTGATCCGGCGCATCGATCGCGCCGCGACCGCAGGCGTCCTCATATCGCGCGGCCGCCAGCGCCGGCCCTCGAGCCGCTCGAACGTGGTCTTCTCGCGCCAGATCAGGTACGCGGCGTCCCGCACCGGCAGGCGCGCGGCCTCGCCGATGATGTCGTCAACGGTACGCGTCACGCGCAGCGGTCAGCGCGGCGGAAACGAATAGGCGAAATGGCCGGTCCACCAGCCGTCGGAGCTCAGGCGCAGCGCGAACAGGCCGATGCCCGCCACCAGCGCGACCCAGAACAGCGGCTTCGGCATCGCGCCCCTGAGTCCGATCAGGCCGACCAGCATCAGGGCATCGAGCGTCATGGTCATGACCTGCTTGGTCCGCATCGGAAATTCGTGCGCCGGCGTCAGCAGGTTCCAGACGAAATGGCCGATCAGGACTCAAGGGCAGCAGCATCGCAATCCAGGGATTGCGGCTGGTGGCGGCAGGTGTCGGCTGGTCGGTCATGGGCCCCCTTTTCGATTGGACTGTCTTCTCTAGTCGTTCGGCGGCGGCGGTAAGTTCAAAGCCCCATGGCGCGATCAGGGCTGCGCGCGGGACTCCCTGTGCTATGATGGGGCATGACAAGCCGCATTCTCGTGTTCTACGGCTCCTACCGGTCGGACCGCCTGGGCATTCGCCTGGCGCAATTCGTTGTCGATGGCCTGCGCGGCCGCGGCGACGAGGTCGAGCTGATCGACGCTCGCGCGGTCGGCCTGCCGATGCTCGACCGGATGTACAAGGAATATCCGAAGGGGCAGGCGCCTGCCGTTCTGGAAAAGCTCGCCGGCCAGATCCGCGACGCCGACGGCTTTGTGTTCGTCACCGGCGAATATAATTGGGGCATCCAGCCGGGGCTGAAGAACCTCACCGATCATTTTCTCGAGGAATGGTTCTGGCGTCCCGCCGCCATGGCTTCCTATTCGGCCGGCCGTTTTTCAGGCGCCCGCGCCGCGCTGGCTTGGCACGGCACGCTCTCCGAAATGGGAATGGTGGTGATTTCGAGCACCATCGCGGTCGGGCCGATCGCGCAAACCCTGTCGGAGGACGCCAAGCCGATCGGCGACGGCGGCAAGGCGCTGGAGCACGCGTTTCCGCGCTTCGCCGACGATCTTGCGTGGTGGATGGAAGCGGCCAAAGCGCAGCGGCAGCGCACGAAGCCGCCGTATTGACCGTAGCCCGCTATTCCATCTGCCTGCGATGGAAGTAATAGAGCGTCGCCGCAAGGATGGCCGTCCCGAACAGGTAGAACACGATCACGTCGATATTCGGATGTCCTTCCACCAAAGCAATCATCGTCTCCACTCCATGGCTGGCGTGGCTTCTTGTTCCCCTCGGGCGAGCCTTGAGGTGTAAAAACTACGCGCGGGCGGGATGCGCCGGTAGTCGACTTTTGGCGAACGGCGCGAGGCCCGCGATCATTCCCCCACGAGAGGAGCGAATGGAAACGCCGACCCGCGCTGCGTTCTCACGGGCTAGGTTCTCATTCCGCGGGTGCAGGCACAGCCCTTGCGAAGGCGATGCCCTTCGCCTCGGTGCCCATCACCGTCAGCACCGCGATGATGATGGCGACAGTGCCGGCGACGACGGCGAGCGCGAGGCCATAATTGCCGCCGAACGCCGTGGCGATGCCCGCCTGCAGCGTGGCGTTGACGGAGGCGAGGAGGTTGCCCAGCTGATAGACGAAACCGGGAAACGTGCCGCGCGCGGCGTCGGGCGACAGTTCGTTGAGATGGACCGGCACAATGCCCCAGGCGCCCTGGACGAAGAACTGCATCAGGAACGCGCCGGCGGCGAGCAAGGCGGGACTGGCCGAAAATGCCCAGAGCGGAATCACCGGCAGCGACAGCAGCGCCGCGATGACGATGCACCGGCGGCGGCCGAAGCGCTCCGACAGCGAGCCGAACAGGATGCCGCCGCAGATCGCGCCGATATTGTAGATCACCGCGATGATGCCCACCGCATGCGGCGACAGCTTGTGCTCGACCTGCAAGAAGGTCGGGTAGAGGTCCTGCGTGCCGTGGCTGAAGAAGTTGAACGCGGTCATCAGGATTACCGCGTAGATGCCGAGGCGCCAGTGCGACTTCACGATCGTCCACGTGCTGCCGCGTTCGACGGCGGCCTGCGCGCTCCAGCTCGGCGACTCCGGCACGGTGCGCCGGATGTAGAAGACGAGCAAAGCGGGAATGACGCCGACCATGAACATGCCGCGCCAGCCGATGTACTGGAACAGCAGCCCGTAGACGATCGAAGCCAGGAAATAGCCGGTCGGGTAGCCCGACTGCAGCAGGCCGGAGACAAAGCCGCGGGCATGCGGCGGAACGCTTTCCATTGTCAGCGAGGCGCCGACGCCCCATTCGCCCCCCATGGCGACGCCATAGAGCGAGCGCAGGATCAACAGCGCGGTCAGGCTCGGCGCGAAACCGGAGGCGAATTCGAGGACCGAATACAGGAGGATGTTCACCATCAGGGTCGGGCGGCGGCCGAAGCGGTCCGCCGCGCGCCCGAACAGGAAGGCCCCAATGGGTCGCATCGCCAGCGTCAGCAGGATGGCGAAGGTGACATCCGAAATGTCGGTGTGGAATTCCGCGGCGATGTCCTTCAGCACGAATACCAGCAGGAAGAAGTCGAACGCATCCAGCGTCCATCCGAGGAAGCTCGCGGCCACCACATGCCGCTGTGCGCTGGTCCAGCCGGACAAGGCCGGGATGGCGAAGAAGGCGGGTCTCGAGGCGGGAGATGCGGGGATGGACATCGAGGACATCCGGCAAATGAGTGCGAAAAACTAACGCGTGGGCGGGAATATTGTTTCCCTACCATCCGGGCGGCGACGCGTTTGCGGATTCGCACGACGCGGGCGACTGTCACCTTGAAACGAGTCGAGCGGGCGCCGCACTTGTTCCCGACACCTCGGCGGTGCAGATTACCGTGGAGAGCTGCGACATGAACCTCCTGCAAAACCCGTTCGACCCCGCGCGCGAGACGGCTCTGGTCACTGGCGCGGGCAATGGCATCGGCCGCGCCATCGCGCAGGCGCTGGTCGGCGAGGGCGTGCGAACGGTGTTCGCCGACGTCAATGCGGATACGGTCACTGCTGCCGTGAAGAACTCGCCCCGGCCGGAGCTCGCGGTGCCCTGGGTCGGGAACCTCGCCGATCCCGCCGCGTGCGACGCGCTGCTGGCCGCCGCGCAGTCCGCCCTCGGGCAGGTGACATATTTCGTTCACAGCGCCTCGCCCGCGCGGCGCGAGGCCGATCACGCTTTCGCGGTGAGCACGGCGACCTGGGAAGAAATGCGCGCGGTCAACGTCGATGCCGGCTTTCACCTCGCGCGTGAACTCGCACGAAAACTCGTTGCGGCCCGCGAGCCCGGCTCGTTTTTGTTCCTGACCTCGCTGCACGCCGGCACGCCGCGCAACCTGCCGCATTATTCCACCGCCAAGGCGGCGATGGCGATGCTGGTGAAGGAGCTCGCCAAGACGTTTGGCCGCTACGGCATCCGCGTCAACGCGCTGGTGCCCGGCGCCATCGCAGCGGGCGGCTTCGTCGCCGATCCCGCACTGGCAAAGCACATCCCGCTCGGCCGCCTCGGCCGAGCTGAAGACCTCGCGCCGATGGCGCTGGCGGTGCTGTCGAACCGGGTGTCGGCCTACGTCACGGGCGCCGCGATCGTGGTCGACGGCGGCCTGTCGCTGACGAACTGGTTTGAGCCGCCGGCGCTAGAGGATTTGTGAGGGGGGGCAGGGCACCCCTCATTCCGGGCGGCCGGTTTCGACCGCAATGTTATCCAAGTTCCCGGCTAATTTGGGCGCATTGGATCCGCCGGCTGATTCGCCGCGGGATCGCTATGCACGAGGGGCATTGCCATGGGATTTTTCAAGCGGGAGCTGAGCCCGGTCGAGCGTTTTGAGAGTGCACTGCGGGAAAAACAGGCGGGGCGGCAGAAGCTGGCCGACCGGTTGAGCCTTGCCGAGGGGCTGCTCGCGGAAAAACGTGCCGCGGCCGAGCGGCTGGCGGTGGCCGGCGCCGCCAATGCCAGGCTCGAGCGCGCGGAAGCCGACATGCGCAGCGTGGAGGACCGCGTCAAAACGCTGCGCGCCGCATTGGCGGAATTCGACGAACAGGTGGCCTCGACCGAACGCGCTCTCGCGGACGCCATCGCGCAGCGCGACCGCAATCTGGCCGCCGACGGGATCGAGGCGATGGCGGCGGCGATCGAGCGCGCGATCCCCGGATTTGACGCAGGCACCGCCGCGCTGGTCGGCGCCGTCACGACGAGCGACGCGCCGATGCCGGAGGCGGCGCGGTTTTCGAGCAGCGTCGATGCCATACGCCAGGAGATTCTCGCAGCCGCTGATTTGATCTGCTGGGAGCTGCGGTCCGCCGCGGTGCGCACGCGCGCCGGCAACGCCAACGTTGCGCTATTGGCGGCGCCCGAGCCCGAGCAGCCGCCATCCGCCGAGATCGAGCGGCAGTTGATCTACACGCTCAATCCGCTGTTGTGGCGGGAGGCGGGCGAGGTGCGCCGGGTTCCGGCGTTCGCGCTGGTGGGGCTGCCGAAAGCCTTGCTGCCGGTGGCGCTGCGGGATCACCATGTGGACCATCTGAACGCCCGGCGGGTGCAGACGCTGATGCACGTCCATGGCAGCGTGCGGGCGGACAGCGAAATCTCTCCCGACGATCCGCAGCTCATCGATCTCGATGTGCTCGCCGCGGGCGAAACCGAGAACGCCCAGGCTGAGGTGGCCTGAGGAATGCGCGGCGCGTAATAGTTCCGGAGCAGTTCATCCATACTTCGTAGGCGCAGACCGGCGCGGCGTGTACGCTCGCGTGCGGACCGTCGCCGGATCGGCGCGATCGGATGGATGGAGAATTCGAATGACGAGCTGGATCCTGTTCGTCGGCCTTGTGCCGGAAGCGGTCGATTTCTCCGATCCGGCGCTGCCGCCGGGCTTCAACGCCGAAAAAATCCATGCCGGCATCGCGGTCGCGATGCGGGAAATTGCCGAGCGCGGTTGGCAGGCCGATCTCTGCCTGATCCGGCCCGACGAAACCGCCGGCCCCACCGTCGCGCACCGACTCTCCAGCAAGGTCTATGATTGTGTGGTGATCGGCGCAGGCGTCCGGTTGCCGCCGAAGAACCTGTGGCTGCTGGAGGTTCTGGTCAACGCCGTGCTCGAAGCAGGGCCGGGCACCAAGATCGCGTTCAACACGCGGCCCGAAGACTCCGCCGACGCCGCCGCGCGATGGGTGAAGGCCGAGTAGCGCCCGGAATGACAGGCTTCAACAGCGATCCCCTGTGGCCCCATAGCCACACTTCAGCGGAATCGCCTGTGCGCGACCGCCGCCGGCCACGGTTCTGCCCGTATTGGGCCCCGCCATGGTTCCCGCTTGGGCGGGAGTCGGGATTGGGGGCACGGAATGGGGATGCAACATGTCTTCCATCAAACCTGCCGGAATAGAGATTGAAGCGAGCCGCCGTTGTCATGGCGCGGCGTGGATGCCGTCGGCGGCTGGTAATGCCGTTCGGCTGTTGGCCGTAGGGCTGGCGGGAGCGCTGCTGGCGGCCTGCGCCCAGTCTTCCGTCGTCAGCCGGAATTCGGGATTCTACGCCCCCAGCCGGCAGGCCTCATTGCGGCACGATCGGACGCCGTCGTTCGTGGCTCAACCGCGCGTCGCATCCGTGAGACGGCATACGCCGTTCGCGCCCCACAAGGACACCGCCGCAACGAAGATGGCGGGCGTTGCCAGCTTCTACACAGAGGGAGAGCGCACCGCGAGCGGAGAGAAGTTCGATACGCACGAACTGACCGCCGCGCATCCGACCTTGCCGTTCGGCACGAAATTGCGCGTGACGAACGTCGCGACCGGCCGCTCCGTGACCGTCCGGGTCAACGACCGCGGTCCCTACGTTCCCGGGCGCGTGGTCGACGTCTCCTATTCCGCCGCGCAGTCGCTCGGAATGGTTGGCAAGGGCGTCGCGAACGTCAAGCTCGACGTCGTTCAGTAGCCGCGTCTCAGATGTCGTGCTTGGGGACGTAATTGCCCATCACGCATTTGTACCTTTGCAGCTTCCACTCATGGTAGGGGCCGTGGGCGAGCCAATCGGCGATGCCGATTTGCCCCTGGACCGTGCAGGCGGTCATGGTGATTCCCGACTGCTCACTGTTGGTGACGACTTTCTCCAGGCATAGCTGTCCGTTGCAGAGAACGGCGACGAGAGTAACAAGCATGGCGTCCTTCGATAATGATGAATGACCCGGTTGGTTAAATCGATGCAGGGTTCATGCCAGCATTGGGGCGCACCGGAATTCCCCGGATATCACGCCGGACGCTACCGACTCGCGAAATCCGGCCCTTCTGGCGGGCCGGATCACTAACGCTGTGCAGATACGCTCTACGAATTTACCGCGACCGCGGGCCGCGCCTCAAAGCACGCGGCTTTTGCCGCGGCCGTGATGCTTCGCATGCCACTTCGGGCCGGGCCCTCGCATGTAATGAAGCTCGGGCCGATAGGGATTGCCGGCAATTTGCATCAGCCTCTGCCATCGCGTCATGATGACGTTCAGGCACTGGCGAAGCGGCGCCGATGAAGTTTGCGTGATCCACATGGCGCGGCTCAATGCGGCTTGCCGATCTGGGAGGTGAAGGGCACGCTGAATATCTCTTCGCCGTCATCGTCGGTGACGTGCAGGACCCAGGCGCGCCAATCTTCCAGGGTGACCGTCCTGATGAGCGAGCGCACCACGAGAACGGCGTGCTCGCGCGCCTCGGTCAGATCGGCAACCGCGCTGCCGCAGCGATCGATCGAGATACCGATCTCGTTGGAACAATGGAAGTAGACCTGAGCCATGTTCGCCTCTTCTCGAATCGTGAAACGCGAAGTGCAGCATCTCTTGATAGCAGCGTGACAGCGACCTGAAAATTCCGAAGGACCACGTAGGTGTTTTTACGGAGTTCGTGGAACCGCTGTTGTTGCAAAAAAATCCCTCCGGCAGCTCTTGCCGTTCGAACGGGGGGCGCAGTCGGATGTTGTAGAGGCGCAGGGGTAACGAGGAAGGTTCCGTGGCGGACGGATATCAGCCGCCGCGGTTCCGGGTGTGGCCGGAATATCGGGAGAGCGACATGATATCCGAGACGGAAGTTCACACCATCGCGCGGCAGATGATCGACCAGCATGGTTTTGAGGCGATCGCCCAGGCGGCGCGCAACGCCCGGACGTGCGAGGGCCAGGGCGAGAGCGAGGAAGCCGGCGTGTGGCGCCGGATCGAAGACGCCATGAAGATCATCCGCGGCCCGCATCAGGGCTGACCCGCGCGAGACGGCGCAAGCGCGCGCTCTCAGCGCGTCTGCTGCTCGGAACTTCGCGCCGCGGATTTGCGCGGGGCTTGCGGCGGGGAACCCAGTTCCTGACACGGCTGCCGCTGCCACGTTCCATCCGGCATCGGCTGCATCGCGCTGCACGACGATGACGCCGCCGGCTCGGGGACCGGCTGGGTTTTCGAATGGCTGGCAAGCGCCGGCGCCGTCCATGAGGCGAGGGCGGCCGCTACACCTGCAAAGATCACGCGATTGATCCGCATGGGAGGCTCTCCTTTCTCGAAACGAAGCTGATTTCAAGGAAGGAATTTTGGCGATTTTTGGCCGGGCGACGCCTGTTTTTGGCCGGGAGATGCCTGCGGAGAGCAGGTCTATACAATTTTATTCATTCTCATGGGCCATCGGTAACGGCTCCCGTTTAGCGTGCGGCCGTTCAGGGGTTGCACGCATGTACGTTGTCAACAATTCCTCGCGCGCCCTGTTGGTCGCGCTGATTCCGCTTGCGGTGGTACATGCCGTACTGACCGCGATGGCGTTGCTTGGCGCCTACGCCGCGCAGCCGACCGACCTTCCGTCACCCGATCAGGTGCTCGTCCTCTACGTGACACGCCTGGCGACCGATGGAGCCCTGCTGTTTGCCGGCCACTGGATGCTGCGCCAGCGCGCCATCTCCAGCCGCTTGGCCTATGCGCTCATGGGCGGCGTCATGGCGGCGGCGGGCTATGCGATCGCGATCCGCAACAGCTTTCAACTGGTCTCGCCCGCCGGCGGCACCCTGCTGACCACGGGCCTGCTGCCGACCCTTGCGGGAATGATCGCCGGCTTTCTCTACGGCCAGTTCGCGGGCCTTGCTCCGGCGGCGCGCTTTCCAAAATTGTCGTACGAGGGCCTTGCCACGTCGCTCGCATTCGACGGCCCGACACGCGTCCGCACCTCGGTGGCGGCGATCGTGATCGCCGCCATGATGCCGGCGGTGCTGACGACGGTTCTGTCCATCACCCTGGCGTCGCTGCTGCCCGGCTTCGTGAACTATATGAGCTCCGGTTCCAATCCCGTCATCGCCGTGGCGTTGCCGGCGCAGTTGTTCCTGACTTTCCTGGTTGCGACCATCCTGCCGTCGGCCATCCTCGTGCTGTGCCTTCATCACATTGCAAGGGCCCTGCATCGTCATCGCGCGTGGGAATACGCCGTGGCCGGAGTGCTGATCGCTGCCGCATGCGCCCTTCTGTTGTCGCCCATGGTGCCGTTGGTGTCGGGCTCGCACCTGATGATTGTCGCGCTCGCCTATGGCGCGATCATGGGCGCGCTGTATCGCCGCTTCGCCGGTCTGGAGCCGGTGCCGTTGCCGGAGGCCGTGATCGCAACTGACCCGAATGCGCTGGTCGGCACCGATGATCCGGCACGACACCGGCACAGGGTGATCCTCAGCAACTAGCCCATGCATGGAACCCCCGGAGTTCACCAGCAAAGCACTCGCCATCATGGCAGCCGCCGCATTGATCGCCATGGCGTGCGTGCTTTGGATTACGACCATGCCGGCGCTGGATGTGACGGAAATCAGCCGGCAGCCGCCTAGCCCGGACCTGCCGACGTTCAATCTCCTGCGGTAGCGCGCGGCCGCAACCAACACCACGGATCAGTCAGAAGGCTCAAGCGTGGACGGCGCGGACGCGGTGCTGCTGGCGTAACGAACGCATCCGTAACCACCGCCGTCGTCCCGGCGAACGCCGGAACCCATACGGCGGGACGCCTATGGGGAACGACGCTGTTCGACGGCTTTGGTGCAACAACTACGGCCTTTGGTTATGGGTCCCTTGCTTTCGCACTAGGGC